>NZ_CP136862.1:305416-610833 GCF_045689225.1 Methylocapsa polymorpha | reverse complement strand
CCGTCGGCGCCTACGCCCTAGCCTATGCGCCGCGCGCTGGCGGCGGCAACGCGGGCGCGGTCGCGACCGCTCTCGATCACGCTACACCGCCGCCCTTGTTCACCGATATGGACTCTGTTTACAACGCGCTTGACCTCCTCAATATCGGCGCGCCCGGTCCCCTCCGCACGGCTTTGGCGCAGCTCGACGGCGAGATCTATGCCGATGCGCCATCGGTGGCGATCGGCGTCGGGCGGATGTTCCTCGACGTATTGCGCGATCAGACGCATTTGGCGCGTGACTTTACGAGCCTGGCCGATGGCGGCGCGTGGCGGCCATGGGTGAGCGGCTTTGGCGGCGGCGGCGCCTTGTTCGGCAATGGCGACGTGCACGGATTGGGCTTTGGCGGCGGCGGAATTGCCGCGGGGGGCGACTATCGCTTCTCTCCGGCTTTGCAGGCCGGCGTGGCGGCGGCTTACGCGCGCAGCGCCTTCAATGCGGTTGGGTTTTCCGGCAGCGGCGGCCTCGATACATTTGCTATAGGATCATATGTTGGCTATGCGGCGGGGCCATGGTATGCCGACGGCGCCGTTGGCTATTCCTACAACAGCGCGGGAGTGAGCCGCAGCATTAACTTTCCCGGCGTGTCGCGCACGGCGTTTGGTTACGTGGCGGACAATGCTTTTCTCTCCCGCGCCGAGGCCGGATATCGTCTCCGATTGGACGATCGCACGACGGCCGCGCCCTTCGCTTCGTTCCAAGGCATAGTGGTCGGACAGAACGGTTTCGCCGAAGGCGGCGCCGGAGCGATTAACCTGAACGTCAGCAGCCGCACTGCTGCTTTGGCGCTTGGCGCGCTCGGGGCTGAACTGACCTACGACTTTCCGCTCGGTCTCGCCGCGCCCTTGAGCGTTTCCGCGCGCGCCGGCTGGGCGCATGATTTTGCTGACGTTAACCGCAGCGTCGAAGCAAATCTCCAAGGTACGCCGGATGCGAACTTCACGGTCAATGGCGCACGCTGGCCGCGGGACGCGGCGGCCGTCGGCGTTCGTTTCAGCTTGCCGATGCAATCGGTGAATCTGTTCGCCCGCTATGACGGCACGCTGGCGAGCAGCGCATCCATCCACAGTGCTACCGCGGGCCTGCTGATTGCGTTCTGATGTTACGAAGGCGTTCGCTCATTCCGCCGCTTGCTTTCCCTTCGCTGCCGGCCGGCGCTCCAGCACTTCGCGCAGATACTGGCCCGTGTAGCTTTTTTTCTCTTTCACGATCGCTTCGGGCGGGCCTTGCGCGACGATCTCGCCGCCGCCGTCGCCGCCTTCGGGGCCGAGGTCGATGATCCAATCGGCGGTCTTCACGACCTCAAGATTATGCTCGATCACGATGACCGTGTTGCCTTGGTCGACAAGCTCATGCAGCACTTCGAGCAGCTTGGCGACATCGTGGAAATGCAACCCTGTCGTCGGCTCGTCGAGAATGTAGAGCGTGCGTCCGGTTGAGCGCCGCGACAGCTCCTTGGCGAGTTTCACGCGCTGCGCTTCGCCGCCTGACAAAGTATTCGCCTGCTGGCCGACTTTCACATAGTTCAGGCCGACGCGGGCGAGCGTCTCCATCTTGTCGCGGATCGAAGGCACCGCCTTGAACAGGATCGCCGCTTCCTCGACCGTCATGTCGAGCACGTCGGCGATCGACTTGTCGCGATATTTCACTTCCAGGGTTTCGCGGTCGTAACGCTTGCCCTTGCAGACGTCGCAAGTGACATAAACGTCGGGCAGGAAATGCATCTCGATCTTGATCACGCCATCGCCCTGGCAGGCTTCGCAGCGCCCACCCTTGACGTTGAACGAGAAGCGGCCTGGTAGATAGCCGCGCGCTTTCGCTTCGGGAAGGCCCGCGAACCATTCGCGGATCGGCGTGAAGGCGCCTGTGTAGGTGGCGGGATTGGAGCGCGGCGTGCGCCCGATCGGCGACTGATCTATGTCGATCACCTTGTCGAGCTGTTCGAGCCCATCAATGCGTTCATGCGGCGCCGGATGTTCGACCGCGCCATTGAGCCGCCGCGCCGCCGCCTTGTAGAGCGTATCGATGATGAGGGTCGATTTGCCGCCGCCGGAGACGCCGGTAATGCCGGTGAAAAGCCCGAGCGGGATCGAGACCGAGACATTCTTCAAATTATTGCCATGCGCCCCGACGATCTGCAACTTGCGCGCGGGCTCCGGCTTGCGGCGCGGGCGCAACGCTGCGACCTCTCGCGCGCCTGTCAAATATTGGCCGGTCAGCGAATTCTTGTCCGCCATGATCTCGGCGGCGGTTCCTTGCGACACGATCTCGCCGCCATGAATGCCGGCGCCTGGCCCGACGTCGACGACATGATCGGCGGCGAGGATCGCATCCTCGTCATGCTCGACGACAATCACCGTGTTGCCGAGATCGCGCAGCCGCCGCAATGTGTCGAGCAGCCTTGCATTGTCGCGTTGATGCAGGCCGATCGACGGTTCGTCCAAAACGTAAAGCACGCCGGTGAGGCCGGAGCCGATCTGCGAGGCGAGCCTGATGCGCTGGCTCTCGCCGCCCGACAAGGTGCCGGCCGCGCGGCCAAGGGTCAGATAATCCAGGCCGACGTCGATGAGAAAGGAGAGCCTTTCACGGATCTCTTTGAGGACGCGGCTGGCGATCTCGCGCCGCTTCGGATCGAGCTTTCCATCGAGCGCTTCGAACCAGCCATGCGCGGCGCGCACGGAGAGCGCCGTCACTTCGCCGATATGGCGGCCGTCGATCTTGACCGCCAGGGCCTCCGGCCGCAGACGGTCGCCATGGCAGACGCCGCAGGGCGTCGCGGTCATGTAGCGGGCGATCTCCTCGCGCGACCACTCGCTCTCGGTCTCGCGATAGCGGCGTTCGAGATTGCGGATGACGCCCTCAAAAGGCTTGTTCACCTCATAAGCGCGCATGCCGTCTTCATAGGCGAAGCGCACAGGCTCGTCGCCGGAGCCGTAGAGGATCACGTCTTGCGCCTGTTTCGGCAGCTTCTCGAAAGGGACATCGAGGCGAAACTTGAAATGCTTGCCCAGGGCTTCGAGGGTCTGCAGATAATAGGGCGAGGTCGAGCGCGCCCATGGCGCGATCGCGCCCTTGCGCAAAGTGAGCTTGGGGTCTGGCACAATCAAATCGGCGTCGACGGTCTGCTCGACTCCGAGTCCGCCGCAATGAGGACAGGCGCCGAAAGGGTTGTTGAAGGAAAAAAGCCTTGGCTCGATTTCAGGGATCGTGAAGCCGGACACAGGGCAAGCGAATTTTGCCGAGAAGGTGATGCGCTTCGGCCGGCCCTTTTCGTCGGTCTCATCGGCATATTCGGCGATCGCAATGCCGTCGGCGAGTTCGAGCGCCGTCTCGAGGCTCTCCGACAGCCGCGATTTTATGTCGGGCCGCACCATGATCCGATCGACCACCACATCGATGTCATGCTTTAGCTTCTTGTCCAGCGCGGGCGCGTCGGCGATCTCATAGAATTGCCCGTCAATCTTCACGCGCTGAAATCCGCGCTTCATGAAATCGGCGATCTCCTTGCGATATTCGCCCTTGCGGCCGCGGATCACCGGCGCGATCAGATAAAGCCGGGTGCGTTCGGGCAAGGCGGTCACGCGATCGACCATCTGGCTCACGGTCTGGCTTTCGATCGGAAGCCCTGTCGCCGGCGAATAGGGGACGCCGATGCGCGCGAACAGCAGCCGCATGTAATCATAGATCTCGGTGACGGTGCCGACGGTGGAGCGCGGATTTTTCGATGTCGTCTTCTGCTCGATCGAGATCGCCGGCGAGAGCCCGTCGATTTGATCGACGTCGGGCTTTTGCATCATCTCTAGAAATTGCCGCGCATAGGCCGAAAGCGACTCGACATAGCGGCGCTGGCCTTCCGCATAGATCGTGTCAAAGGCGAGCGAGGATTTTCCCGAGCCCGAGAGCCCGGTGAAGACGATGAACTTATCGCGCGGCAAAGTGAGATCGACGTTCTTGAGATTATGCTCGCGCGCGCCGCGGATCACGATCGCGCGGCCTGCGGTCGGCGGCTGGGGCATGTCCGTGTGCACGGCGGCCGCAGCCGACTTCGTCGGGGTTTTCGCGCCGCGCGGCGCGGCCCTGCCGGCTTCGGCTTTGGGTTTCGATGCTTTCATAATCAGGACCGGAGAAATCAGCCTTTTGGGGGCGGCGCAACATTTCCGTTAACTTAAGCACGTCGCCGCGCTTTGCCATGCAATTCTTAAATATGCTCCGCTTCAGCTGTGGGCGCCAGAGCCCTGCGGAAATTGCCCGCGTGCGAAAATGACAGGATGCTCGCGGACAAAATAAGCCGTCGCCGATAGATCGGCGGCTTTGGCGCCGAGCACGCTCGCCAAGACCGCAGTCGATTCCAGCAGCTAGCCCTTAAAGCAGCCTTCTGATCATTCTTGACTTTGGCGGGCGATGATCAAGGCTCTTCTTGACGCGTCCAGCCGGACGCTGTCGACGGCGAGGATATGTCCATGGTTGCAATCTCGTCCGCCGCTCGTGTGAGACGGCCGGCAAAGCCTTTCTACAAAATTCTCTACGTACAAGTTCTCGTCGCGATCGTTTTCGGCGCTTTGTTCGGCTGGCTTGCGCCGCAATGGGCGACGAATGAATGGGTGAAGGCGCTCGGCGACGGCTTCGTCAAGCTCATCAAGATGGTGATCGCGCCGATCATCTTTTGCACGGTCGTCTCTGGCATCGCCCATATCTCGGACGCCCGGAAGGTGGGACGCGTCGCGGTCAAGGCGCTCGTCTATTTCGAGACCGTCTCGACTTTCGCCCTGGCGATCGGACTCGTCGTCGGCGGATTGCTGCGTCCAGGCGCGGGCTTCTCGGGCAAGCCGGACCCGGCTTTGGTCGAGGCCTTCGCTGAGCAGGCCGCGGCCCGGCGTTCGGTCGATTTCGCGCTCGACATTATACCAGACAGCGTTGTCGGCGCCTTCGCGAAAGGCGACGTTCTGCAGGTTCTGTTGTTTTCGATCCTGTTCGGCTTCGCCTTGATGGCGCTGGGCGAACGCGGCAAGACCTTGGTCGGTTTGATCGACGATATGGCGCATGGCGTTTTCGGCGTGATCAATCTCGTCATGAAGGCGGCGCCGGTCGGCGCTTTCGGCGCCATGGCCTTCACGGTCGGCAAATATGGTCCCGCGTCGCTGGGCAATCTCATCGGCCTTGTCGCCACTTTCTATCTGACCTCGGCCATTTTCATCGTCATTATCCTCGGCGCGGTCGCCCGCATCGCTGGCTTCAACATTTTCCGGTTCCTGAACTATATTAAAGCCGAGCTCCTTATCGTGCTCGGCACGAGCTCGTCCGAGAGCGCGCTGCCGGCGCTCATGGAGAAGCTCGAGCGGCTCGGCTGCTCCAAGCCGGTCGTCGGACTTGTCGTGCCGACGGGTTATTCCTTCAACCTCGACGGCACCAACATCTATATGACCTTGGCGACCTTGTTCGTCGCGCAGGCCATGGGCGTCGACCTGTCGGTCAGCCAGCAGGCCACCATACTCGCCGTTGCGATGCTGACGTCCAAGGGTGCGAGCGGCGTTACGGGAGCCGGCTTCATAACGCTCGCAGCGACGCTGGGCGCGGTCAGCCCGGCTCTCGTTCCTGGCATGGCGATCCTGCTTGGCGTCGATAAGTTCATGAGCGAATGCCGGGCCCTGACGAATATCATCGGGAACGGCGTCGCAACCATCGTGGTCTCCTCGTGGGAAAGCGAGCTCGATCGTAACAAGCTCTCCGCAGCGCTCGGCGAGACGATAGATACGTCTGATCTCGACACAGGAGTAGCGACGGGTTGAGACGACCTGTCGCCAGCCCAACCGGCAGGGGGCCAGCGCTTGCTTTTGCGTGATTGGCGCGCGCTTCTTTCACCCGTTTTGCCGGGCGGCGGCCGCATCAAGCGATGAGGCGTCAGATGATGCCCATCAAACGCCGCTCCAATAGGCAAGAGGGCGACGCGCCTGTGGCGCGGCGGTCACACAGGTGAGGATTTCATTCAGATTTCAGGCTCGGGGCTGGCTCCGCCGCATCGCCGTGATCCAAATGCGCCATATCGCCAAAACGAGATCGAAGAGATCCCGGTCGACGTCGGCTTGGATTCAAGCGGCGGCTTTCCTTATCATGGCACGATCGAATATGTGGCTCCTGGGATTGATCCATCGACCGGCACTTTGCTTGTCCGCGGCATCCTGCCGAACCCGAACCGGAGCTTGCTCCCTGGTTTCTTCGTTCGCATTCGCTTGCCGAGACGGCTTACGGCGCAGCAGGCGTTGCTCGCCCCCAATCGCGCCTTGGGCGAAGATCAGGGCGGCCGTTATCTGCTGGTCTTGAATAAGGACAATGTCGTGGAGCAGCGCTATGTCCAGCTCGGCGAATTGTTTGGAACATTGCGAGTCATCACGTCGGGCATAAGCGCCGACGACCGCGTCGTCACCGGCGAGCTCTGGCGCGCCATCCCAGGGACCAAGGTGGCGCCGCGGTTGATGGGGAGTGAGGCGCCGTCTTCCGGCGAGACTGGCGGCGATGACCGGAGCGGGCGGCAATGATGTCGAAATTCTTCATTGAGCGCCCAGTCCTCGCGAATGTGCTGGCTATTGTTCTGGTGCTGCTTGGCGGCGTCGCCTTGTTCCGTCTTCCGGTTTCGCAATATCCAAACGTCGTACCGCCGACCGTGCAAGTGACGACGAGATATCCGGGAGCAAGCCCGCAGACCGTGATCGATACGGTCGCCATCCCGATCGAGCTGCAGGTTAATGGCGTCGACCGCATGCTCTACATGGAATCGACCAGCGCAGCCGACGGCACCTATACGCTGACGGTGACCTTCGAAATCGGGACCGATCCGGATACAGCCCAGGTCCTGGTGCAGAATCGCGTCGCCGTCGCGCTCGCGTCTTTGCCATTGCCGGTGCAGTCGCAGGGCGTCACCATCCAAAAGAAGAACACGGCGATCCTTCAGATCGTCACGCTGAATTCGCCGGACGGGCGCTACGACGGCTTGTTCATGAGCAATTACGCGACCATCAATCTCGTCAATGAACTCGCCCGTCTGCCCGGGGTCGGAAGCGTCAATGTCGTCGGCGCCGGCAATTACGCCATGCGGATTTGGATGGATCCGGAAAAGCTCTATTCGTTCGGGCTTCAGCCAAAGGACGTCATCGACGTCGTCAAGCAGCAGAGCCAGGAGGTCGCAGCTGGCCAGATCGGCATGCCGCCGGCGCCGAAGGACCAGGATTTCCAGTACACTGTAGACATACAGTCGCGCATGACCGACCCGGCGGGATTTGCTGACATCATCGTCAAGGACCAGACCGCGCAAGGCGGCCGTCTCGTCATGCTGAAGGATGTGGCGCGCGTCGAGCTTGGCGCACAGACCTATCCGCAGGATTTCAAACTCAACGGCCAGCCCGGCGCCGGCGTCGCCATCTATCAGACGCCGGAAGCCAATTCGCCGACTGTGGCGAAAGAGGTCAAGGCGAAAATGGAGAGGCTCGCGACGCGCTTTCCACAAGGGCTGGCTTATTCGATTCCTTTCGATACCACGGTCTTCGTCCAGGCTTCGATCGACGAGGTTTACATGACCCTTTATGAGGCGGGCGTTCTGGTTCTGATCGTGATCCTGGTCTTCCTGCAGAATTTTCGCGCCACCTTGGTGCCGGCGACGACGGTTCCGGTGACCATTATCGGGCCCTTCGCGGGAATGGCGGCGCTGGGGTTCACCATCAACCTCTCCACGCTGTTCGGCATCGTTCTCGCCATAGGCATCGTCGTCGACGACGCCATCGTGATCGTCGAAGGCGTGTCGAAATATATCGAGGGCGGCATGTCGGGGCGCGATTCGGCGATCAGGGCGATGGGCGAGTTGTTCGGACCGATCATCGGCATCACGCTTGTGCTCATGTCGGTGTTTCTGCCAGCGGCCTTCATGCCGGGGCTGACCGGCCGCATGTTTGCTCAATTCGCTCTGGTGATCGCCGTAACCGCACTGATCAGCGCCATCAACGCGGCGACCTTGAAGCCGACGCAATGCGCGCTGTGGCTGCGCGAGCCGGCGCCGCCCGATCAGCGCAACTGGTTTTACCGCGGCTTCAACGCGGTCTACCAGCGCATGGAGGACGTCTATGCGGCTTTGATCGGACTCATGGTGCGTCGAAGCGGATGGATGGTTCTGATCGCGCTCGGGCTTGCGGCGCTTGGCTTCTTGGGCATCGCCCGTTTGCCGACCGCTTTCATCCCCAACGAGGATCAGGGTTATGCGATGATCGCCGTGCAGCTCCCGGACGGCGCTTCGCTGGAGCGAACTGAGGCCTCGCTCGCCGAAGCCAGCAAGTTCGCCGGCGCGACGCCGGGTGTCGAGAATGTGATCTCGATCGCCGGACAATCCCTGCTCGATAATAGCGCCACCCTGGCCAACGCCGGGGTCGCCTATGTGATCTTCAAGGACTGGAGCCTGCGCGAGAAGGCCAAGGGTCAGGACCTTCTCTCTATCTACAAGCGCCTGCAGGGCGAGCTTGCGGCGGTCACGGACGGCAAGGCGTTTGTGCTGGTTCCGCCGCCAATCCAGGGGATCGGCAACGCCGGCGGCTTTGAGATGCAGGTCGAATTGCTGGGCGGCAGCTTCGACTATCGAAAGCTCTACGAACTCACACGGAACGTCGTCGGTTCCGCCGCCGAGAATCCGCAACTGCAGCACGTCGTCACGACATTCCGTTCCGCCGCGCCCCATGTCGGCGTCGATGTGGATCGCGCGCGGGCGGAAACGATGAAAGTCTCGGTCGGCGACGTCTTCTCGACGTTGACCGCCTATCTTGGATCGGCCTACGTCAATCAGTTCAACAAATTCGGCCAATCCTACCAGGTCTATGTGCAGGCAGATGCGAAATACCGTCTGCACCCGGAGGATCTTCTCGATCTTTATGTGCGCAACAAGGATCAGCAAATGATCCCGATCGGCGCGGTCGCGCAGATCGGCCCGCTGGTGGCGCCGCCGCTCATCACGCTCTACAATCTCTATCCGTCCGCGACGATCGTCGGCGACGCGGCGAGCGGCTTCAGTTCGGGCCAAGCGATGACGACGATGGAGTCGATCGCCAAGAAGGCGCTGCCGGACGATGTCTCCTACGAATGGAGCGCGATGTCCTATCAGCAAAAAATTCTCGGCAACCAGCTCTACGTCGTCTTCGCCATCTCCATCATGCTTGTCTACCTATGTCTCGCCGGACAATATGAAAGCTGGATCCTGCCGCTCGCGGTGCTCTCGGCGGCGCCGCTGGCCTTGCTCGGACCTGTCATCGCCTTGACCAGCGTCGGGGTCGCCAACAATCTATATACTCAGATCGGCCTCATGCTGCTCATCGCCCTGTCCGCGAAGAACGGCATTCTGATCGTCGAGGTCGCGCGCGAACGCCGGCTTATCGACGGCAGCCGATCCTCGAGGCGGCGGTTGAGGCCGCGCGCATGCGGTTCCGTCCCATTTTGATGACGTCATTTGCCTTCATCCTCGGCGTCGTGCCATTGGTCATAGCGACCGGAGCCGGCGCCAATGCGCGCCGCTCGCTCGGCATCAGCGTGTTCAGCGGGATGCTCGCGTCGACCTGTCTCGCAGTGCTTTTCGTGCCATCCTTTTTCGTGGTGCTGCAGCGATGAGGAAAACAGAAAAAGGCGTCAGCCGCCGAGGCCGATGCAACCGCGCCGTGAACGCGGCCGCCACAACTTGTTTGCTGTGGCGGCGGGAATATTTGGCTCCAAGACAAGCCATTTTCGCATTTGATTTCTTACCTTTGGCCAAACAAAGAACGGCGCTGTCATCTCCCGTGCATGGACGCGACGCCGGCAAAATGATAATCATTGATCGTTGTGGATAGGATTTAGAAAGGGCCTGAGCATGAGCGATCTCGTTGTCATTGCGTTTCCGTCCGAAGAGAAAGCGGAAGAGGTTCGGCAGAAGGTTTTGGAGCTGCAGAAGGACTATCTGATTGAGCTCGGCGACGCGGTCATCGCGGTCAAGCAGCCCAATGGCCACATCAAGCTCAATCAACTCGTGAACACCACCGCGGTCGGGGCGGTCTCCGGCACTCTTTGGGGCACGCTGATCGGCCTGATCTTTCTGCAGCCGCTGCTCGGCGCGGCGATTGGCGCGGCCTCCGGCGCTGTCGGCGGCGCGCTCGCGGATGTCGGAATCAACGATCAATTCATCAAGGAAGTCGCGCAAACCTTGGACGCCGGCAATGCGGCCTTATTCCTTTTGATCCGCAAGTTGACCGCCGACAAAGTGCTGGCGGATTTGAAGGGCGTCGGCGGCACCGTGTTGCGCACCTCTTTCGACCACACCAAAGAGCAGGCCTTGCGCGACGCCCTCGCTGGCGTCACCCCTGCCGAGGCCCCGCCGGCCGCCTGAGGGGGCGTTCCTAGACGGCCGGAATTCAAACCGAGCTCTTGCGCCGGGACTTTGATCCGCCCCTGATTCGGCCCATATTAGCGGCATGGTCAAAGCTCCCGGCCCATCCGAAAAACCCCCGAAAGCCCCAGCGCGGCAAAAGACGCCGTGCTCCAAGGCCTCGAAGTCCGAGGTCAAGCCTCTTGGCGAGCAGCTCGATCCGCCGCTGAATGAATCTCTGTCTGGCGTTTTCAACGTTACACAAGCAGCTCGTGCTGCTTGCAAAACCTTTTCGGTGGAATATAGCGATCTTAGTGCATCCATCGCCGCTGCACTCGGCCCTGCGCGTGTACTACTTGGAAATATTGATAAATTATTCCAATCGGATTTCTTTGGCGTTGCGCAAATTATTGCTACCCGAAATCAGACCTTTCTAAACAGTATTGCTCCGCACCTCGAAGAAATAAGGGTCCAAAAAAGGATATTAGATCTTGGTTTCGTACCTCATGCCGTCCTGTTCAAGCACCTTGGGAATGTGGAGGAACCCGTAGACCTGACAAGCGACGAATTTTCGCAAGGCCTAGCAGTTGATGTGTGGACGAAAGTGAGGGAATCGCTGCGCCTTTCTATCGAGGATTGCCTCGGTGACCAAAGAATCTTCCATACCTTTGATGAAATGATCGCGGCGCATGAAGCAGGCCTCTACCAATTGACTGCGCCGAGCGCTTTCTTTGTCATCGAGCGCGCTGCGCGGCTCGCCCAGCCGGGTGAAGGGAGGAAAAAGACATTCGATTGGCTCAAGGACGGACTGGGCGACATGACAATTGATGATGTACCCGCCCAGTGGCGCAGAGGATGGACAGAAGTTTGGGCCGTGCTCTATAAGCAGGCGTTTTGCGACGTCCGAACGGATGATCACGCCGACACGCTGCCTTTTCCACATCGCCACGCCTTGGCACATGGGATCGGTGGAAAAATTAACGCGGCGCGCGAAAGTATTAACTGTGTATTGCTAGCTCACTTCGTCATTTCTGCTGCCGCCGCATTCCAAAGTCTTGTGCGTGACGAACCAGTTGGAAGCCCTTAGAAAAACCATGAGCAAGGCTTTGGCTTTCGGGCTTCGGCAGACCTCTTTGATCCGCCCCCGATTCGGCCCATATTGGCGGCATGGTCAAAGCTCCCGGCCCGTCCGAAAAAACCCCGAAAGCCCCAGCGCGGCAAAAGGCGCCGCGCTCCAAGGCCTCGAAGCCTGAGGTCAAGCCTCTTGGCGAGCATCTCGCCGCCTTGCTGAATCCGGCCTTGAACAGCCGCCAGCAGGCCCAAGGCTTTGCCGAAACGCCCGCCGCAGGCTATGAGGCGGGGCCTGCCTCGCGCATTGACGCCAAGCTCGTCGAGGCGCTCGGCCTCAATGACAAGAACGCGCGCGGAAAAGATGCGCCTTCCGCCCCGTTGCATCAGCCGGACGGCGTGAGCGGCGTCGCGGCGACGGTCGAATCTCTCAAGGATCTGCTCGAACGCGGCGATCCGAATCTGCGCGAGAAAAAGCCCTGGACGCCGCATCGGCCGCCGCGCCCGGACAAGTCGGAGGGCGGACACAGCTTCAGGCTCGTCTCGGAATATGAGCCCATGGGCGACCAGCCGGGCGCCATCGAGGAGCTTGTCGCCGGCGTCGATGCGGGGGAGCGCGACCAGGTGCTTCTCGGCGTCACCGGCTCCGGCAAGACTTTCACCATGGCGCAGGTAATCGCAAGGACCAATCGTCCGGCTTTGGTGCTCGCCCCGAACAAGACGCTGGCGGCGCAGCTCTATGGCGAGTTCAAGAGCTTCTTCCCGGATAATGCGGTCGAATATTTCGTCTCCTACTACGATTACTATCAGCCGGAAGCCTATGTGCCGCGCTCCGACACCTATATTGAGAAGGAAAGCTCGATCAATGAGCAGATAGACCGGATGCGCCATGCCGCCACCCGCTCCCTGCTTGAACGCGACGACGTCATTATCGTCGCCTCGGTCTCTTGCATTTACGGCATAGGCTCGGTCGAGACCTATACGGCGATGACCTTCACCGTGAAGCAGGGCGAGAGGATAGACCAGCGCCAGCTCGTCAGCGATCTTGTTGCCTTGCAATACAAGCGCTCGGCCGGGGATTTCTCGCGCGGCGTGTTTCGCGTGCGCGGCGATACGGTCGAGCTTTTCCCGGCGCATTATGAGGACCGCGCCTGGCGCATCGGCTTCTTCGGCGATTCGATCGAGACCATCGCCGAATTCGATCCTCTGACCGGCAGGAAGACGCAGGACCTCGAATTCGTGAAGGTCTACGCCAATTCGCATTATGTCACGCCGCGCCCGACCCTGCTGCAATCGATCAAGGGCATCAAGGGCGAGTTGCGCCAGCGCCTCAACGAGCTCAATGCGGCGGGCCGTCTGCTCGAAGCGCAGAGGCTCGAGCAACGCACATTGTTCGATCTCGAAATGCTGGAGGCGACCGGCTCCTGCGCCGGCATCGAGAATTATTCGCGCTATCTGACTGGACGCCGGCCGGGCGAGCCGCCGCCGACCCTGTTCGAATATCTGCCGGACAACGCCCTCGTCTTCACCGACGAATCGCATCAAACCGTGCCGCAGATCGGCGGCATGTATCGCGGCGACTTTCGTCGCAAGGCGACGCTCGCCGAATATGGTTTCCGCCTGCCGTCATGCCTCGACAACCGGCCTTTGCGCTTCGAGGAATGGGAGGCGATGCGGCCACAGACGATCCATGTTTCGGCGACCCCTGGCCATTGGGAGATGGAGCGGACCGGCGGTGTCTTCGTCGAGCAGGTCATCCGCCCGACCGGCCTCATCGATCCGCCTGTCGAGATTCGCCCCGCGCGGAGCCAGGTCGATGATCTTCTCGGCGAGCTGCGCGAGGTCTCGCTGCGCGGCTATCGCAGCCTCATCACCGTGCTCACCAAACGCATGGCCGAGGACTTGACCGAATATTTGCACGAGCATGGCTTGCGCGTGCGCTATATGCACTCGGACATAGACACGATCGAGCGCATTGAAATCATCCGCGATCTGCGGCTCGGCGCCTTCGATGCGCTGGTCGGCATCAACCTGTTGCGCGAGGGCCTCGATATTCCCGAATGCGCCTTTGTCGCCATTCTCGACGCCGACAAGGAAGGTTTTTTGCGCGGGGAGACGTCGTTGGTCCAGACGATCGGCCGCGCGGCGCGCAATGTCGAGGGCAAAGTGATCCTCTACGCCGATCGCGAAACCGGCTCGATGCAGCGCGCCATGGCGGAGACGAACCGCAGACGCGAAAAGCAGTCCGCATATAATGCCGAGCATGGGATCACGCCGGCTACGATCAAGCGCGGCATCGCCGATATTCTAGGCTCTGTCTATGAGCAGGATCATGTGACGGTCGACGCCGGGCTCGGCGCGCCGGAGCTTCTGGCCGGCCATAATTTCAAGACGACGATCGCCGATCTCGAAAAGCGCATGCGCGCGGCCGCCGCCAATCTCGATTTCGAGGAGGCGGCGCGTTATCGCGACGAGTTGAAGCGCTTGCAGGCGGTCGAGCTTGCGATCGCCGACGATCCACTGGCGAGCCAGCGCGACGTCGAGGCGGAGGCGGGCGCCTATCGAGGCGAGCGCAAATATGGAAACGCCGCCAATCTTCCCGCGAACCGGCCGCATAAGCCGACCGACGCTGAAATGGGGCCGCATAATTTCGGCGGCGGCGAGGCCAAGCCGCGCAGCCAGCCGCGCTCAAGCGCCGGCAAGGGCGGCACGCGGGCGTGGAAGGGGAAGCGATAGTTACTGATTCAGTAGCGATTGGGGGTGGATTTCACCACTTTTCGTACCAAACCCTGCCTTTCTAAGGACCGCAGTAAATCTGCGTAGTTATATTTCCTATGCGTGGTAGCGTCATTCTGTGAATCAGCTAGGACTTTCCCCGTGTCCTCCCGGACCTTTGAGTTGATAGGGAGAAATAGAGTCAGTTGTTTTCGATCAGTCACTTGGTCCTCCCTCTTCCAAGCGTTTAAACCTAGCCATGGCTAATTTTTCTCTAGTGGCCAGCCCATCTATGGGCGGGGCACGCATTGGACGCGCCGTTGCACGTTCCAAGTGAATCAACTTTCCTGCCTTCTTCCGCTCAGATTTTATGCTAAATACCCTATTATAGCCTTTTGGAGAAGCTCCCTCGTATTGAAGGAACAGAACTTTCTTGCCTTCGTCAGCCTCTAGAGTCGATATAGTATCATGATGCAGATCGAGGGCGAGACTTTTTGGGTAGGCTTCTATATAGAACACGTGACTGACGCCGCTTGCAACAATATGTCGAGCGCAACTGTGGCAAGGGAATGTGGTTGAATAAAGCGAGGAGCCGATAAGACCTGATTTTCCTGCTCGGGCAACAGAAAGGATAGCTTCCATTTCAGCATGTACAGCACGCGAAAATTCAATTAAGTTCTTAATATCTGTTCTTGAAATAAGTTTTCTAAATTCATCTAATTTTTCAGCATTAACTATTTTCTCGATTTGATCATAAATAATTTCTTTATGTTTATCATTGTGACAGATTTGTCCTACCCAATTATAACATCTATTATCGTCTACATGCGGTTCTGACTCGTAGATTCCGCCGTGGTACTTTGGTACATCATTGCATCCCTGACCAATTTGCTCGCCCTCTGCAGAGATGATGATGGCTCCTACGCGCCGAGACAGACACGCCGAACGCGCAGATTGGGCTTCGGCAGCGAGCATCGCAGATTCATGACGAGTTGGAGTATTAATTCCAATTCCAAAAATTAGATCGAGGAATCGACGTACAGAGGCCTCCAAACTCACCTTGTTAAATTTGTCATTTCGAATAAACATGTCTGCGTAAGGCAAAACATCCTTTACAGATTGTCCAACATCTGATCCCTCATCAAAGTCAGTCTTTTTTATCTGTTCGATGTATGATAAATTTGAATGCAAGTCTTTGAGGCGTTTTAGGCGCACATCCTCTGGTGCAAATACTGCTATTAGCCAAAAGCAGTCTCCGTAGACTTCATTGAGGACTGCGGCTTCTTCAGGATGTTTAAGAGAATCAATTATCCAGCACTTCCTGACGTTTTCGGCTAATTCGTCATTTTCTCTCGCCCCATGAATGATTTCAATCGCGTACTCGGATAATATATTGTTTCCAAATTTCGCACGGAGCTCATTTCCATATTTTTGTAATTTTTCGATGCGCTCACTATCACTGTCATTTACTGCTTGCTCGCCAATTTTCGAACAATTGTCATTTATAAGCTTGCTAACTCTTATTTTATGCGTTTCATAATGAAAATCACAATTTAATATTGTTGCCAATGTATCGGCAGTTGTTGATACACCGGACCCAACGGCTCCAACAAATGCAATTATAAGCTCTTCGGTCGTCCGATCTTTTAGGCTTAGCGGATGCTTTTCTTCTGCGTCTATGCTGCCTTAGTCCTCGCGAACAACGGATAAGTTCGTCTGCATGATTCGAGCCATATCATTAAAAGGACAACGTTAAAAATATACACCTTGCTCCTAAATTCACCAATTATGAAGTTGTAACTTGAGGTTGCATTTTATTGGATCCAGTTAGTGCGTTAGAAGGCACCTCACTGCGAGACACGTATTCCTCTAATAGACGAAACACAGGCGTGAGAGTCCACGTAGGGTTTTAGTAAGCGGAAGGCGTCACTTGTTTCGGGCGCAGGCTGTACTAGATTCAGTTTGGATCTGTCTTCTTTCGTGTTGGCGAATTTACGTGACTTTTGTTAGCCCCCGATTGGTAACGTTGTTGATTGCTCTATCGCTGAGCACGTCGCGGGCCCACGCCGCGCAGCAGCTCATTCCCACGCCCTATCCTGAGCAGCTCGGCCCCGGCGCGCAGATCGGCGGCGGAGCGCCCGAAGGCGGGGGGCATCAGCGCTTGATTCCCGATCCGGTCCCACAGTCGCTTGGACCCAATGCGCTCGGCAATCCAAGGCCCTCGCGCCGCCACCGGCATCAACATCTTTTGCCGACGCCCTATTGGCGGCAGTATCATCAATTTCATTGATGATAGCTTCGCTTCCAAGGACCGGCGCATGGCGTTGAATATCGAGGATTACGCAATCATCGGCGACTGCGAGACGGCTGCCCTTGTCGGGCGCGACGGATCGATCGATTGGCTCTGCTGGCCGCGTTTCGATTCCGCAGCCTGTTTCGCCAATCTCCTCGGCGAACCGGAGAACGGGCGCTGGCGGATCTGGCCTATAGACCCCGCCGCCAAAGTGGCGCGACGCTATCGCGGCCACACAATGATCCTCGATACCCTAATCGAGACGGCCGAAGGCTTCGCCATCGTCACCGATTTCATGCCGATGAAAATCCGCGGAACGCATCTCATTCGTCTGGTGCGCGGCGTTCGCGGCTCTGTCCGCCTGCGCACGGAGCTTGTCATCCGCTTCGATTATGGTTCGGTCGCGCCCTGGGTGCATCGCGACGAGGAAGGCAGTCTGATCGCTGTCGCCGGACCGGATCTTCTCGTGCTGCGCGCCTCGACGCCGCTGCATCCGGACGGCTTGACGCATGTGGGCGAGTTCACCGTCGCGGAAGGCGAGAGCGTGGAGTTTACGCTGAGCTATGGCCTGTCCTACCAGGATGCTCCCCGCGCCATCGACCCGTACAAGGCGCTCGAACAGACCGAGCGGACCTGGCTCGCCTGGTCGAAGACGTTCGAACATGCGGGGCCATGGTCAGAAGCGGCGATCCGGTCCTTGCTGACGCTGCGCGCGCTGATCTTTCAGCCGAGCGGCGGCATCGTCGCCGCGCCGACCACCTCGCTGCCGGAGCGTTTGGGCGGGGGGCGCAATTGGGATTACCGCTTCTGCTGGCTGCGCGACGCGACCTTCACCTTGCTCGCCTTGATGAACGCAGGCTATGTCAATGAAGCCGATAAATGGCGCAAATGGCTCATTCGGGCGCTTGGCGGCGAGCCCTCGCTTGTCCAGATCCTCTACGGAATCGCAGGCGAACGCCGCGCCGCGGAGCGGACGCTTCCCTGGCTTTCTGGCTACGCCGCATCGCAGCCGGTGCGCGTCGGCAACGCCGCGGCCGACCAATTGCAGCTCGACATTTATGGCGAGGTTCTCGACGTATTCTATCATAGCCGCAGGGCGGGGCTCGCCCCCGACGGCGATGATTGGGCGTTGCAAATCGAGCTTCTGAAACATCTCGAAATTGTATGGGAGGAGCCCGACGAAGGCATTTGGGAGGTGCGCGGCGGGCGGCGGCACTTCACCTATTCGAAAGTCATGGTCTGGGTGGCCTTCGATCGCGCCGTCAAGAGCGTCGAGGAATTCGGCCTCGAGGGGCCGCTCGATCATTGGCGCGCCTTGCGCCAGCGAATCCATGACGATGTCTGCCGAAATGGCTTCGACCCGGAGCAAGGGGCTTTCACGCAGAGCTACGGCGTGAAGGAGCTTGACGCCAGCGTTCTCCTGATCGCGCTCGTCGGCTTTCTGCCGCCCGAGGATCCGCGCGTGCGCAGCACGGTCGAGGCGGTCGAGCGTGAATTGATGGTGGATGGCCTCTTGCGCCGCTATGATCCCCATGCCGGCGTGGACGGGCTGCCGGGCGGGGAGGGCGCTTTTCTCGCTTGCAGCTTCTGGCTTGTCGATAATCTCGTGCTATTGGGGCGCACGGACGATGCGCGCCGGCTGTTCGAGCGGCTTCTCGCCCTGCGCAATGACCTAGGCCTTTTGGCGGAGGAATATGACCCTCTTGAAAAGCGCTTCGTCGGCAATTTTCCGCAGGCCTTTTCGCATATCGCCTTGATCAATTCCGCCTATAATCTCGCCCATACCTATAAGCCGTGCGAACAACGCTCTGGAGCCAAGGCGCCGGCGGATGCCGAAGGCCTCTTGCTTCCGCGTTGACGCGCCGGCTGCGAGCCGCGCCATATGCTTTCTGCACTTTCGCGCGTTACTGCTCGCCGGCGAGCTTAGAAGCGAAATAGGCGATCGTTCTCGAATAAACGTCGGCCGCGTTCCATTGCTTGATGACGGCGAAATTGGGCTGCCCAGGGTTCCACCCGGCGCCGCGCTGCCATCCGTAGCCCTTGAGGTAATTGGCGGTGGAGGCCAGGACGTCCGGGACGCTGTGGATGAGATTGCGCCCCCCGCCGAAATCGACCGCGTATTTCAGATAGGACGAAGGCATGAACTGGGTCTGGCCGAGTTCGCCGGCCCAGGCGCCGCGCATGGCGCTGGGCGAAAGATCGCCGCGCTCAATGAGGCGCAGGGCGTCGAGAAGCTCGGCCTGGAATTTTTCGGTGCGGCGGCAATCATAGGCGAGCGTCGCGAGCGCGCGCAGGGTCGGCGTATTGCCATTGACCGCGCCGAAATCCGTCTCAAGCCCCCAGAGCGCGACGATGATGGGCGCCGGAACGCCATAGGTTTGCTCGATCCGCTCGAAGGTCCCGGCATATTGCTTCATGAGGCTCGCGCCCTTGTGCAGGCGGTAGGAATTGACCATGCGGCCGGCGAATTGCTCAAAGCTCTGATGGAAAACATGCTGGCCGTGATCCCTTGATATGATGGAGGGATCATAGGTGACGCCGTCGAGCGCGCTGATCGCCTCAGGCGAAATGCCCTGGGCGGCCGCCTCCCGCTTGAAGCCCGCGAGCCATGTGTCGAAACCCGCCGGATCGCGACAGGTCGCAGCATGGAGCGGCGCGAGCCACAAGAGGCAAAGGGTCAAAACCGAAAAGCGCGTCATTGAACGCATGAGGCGACTCCACCTTGGAACTGATTCGCGATTGCCAAACCACGATAGCGGAGGAAAGCTTCTAAAGCTTGCGCCGCAGCTTGCAAACGCTCGGGCGCGCCGCATTGCTCGGAGGAATTTCGCCACCAAGGTCCCGGCGCCGAGGACGAGTCCTCGGGCTGTCAAGTTTGGCCAGCCGTGAAAGCTGCGCGAGGCGGCCTTCAGGAAATTTTGTTGTGAAATCTTATTGGCGTTCATGAATCTGCCTAAGATATACATAGAGTTTATTATAAATTCGTCGTAAATTATTCTGAATATCTACGTCTAAACGTAAATTATACATGATCTATTCTCGCCGAGGGAAGATCGCCCGAAGCGAACCCGTCGCAGAGACCCGGTTTCAAAACAGCTTCTGATCCGCTAGGCTCATAGGTCTAACAGAAAGGGCGCCGGTGGGAGCTGACCCGTCCCCGCGCCCCGCTTGAGTTTTGACGGAGCTAGGCGAGCTTCTTGCTTGGCTCCCTAAACTGAACCGATTTGCGTAAAGGTTGGGCAATGGCGGAGGAGACGAGGCGCGCGGCCGCCATTGGCGTGGTCACGGTGTCGGACCGCGCCAGCGTCGGCCTTTATGAAGATCAGAGCGGGCCCGCCATCGTCGCCTATCTGGCGCGCGTCCTGACAAGCCCTTTCCATATCGTCCGGCGGATCATCCCGGACGGCTTCGACTCCGTGCGCGACACATTGATCGATCTCGCCGACAATGAGCATTGCGACTTGATCCTGACCACGGGCGGCACCGGGCCGGCCCCGCGCGATCTGACGCCCGAAGCGACCGAGGCGGCCGCGCCGCGCATCCTGCCGGGCTTCGGCGAGCTCATGCGGCAGGAAAGCCTGAAGCAGGTGCCGACCGCGATCCTCTCGCGCCAGATCGCCGCGCATCGCGGTCCTTGCCTCATCATCAACCTGCCCGGAAAACCCGCCGCGATCGAGACCTGCCTCAACGCGGTCTTTCCGGCGACCCCTTATTGTCTTGACCTTATCGGCGCCGCCTATATCGAGACCGATGCGGCGATCCTCAAATCCTTCCGGCCGAAGCAATAGATGAGCGTCTCCGTCGATACGATTGCGAAGGAATTAACCGCAGCGCAGCGGCTCGACGCCCTGGTCGCCGATTATACGCCGCTCGCCGGCATTCCCGATGAGTTCATCGGCGCGGACGGCCGCCCGCGCGCGCATTGGCTGCGCTATCTCGACTCGCTGACGGATCTCGGCGCGGACGACATCGGGCGGCGCTTCGCGGCGGCGGACCGGCACATTCGCGATTCAGGCGTCTCCTATCGCATCTATGGCGACGCCAGCGAACGGACCTGGCCGCTTTCCCATGTGCCGCTCCTCATCGAGGCGGATGAGTGGCGCGAGATCGCGCAAGGAGTCGAGCAGCGCGTGCGGCTCATGGAGCTGATCCTCGCCGACATCTACGGCGAGGGCAATCTCTTCGCCGACGGCGATCTGCCCGCCGCCGCCGTCACCGGCTCACCGGATTTTCTCCATCCTTTGCATGGCGTGAAGCCGCCGGGCGGCAAGTTTTTGCATATTTACGCAGCCGACATAGGGCGCGGCCCCGACGGGCGCTGGTGGGTGATCGGCGACCGCGCCCAGGCGCCGTCGGGCGCGGGCTATGCGCTGGTCAACCGTCTTGTCCTTTCCCGCGCGTTCCCGGCGCTTTATCGGGACATGAACGTCAAGCGGCTGGCGCCCTTCTTCCAGGCCTTCCGGCGCGGCCTGACCTCGATGGCGCAGCGCTCCGATCCGCGCATCTGCCTGCTGACGCCGGGTCCGTTCAACGAAACCTATTTCGAGCAGGCCTATCTTGCGCGCTATCTCGGCTTTCTGTTGGTTGAGGGCGGCGATCTCACGATGCGCGACGGCAAGGTCCATGTCCGCACGATCGCCGGCCTCAAGCGGGCGGATGTGATCTGGCGGCGCATCGACAGCGATTTCGCCGACCCGCTTGAGCTCAACGCCCGCTCGCATCTTGGGGTGCCCGGTCTCGTCGACGCTCTGCGCGCGGGCGGCGTCGTATTGGCCAATGCGCTTGGCTCCGGCGTTCTCGAAACGCCGGTCATGATGAGTTTCATGCCGAAGCTCTGCCGCAAATTGCTCGGCGAGGAATTGCGTCTGCCCAATATTGCGACATGGTGGTGTGGCCAGCGGCATGAACGCGAATCTGTCATCGACGATATTGACGAGCTTGCGATCGCCGGGTCCTTCGGCAATCCCGTTCTGCGCTTTCCGCGCAACCAGCCGGTCATTGGCGCGGCGCTCACGCCGGAGGAAAAAAACCGCCTCGTCGCCGCGATCAACGAGCGGGGCATCGATTTCGTCGGCCAGGAAGTCGTCAATCTCTCGACGACGCCGGTGTGGAAGGATGGCCGGCTGACGCCGAGGCCTTTTGTCCTGCGCGTCTATGCGGCGCGGACGCCCGATGGCTGGAAAGTCATGCCGGGTGGGTTCTGCCGCATTTCCGACCGCGCCGACGCTCGCGCCGTGTCGATGGGCGAAGGCGTGCAGTCGGCCGACGTCTGGGTGCTCGCCGACAAGCCGGTCGAAATGGTCACTTTGCTGCCGACGGACGAGACGGTTCGCATCCGCCGCATCATGGGCACCCTTCCGAGCCGCGCCGCCGACAATCTGTTCTGGCTCGGACGCTATCTCGAACGCGCCGAGGCGACCTTGCGGGTCATCCGCTGTCTCGCCGGCCGCATGATCGACGCCGATGCGCAGACCGTCAATGCCGGTTGGACGGTCGCCAAGCTTGCGAGCCTGCTGGTGTCCTGGCATGCGGCGCCTGGCGCCTCCGCGTCAGATCCCATGGCGCTGACCGCGCTCGCCCTGCATGGCGACAAGGATTACGGCTCGGCTCTGTCGCTTGTGCGCGACGCCCGCCGGGCCGCCTCGTTCATTCGGGAGCGGCTCTCTCCCGACGCTTGGCGGCTCATCGGCGACGTCAATCAGGCCTTGGAAATAAATGGCAAAGCGATGCTGACCGAAGCCGAGGCTTTCGATCACGCCGATGCCGCCTTGCGGACGATCGCGGGCATATCCGGCCTCGCCCAGGAGAATATGTTTCGGGGCGCCGGCTGGCGGTTGTTCGACGCCGGGCGGCGGGTCGAGCGCGGCATCAACGCCTGCCGTTTCGCCCGCCATTTCGCGAGTCGCGAGGCGCCCGCCGACGATCTCGACGTCCTGCTCGATCTTGTCGATTCGCAGATCACCTATCGTTCGCGCTATTTGATGGGCGTGGCGCTGAGCACGGTTCGCGACATGGTCGTGCTCGATCCGTTCAATCCGCGCTCGGTCGCCTTTCAGGTCGAGCGGCTCGACGAGCATCTCGAAAACCTGCCTTTGCTGAGCGACGATGGCATGCTCGAGACGCCGCGGCGCTTGATCGTGAAGCTCGCCGCCGAAATCGCGACCGCGGTCGCCGCCAAGCTCAACAATGAAGAAATCCTCGAATTCGAGCAAAGCCTTCTCGGCCTGGCCGACGCGATCGCCGCGCGCTATTTCCTGCAAGGCGCGCATGTTGCGCGCGCTGATAAATCGAGCGGCCTTGCGTGATCTATGACATCCGCCATGTGACCACCTACGAATATGGCTCGACGGTCACCTATTCCCATTGCGCCTTGCGGCTTTTGCCGAATGATTCGCCGGGACAAAAGGTGCTTTCGAGCGAGCTCAGCATCGATCCGGCGCCGGCGCAGATCGCCGAGCGCGTCTGCTTTTTCGGCAATCGCGTCACCTCGCTCACGATCGCGACCGCGCATCGCGAGCTGACGGTCGAGGTGCGCACAGGCATAGAGATTGACCGGCCCGAGCCGCCGAACCCCGCCGCGACCGAGGCTTTCGAAGAGGTCCGGGAAGAGGCCTTCGACAGCATTTCGCTCGACAAGGACTCGCCTGCGCATTTCTTGCATCCGAGCCGTTTCGTGCCGCGCTTCCAGCCCGCCGCCGATTACGCGCACGCGAGCTTTTCGCCCGGGCGTCCAATCCTCGAAGGCGCCATTGACTTGATGCGGCGCATCAAGGCCGATTTCAAATATGATACGAAGGCGACCGTCGTCTCGACGCCGATCTCGGAAGCTTTCGAGAAGCGGCGCGGCGTCTGCCAGGATTTCGCCCATATCATGATCGCGGGCCTGCGCGGCCTCGGCCTGCCTGCCGCCTATGTCAGCGGCTATATCCGCACCATACCGGCGGCGGGTAAGAAGCGCCTCGAAGGCGCTGACGCGATGCACGCCTGGGTCGAAGTCTGGTGCGGCGAGGCGTGCGGCTGGGTCGGCCTCGATCCAACCAACAACATGATGATTGGTAATGACCACATCATTCTCGCGAAAGGCCGCGATTACGCCGATATTTCCCCCGTCGCGGGGATCATCCTCGGCTCGCGCGAGCAGGACGTCGATGTGCAGGTCGATGTCGTGCCGAGGGAGCCCGCGGCTGCGTGAGAGGGGCCTCAGTTCGAATGCCGCCACAGGTTCTATATTGGGGCCTATGCGACTTTGACCGCAGCCATTAAGTTGCTTGTGTCAGGCCTTGAGTATTACGGTACGTCAGCCCAAGCTTGTATGAAAATCGCCGACTCTACCTGTGAATTGAGGGCCTGCATGCAAGCTTTAAGGCGTTCATCAAACAATGCACGCTGATCTGATGAGTTGGTCCAGCCGGAAAATTTCTTGAAAGCTTTTTCGAGTTTCGGGTTTGAACTGCCAAATTGGATCGGCCCCCTGGCGTGGGCAAATTCATTCCTAACCTTGTTTATGGCGATAAAGTCGTTGATTAGATCATCGCCAATGATCTTGAATGCATATGCGATACCGATTTTGGCACCAAACGTTGAGAGGAGCCCATCGAAAATGTTTGAATAAGATGGGTTCGACAAATCTCCCATGCTTTCGCGCAATACCAATTCCAGCAAATCTTCCAAAGCTGATCCGGCAACAATAACGTAGGGCGTGTCGTTTTGCTTTGCCAGAATGTGCAGGGTTTCGATTAGCTGTTCTTCTACGGAGTATTCATGCATTCGCTGTCCCTCATCGAAGGCAATAAGAACGTCTTCATCCCCCATCCCCTTTTGATCATGCCAGCAGCATTTTTCGTCGGGCGGTCGAATGCATCAACGCCCTCATTCATCCTAACGCTGAACCTGATGTGGGATCGAAATCCAAGAATTGTGCACCGCGGTCGACTAGCTGCATATTCAGTTGGCTAACCTGTGCAGAAACCTGGTGCAAAATTCAGAGCCCTGTCCGTCGCCGTATCGATCGACTCGAAACCCGCGTCTAAGGAACGGAAAGCGGACACTATTTCGCTCAGGGCTTAAAAGCCTGCCTATTGAGTCTATCGGCCATCGTCGGAGTCCGTCATTCATCTCACGGCTGGCATAATAGGCGAGGCGGACTCAACCCTGTCAAGGATGCGCAGCACCGGCTTCGCCGGCGCGAGCAAAGCTCGCGTCCTTGACAGGATTGATCCGCTCGCCAAACTCGCCGCCATGAGATGAATGGCACCTGTGACTTTCTGCGAGCGTCCGCAATTTCAAATGTCGACTTGTACAAATCAGTCGATGACCTAAACCGGATTCACCGGAGGCGCATTCACTTCTGGCGTCAGAGCTAAGACCAAGCTAATATAACCCAGGATAATCGATAGGCTTGGGTCTCACCGATGTGCTGGAATGGACAAGCATCGACGGTCTTGGCGGCGATTGGGGTCGCCACCGCGGCTCACGCCGCGCTTAAACGCCACCCCGAACCCGCCGCGCTTTGGGCTTGCCTGCTTTACTTTTCCAGCATGGAGGTGCTGCAAGCGGTCAGCTACACTGTCGTCAATCAATGCGACAACCCGCTCAATCAATTCCTAACTCTGCTGGGCTATCTGCACATCACCTTCCAGCCCTTTTTCATTAATGCCGGCGCTCTCTATTTCATGCCGAAGGATGTGGCCCGGCGAGTCGCGCCTTGGGCTTACTTCTTTTGCTTCATCGCCGCATTGAGCATGTTGATCCAACTCTATCCGTTTCAATGGGCAGGCACATGCGCCCTCGGCCGGCCTATATGCGGGCAAATTCTCTGCACAGCCAGAGGGAGCTGGCATCTGGCGTGGTTTGTTCCGCTTAACGGCATTGGCAACGCCGTGAAGGCTTACTCCATATTCGGCAACGGATTTGTTGGCTATTCGGTGACGGCTTTCCTCATGCCGCTGCTCTATGGCAGTTGGCGGGTCGTATTGTTCACCTATTTGGCTGGGCCTCTCCTCGCGTTTCTGACCACCTCCAACCCGAATGAATTCCCTGCGGTCTGGTGCCTGTACAGCATCGCGCTTTGCCTGACGATCATTAAAACGCCGCTGCGGCGCCATCTGCGGGTTGAGACTCCATATTGGCGGATCATCGCCGCGTGGCTCCGCCGCATCGCGGTGGCGCGGCAATCCAGCGTGCCGGTCAGCGAAGGCGGCGAATCTACGCTGAAGTGAAAGCGCCCAACAGCCTAGGACGTGAACGGCGCAGGGTTCCGAACAGTCAGCCGGATCTTCTCGATGCGGCGCGCACGCTTCGGTCGTTCCCGAGCCTAAACCTCAGCCGCATTAACGAAACCTTTACCCCAAGTTGGGATTCCTTGCGCCAGGTTTTCCTCGGGCGACGCCGCGCCCCGATCCCCTTTCCTCACGAACGCGAAGCTGAATGATCACCCTGTATCATCATCCGCTGTGCCCGCATTCGCGTTTCGTCAGGCTGCTTCTGGGGGAATATGGCATCACTCCCGAATTGATCGAGGAAAAGACCTATGAGCGCCGACGCGAATTCTTGATCCTCGATCCGGCCGGACAGACGCCGGTTCTGGTCGAGCAGGGCGGCATAGTCGTGCCGGGCGCCGGGCCGATCGCTGAATATTTCGATGAGACGCGCGGCCTCGCTTTGGGCCGGCACAGGCTTCTCCCGGAGGACCCGGCCTCGCGCGTAGAGGTGCGCCGGCTGTGCGATTGGTTCCACCAGAAATTCTTTCACGAAGTCACCAATTGGCTCGTCACCGAAAAGGTCTATAAGCGTTACATGCCGCGCGAGCGGGGCGGCGGCGCGCCGGAAATGGAGCTTGTGCGCGCGGCGCGGACCAATATCCGCACCCATATGCGCTATATCGGCTATCTGGCCGGCGGCCGGAAATGGCTCGCCGGCGAGCAGCTTTCGCATGCCGATCTCGCCGCCGCGGCGCAGCTCTCCTGCGTCGATTTTCTGGGCGATGTGCCATGGGAAGAGAACGAAACGGCAAAGCTCTGGTACGCCAGGGTGAAGTCGCGTCCGGCCTTCCGCTCCCTGCTCGCCGATCGTCTGCCGGGATTGTCTCCGACCGCGGTCTACGCGGATCTCGATTTCTGACGCCCCCCTTCAAGGCTGAGCTTCAGGCGAAGGCGCAGGCGCTCGGCTTCGATATTTGCAAGGTTGCGCATCCGGGCGCCATTCCGGAGGCGGCCGGAAGGCTCAGCGCTTGGCTTCAGTCCGGCGCCGCAGGGGATATGGAATGGCTCGCGGCGACCGAGGCGCGCCGCGCCGATCCGCGCGAGCTCTGGCCTGAGGTCGAAAGCATCCTCTTGCTTGGCGTGAATTATGGTCCGCCAGGCGATCCTCTGGCGACGCTGGCGCAAAAATCGGCCGGCAATATTTCCGTCTATGCGCGGCATCGCGACTATCACGAGGTGATCAAGGGCCGCCTCAAGACGCTGGCCTCCTGGCTCGTCGCGGCGGCCAAGGGGGCCGACGTCAAGGTCTTCGTCGATACGGCCCCGGTCATGGAGAAGCCCTTGGCGCAGGCGGCGGGCCTCGGCTGGCAGGGCAAGCACACCAATCTCGTCTCCCGGGACTTCGGCTCCTGGCTCTTTCTCGGCTCGATCTTCACCACTTTGCCGCTCACGCCGGACCTTTCGGAGCAAGATCATTGCGGCAGCTGCCGCGCCTGTCTCGACATTTGCCCGACCAAGGCCTTTCCGCGTCCCTACGCCCTCGATGCGCGGCGCTGCATCTCCTACCTGACCATCGAGCACAAGGGCCATATCCCGCGCGAACTGCGGCCGCTCATCGGCAATCGAATCTATGGCTGCGACGATTGTCTCGCCGTCTGTCCCTGGAACAAATACGCCGTAACTGCGCGGGAGATGAAACTGCTGCCGCGCGAAGATCTGTGCGCGCCGTCGCTGAGCGGCCTGCTTCGCCTTGACGACGCCGCTTTTCGGCGGTTCTTTGCAGGAAGCGCCGTCAAGCGAATCGGCTCCGACCGTTTCATGCGCAATGTCTTGATCGCCGCCGGCAATTCCGGCGACGCGGCGCTCGCTCACTTGGTTGTCGACAAACTCGGGGCCGGCTCGCCTCTCTTGCGCGCGATGGCGGTTTGGGCGCTCTCCCGGCTCGGGCCGCAAGATCATTTGCGGGAGCTTGCGGGGCGGCGGCGCGCGCAAGAGACTGATCCCGCGGTCGAAGCGGAATGGGCGGCGGCCATTGACGCGGCGGCGCCTGTTGCGAAAGAAGGTCGGCTTTCATGAAGCTTTTCGCTTTCGGTCTCGGCTATTGCGCGCGCGATTTCATCGCCCGCTTCGGCGCCTCCTTCGACGAGATCGCAGGCACTGTGCGAAGCGCCGCCAAGGCGCAGGAGATCGCCGGCGAAAACATCGAGGCTCTGGTCTTTGGCCCGGAAGGCGAAGACCCCGCCATCGCGCAGCGCCTCGCCGACGCGGACGCGTTGCTTGTCTCGATTCCGCCGGGCGTTTCGGTCGATCCCGTGCTGGCGCGGTTTGGCCACCGCATCGCCGGGCTTCGGCGTCCTCAGACGATCATCTATCTCTCGACGATCGGCGTCTATGGCGACAGGCAAGGCGAATGGGTCGATGAGGCGCTGGCTCCGGCGCCGTCCTCGACGCGCTCGCAGGCGAGGCTTCAGGCCGAGAAATCCTGGGCCGCGATCGGCAAGTCGAAAGACAAGCGGGTTCGCATTTTGCGCCTTGCCGGAATCTATGGCCCGGGACGCAATGCGCTCGCCAATCTCAGGGCCGGATCGGCGCGCCGCCTCGTCAAGACGGATCAGGTCTTCAACCGCATCCATGTCGAGGATGTGAGCCGCGCCATCGCCGCCGCTTTGCTTTATGAAGGCCCAGACGGCGTCTTCAATGTCAGCGACGACGCCCCAGCGCCGCCGCAAGACGTCGTCACATTCGCGGCCATGCTGATGGGCGTCGAGCCGCCGCCCGAGCAGGACGTGGCCACCGCCGAGATGACGCCGCTGACCCGCAGTTTCTATGCCGAGAACAAGCGCGCCTCCAACAGGAAGCTGAAGGAGGAGCTAGGCGTCGAGCTTGCCTTTCCGACCTATCGCGTCGGCTTGGAGGCGCTTTGGGAGGCCGGCGAGGGACGCGATTGAAGCTCGATCCGCGCTGCAGATTTTTCGCTCACACGGCCCGAGCGCCCGTTTCCCGGCGGAGAACGCCGGGCAATCTGAAAAACGGGGATCGTTCGGCGACGCATCAACTCAAGACGTGGTCTCGATTTCGTTTAAAGACCAAAAGCGTTCGCGCCCGCCGCTCACGTTAAGTATTTCCACCGCGCGGTTGTAGCGGAAGGCAAATACTCGCTTCGAAGTTGTGCAAAAATTTGCTATGCTTTCGCTATGTCTGATCGGATTCGCTCAGCGGCGCTCAATTGGGAAGATCTCCGCTACTTTATAGCGTTGGCGCGCCACGGGAGCCTTTCGGCAGTTGCGCGCGCCTTGCGCGTCAATCATGCGACGGTAGCTCGCCACGTCGCCAGCCTGGAAAGGACCTTGAGCCAGGCCTTGTTCGAGCGGCGCGCGGACGGCTACATCCTCACCTCGGACGGCAGGGCGGTCCTTGAGGCGGCAAATCTCATGGATGAGGCCGCTCTGGCGGTGGAGCGCCACTGCGATCGAAGCGACGAGTTGAAGGGGCGCGTGCGCCTGACCCTCGCCCGCGTGCTGGCGGATGGCTTTCTTATCGATCGTCTCGGCGGCGTGCATGAACGCTATCCGTCCCTCGATCTGGAGCTCATCATAGAGTCGAAGGTTCTGAGCTTGGCTAACCGGGAGGCGGACGTCGCCTTGCGATTCGGACGGCCGGTGGACAGCGGCCTCGTCGCCCGCCGCGTGGCGCGCATTGGCTTCGCCTTTTACGCCTCGCCCAAATATCGGGATCGAATCGCGGGCGGCGAAACGCCGGCCCTGATCGGCTATGACGAAGACAGCGCCTTCATCGCGGAAGCTACTTGGATGGCGCGCCGGTTCGGTGACGCCCGGTTTTCATTTCGCAGCAACAGTCAGGTTTCGCAGGCCGCCGCCGCCCGCGCCGGCTTCGGCGTCGCCCTTCTGCCTCGCTATCTGGCCGGGAGCGACGCGAGGTTGGTCGAACTTTCCTTCGGCGAGCTTCCGGCCGATCGGGACATTTGGCTGCTGATCCGACCGGATCTCACCAAGATCCCGCGCGTAAAAGCCGTGACCGATTTCCTCATCGACCTGTTCTGGCGCGAGACGAAGCTCCTTGTCGGAGGCGGCTGAAGCGCGATTTCCGTAGCCGCGCGGAGTTCGCGAGCAGGACGGCCACTGTTCAACTAGTAGCTTTTTTTCGGAACATTCCGGTGAGGTTTCCCCAGAGCTCGATTTTGGCTCCGGCTTTTTTCATGATGAGGCTTTGCTGGATGACCGAGAGGGTGTTGTTCCAGGTCCAGTAGATCACGAGGCCGGAGGGGAAGCTACCCATGGTGAAGGTGAAGATCACCGGCAGCCAGGCGAAGACCATTTTTTGCGTCGGATCGGCCGGCTCCGGGTTCATCTTCATCTGGACGAACATCGAGACGCCCATGATCAGCGGCCAGACGCCGAGCATGAGATAGGCGCCGAACACCGGAATCTGCGACGGATCGAAAGGCAGAAGCCCGAACAGGTTGAACACATTGGTCGGGTCCGGCTGCGACAGGTCCTTGATCCAGCCGAAAAACGGCGCCTGCCGCATCTCGATCGTGATGACCAGCACCTTGTAGAGCGAGAAAAACACCGGCAGCTGGATCAGCATCGGCAGGCAGCCCGCCACCGGATTGATCTTCTCGCGCTTGTAGAGCGCCATGGTCTCCTGCGACTGCTTCGGCTTGTCGTCGGGATAGCGCAGCCGGATCGCCTCGATCTGCGGCGCGACCGCCTTCATCTTCGCCATCGCCATATAGCTGCGGTTGGCGAGCGGGAAGAAAAGCGCCTTGACCAGAACCGTGACGCAGAGGATCGCGACCCCGAAATTGCCGGTGAACTTGTAAATATGGTCGAGCAGCCAGAACATCGGCCGCGTGATGAAATAGAACCAGCCCCAGTCGATCAAGAGATCGAATTTCTCGATGCCGAGCGTCCGCTCATAGCGGTCGAGCGTATCGGCCTCCTTGGCCCCGGCGAAGACCCTGGTTTCGACCGCGCCGGTCGCCCCCGGCGCGATCGTCGCGCCCGCCTCGCCGACAAAGCCCGCCTGGTAGATCTTGATCGGCGCGCTATTGCCCGCCGAGGCCTGCTCGCGCTCGGAAAAGCTCGCCGCGACCGGCGCGCTCTGCTCCGGAATGACTGTCGCCGCCCAATATTTGTCGGTGATGCCGAGCCAGCCGCCAGCGCCCTTGAAGGTCTTGGTCGCGTGCTCCTCCTTCTCGATCTTGTCGTATTTCACCTCCTGCACGCCGGCGTCGCCGACGACCCCGACAAAGCCCTCGTGCAGGACCGAGAAATTCGCCGAGATCGGCTTGCCGTGGCGGGCGACGATCGCATAAGGGTGCAGCGTCGCCGGCCGCTGGCTCTTGTTCTCGACGCTGTCGGTCACGCTGAACATATAGCGGTCGTCGACCGCGATCTTGCGATGGAAGACGAGGCCCTGGCCATTGTCATAGCTGAGCGTCACCGGCTCGGTCTCGGTCAGGGTCTCGCGATCGGCGGTCCATAGCGCATCCTGGCGGGGCAGGGCGAGCGTCTCGCCGGGCGCGGCGAAGAACCCAGTCTCGGCGTAATAAGGCGCGGGCGAGCCCAGGGGCGACAAGAGCACGATGTTCGGGCTATGCGGGTCGGGGGTCTCGCGATAGGCTTTCAGCGAGACGTCGTCGATGCGCCCGCCCTTGAGCGAGATCGAGCCGAACAGCGCCTTGGTGTCGAGCTTGATCCTGGGGCCTTCGGCCAAGGCCTCGGCGCGGGTCTTCCTCGGCTCCGGCGGCTCGGCAAGACCTTGCGCCAAACCGCCTTGCGCCAAACCGCCTTGCGCCAAACCGCCTTGCGCCAAACCGCCTTGCGCCAAACCGCCTTGTCCCAAGTTTTGCTCCGCGCCCGGCGCCTGCGATCCCGGCGTCTGGCCGGCGGGGGCGGTCGCGCTGGGAGCTTGGGCGCCAATTTGGGCGTTATGAACCTGCGCCGGGCGCGGCTTCTCCGGCGGCGGCGCGAAGAAATAGCTCCAGCCGAGGACGACGAGGCACGACAGGCCGATCGCCAGATAGAGGTTCTTGGTGTCCCTTGGGTCCTGCTGCTTCATGCCTTTGGCGTCCGGGCTCCACTCGCGAAAGCCCGGGATCGGGCTTGGCTCTCACAGTCTTGTTCTTGTCTGCGCATGATCTTCAAGGGGACGCTTCAAGCGGGCCCCGCGCGGCCTGCGCCGTTCATGCTCCGGCGGCTCACAGGGCAATCCGGCGTCTCGAAGTTCTCAGCCCTCGATTTTCCTTAAGCTCTCGATTTTCCGATGAACGCCCGGCTTTCCGATGCGCCGCTTTCCCCGGCCGATCAGATACAAGACCTTTGTCGCCGCGTCGAGAGCGCTCCGGCGGCCCAGGCGCTGCGAGCTTTTTCGCCGAGCCTTCTTTTGGCCTGAAGCTCAGCGCAAAGGCCGCTCCGCCGGGCTTCGATTTTGCGCTAAAGCCTTTGGCTTGGCCTGATCCTTTCGCGGCGCCGGCCTCCAGTTTTTCGGATCCTGCTTCAGGGCGCGGGCGAGCTCCGCCTGCAAGGCCGAGAAAGCCATGCCGAGCGCCTCGGGCCGCGCCAGGATCACATAATCATGCGCGGGGCGCGCCGGAAGGGGGTCGAGCCGGCGCAAGGCTTCCTTGAGGCGGCGGCGGATCCGGTTGCGCAAGACCGCGCCGCCGAGCTTCTTGGTCACGGTGAAGCCGAACCGCGGCGGCAAGGGCGCTTCATCCAGCGCAGGCTCGAGCGAAGGCGCGGAGCCGCTTGAACCCGGCGCGGCTTTTTGAATCTGCCGTGGCGCGGCTTTAATTTCCCGTGGCGCGGCCTGCAAGGCGAAGCCTTTGGCGTAGAGCCGCTTGCCTTTGCCGACGGCGAGGAACTCCGCCCTTCGGGTCAGGCGCTCCGGCCTCGGGGACTGCTTGGAAGAAGACTTGTCGCCGGAGAGTTCGCCGAGAGGCGGACGCGCGGGCGCGTCCGAGCCCGGCGCTTCTGAGCCAGCCGCATCCAAGAGAGCCGCGTCCAAGAGAGGCGCATCCAAGAGAGGCGCATCCAAGAGAGGCGTTTCCGAGATGGGCGCTTTCAAGACGGCCTGCTCCAAGACGGTCTGCTCCAAGACGAACGCTCCAAGACGAACGCTCCAAGCGGGCGGCTCTAAGCGGGGCAGGGCTCCCGAGACGGGGCGCTTCCGAGACGGGCGCTTTCAAAGGCGGAAGGCTCCAAGCGCGGCCGCTGTCCCAAAATCCCTGGCGCGCCGCCAAGCCATGCGGGGAAAGAAAGGCTCAGGCGGACAGGCGCTTGCGGCCGCGCGCGCGGCGCGCCGCGATCACCTTGCGGCCCCCAACCGTCGCCATCCGAGCCCGAAACCCATGCCGACGCTTCCGAACAAGCTTGCTCGGTTGATATGTCCGCTTCACTAAAAACACTCCATCACAAACGCGGCGGCGGAAAATAGAGCCAGCCTTATAGGGGCATCAAGCGAGCCAAGTCAATTTGGCGCAGTCTTCGCCTGAACGCAGCGGCCGAAATGTTTGTCAAAGCGCAATGCTTTCCCGCAAGCGCTCGCGCGTCGCCCGTTCATGCTGCAACAGCGCCCGCAACCCGTCGAGATCGACATGACCCTTGCTGAAGCGCCAGCCCGCGATGTGGCGGTGCGGGCGATCCGGTTCGCCAAGGTCGCTCAGCAGGCTCGCCGCCGCGCTGAAATCATCGGCGCTCGAATAAAGGCTGGGCGTTGCGACAACCACCAATCCGGCTTGACTTGCCGCCCGCACGCCGTTTTCGGAATCTTCAAAAGCGACGCAGCAAGAAGCGGCGACCCCCAGCTCTTGCAGAGCGTGGAGATAAATATCGGGCGCGGGCTTCTTGCTCGGGACGATATCGCCCGCGGCGATCACGCCGAACCAGGACGCGGCCCCTTCGCCGAGAAAGGCGCGTAGCAAGGGCTTGACATTGCCGGCGCTTGTCGTGGTCGCTATCGCAAGGCGCAGGCCTTGATCATGCGCGTCCCTGATGAGGCGCCGGATTCCCGGCCTCGGATCGCCGCCGCGCGCCGTAACGAGGCTCGCGTAGCGGTTCGATTTTTCCGCGTGCATCTCGGCGAGCCGCGCCAGCGCGGCGTCGCCGCCTCGAGGGCTCCAACGCTCGACATAATGGCGGATGCGTTCTCTTCCGCCGGTGATGCGCAGAAGCTCGCGATAGAGCTCGGCGCTCCAAGTCCAATCGAGCCCATGCGATGCGAATGTCTCGTTGAAAGCCTGCCTATGAACTTCCTCGGTTTCAGCGAGCGTGCCGTCAACGTCGAAAATAAGCGCCTCAAGCGGCATCGCGGGCGAGCTTTCCATTGGCGGCCGCGCGGATCGCCGCGATATTCGCGGCATAATGTTCGGGTCCGCCCTTAAAGACTGCGGAGCCCGCGACAAGCGTATCCGCGCCTGCCGCCGCGACCAAAGCCGCCGTCTCTGGGTTAATGCCGCCATCGACTTCGATGCGGATCGGGCGCAAGCCGATCATCGCCTTCAACTCCGCAATCTTCTCGATGGCCGAGGGAATGAAAGCCTGGCCGCCAAAGCCGGGATTGACCGACATGACAAGAATGAGATCGACGAGATCGAGGACATGCTTCACGCTTACCGCCGGGGTCGCCGGGTTCAGCACGACGCCCGCCTTTTTCCCGAGCCCGCGGATCGCTTGAAGCGAGCGATGCAGATGCGGCCCCGCCTCGACATGGATCGCGATCAGATCCGCGCCCGCCTCGGCGAAGGCGGTGAGAAAGGGATCGCAAGGCGCGATCATCAAATGCACGTCGAAGGGAAGTTTCGTATGCGGGCGCAAGGCGGCGACGACGGCGGGGCCAATCGTGATGTTTGGCACGAAATGACCATCCATGACGTCGACATGAATCCAGTCGGCGCCGGCCTCGGTAATGGCCCGCACTTCTTCGCCGAGCTTGGCGAAATCGGCGGAGAGAATCGAAGGTGCGATGACGAGAGAAGTCATTCAAGCCTCCTTTGTTTTGAGCGGATCGGAGCTGAAGACGCGGCTTGCGAGCACGTCCGGCGCGTCGATGGTCATGAGATCGTCGAGCGAAACCGGGCCGTCCTGCTCGAAATAGCGATTGGCGTGGCGAAGCCTTGCGCGGTCGAGCGCATTGCGGATCGAGCGGGCGTTGGAGAAATGCGGCTGCATCCGGCGCGCGGCGATGTAGCTCTCGAAAGCCGCCGCGCCCGCCTCGCTGAACTTATAACTCTGCGCCGCCAACATCGTCGTGGCGATCTGCATCAGTTCGCCGTCGGTGTAATCGGGAAAGTCGATGTGATGCGCGATGCGCGAACGAAAACCAGGGTTGGAGCGGAAGAACTGGTCCATCCGATCGGCGTAGCCGGCGAGGATCACCACCAGATCCTCGCGCTGATTTTCCATCACCTGCAGAAGGATCTCGATCGCTTCCTGGCCATAGTCGCGCTCGTTCTCCTGCCGATAGAGATAATAGGCCTCGTCGATGAACAGCACGCCGCCCATCGCTTTCTTGAGGATTTCCTTCGTCTTCGGCGCGGTATGGCCGATATATTGGCCGACGAGATCGTCGCGCGTCACGGAGACAAGATGGCCTTTGCGCACATAGCCGAGCTTGTGTAGAATCTGAGCCATGCGCAGCGCGACCGTCGTCTTGCCGGTGCCGGGATTTCCGGTAAACGACATATGGAGCGTCGGCGTCTCCGAAACGAGGCCCAGGCGCCGCCTGACGCGATCGACGATCAGAAGCGCCGCGATCTGGCGAATCCGCGCCTTGACCGGGGCGAGGCCGACGAGTTCGCGGTCGAGCTGGTCGAGCACTTCCTGCACATGCGTCTCGGTCAGCTCGCGGCGAAGATCGATCGTCTCGGGGGGCGTGGCTGAACCACTCTCCGTCGAGATTTCGCTGGCCTCCATGCTTGGGTCTCCGCAAACAAGAAATGAGAGGAGCGACGGCGGCTGCCTCGCCTGTTACGCCGGATAACGGTCTGCCGGACGATCCGAGATCGTCCGGCGCGCGGACGTCAGGACGAGTAGCGATCGCCTTCCGGGCGGTCGACGGCGTAGGATTCCGTCGTGTAGATCTGCCGGCGGCTGGGGCCTTCCTGCCGGACCAGACGGAATCCCGGCTCGTTTTTCGGGCGATTGACGATGAAGGAAATCCGCACGCTTTCCCAGCCATGCGAGGAGTCAAAGCCTGAGATCCGGATATAGTATCGATCGCCATGCGCCTTGCGGCAGGCGTTGAGCTCGAGCAGGACGGCGGCCGCGTCCTTGATGTCGAACATCGGCAGATCCCACATTTCCCAGAACGTGTTCCGGGGATGCGGGTCGTCGGTATATTCGAGATTCACCGCCCAGCCTTTGTCGATGATATATTGCACTTGCGACCGAATCTGATCGTCGGTGAGATCGGGAAGATATGAGAAGCAGCCTTGCGTGATGCGCATTTGTAAGTCTCCTTATTCGGCCGGGGTCACGGACGCGACGAAATCGGGCGTGTCCGTCGACGCGTAATTGAAGGAGACGTCCTTCCACACATCGAGCGCCTGCTTCAAAGGCGTGCAGGTCTTGGCCGCGTCCTCGAGGATCTGCTGACCTTCGGCCAGAGTGTCGCGCCCGGCGTTGCGCGCGAAGATCATCGCTTCGAGGGCGACGCGATTGGCCGTCGCGCCCGCGGCTATGCCCATCGGATGGCCGATCGTGCCGCCGCCGAATTGGAAGACGACGTCCTCGCCGAGAAGATCGAGGAGTTGGTGCATCTGGCCGGCGTGAATGCCGCCCGACGCCACAGGCATCAGCTTGTTCAGCGAAGCCCAGTGCTGATCGAAGAACAGGCCATGCTCGAGGTTCTGTGGATTATAATCCTCACGGCAGATGTCGTAATAGCCGCGCGTCGTGTTCGGGTCGCCTTCGAGCTTGCCGACCACGGTGCCTGCGTGGATGTGGTCGACGCCGGCGAGGCGCATCCATTTGGCGATGACCCGGAACGAGACGCCATGGCTTTTCTGCCGCGTATAGGTCGAGTGGCCGGCGCGATGGAGATGCAGGATCATGTCGTTCCTGCGGCACCATTTGGCCATGGACTGGATCGCGGTATAGCCGATCACGAGGTCGATCATGATGACGACAGAGCCGAGCTCCTTGGCGAATTCGGCGCGCTCGTACATGTCCTCCATGGTCGCGGCGGTGACGTTGAGATAGGTGCCCTTAACCTCGCCCGTCGCGGCCTGCGCTTTGTTCACCGCCTCCATGCAATAAAGGAAGCGCTCGCGCCAATGCATGAAGGGCTGCGAATTGATGTTTTCGTCGTCCTTGGTGAAATCGAGGCCGCCTTTCAGGGCCTCATAGACCACGCGGCCGTAATTGCGGCCGGAAAGTCCAAGCTTCGGTTTCACCGTGGCGCCGAGCAGAGGCCTGCCGAACTTGTCGAGCCGCTCGCGCTCGACGACGATGCCGGTGGCGGGACCTTGGAAGGTTTTCACATAGGCGACGGGAAAGCGCATGTCCTCGAGGCGAAGCGCCTTCAAGGGCTTGAAGCCGAACACATTGCCGATGATCGAAGCCGAGAGGTTCGAGATCGAGCCTGGCTCGAACAGGTCGAGCTCATAGGCGATGAAGGCGAAATAGACGCCGGGCGCGTTTGGCACCGGATCGACGCGATAGCATTTCGCCCGGTATTTTTCACAATCAGTCAGCCGGTCGGTCCACACCACCGTCCAGGTCGCGGTCGAGGATTCACCGGCGATCGCCGCCGAGGCCTCGATCGGGTCGACGCCATCCTGCGGCGTGACGCGGAAGCAGGCGATGAGATCGGTGTCCTTCGGCTCGTAGTCGGGCTGCCAATAGCCCATGTTGCGATATTCCATGACGCCGGCCGAATAGCGGCTGCGCGGCTGGCCTTCCGGCGGCTTCAGATTTTTGTCGACTACGCTCATTGTGAAAATCTCCAATTATTCTGCGGCGCTGCGTTGCAATTCCAGGCGAGGATCGAGACTGCCGGAGGCATAGCGCTTGGCCATGGCGGACATTGGCAGAACCTTGATCTTCGAGGCGTTTCCAGCGGTGCCGAATTGCTCGAAACGTTGCCGGCAAAGGTCGCGCATCGCGTCCATCGCGGGCTTCAAAAATTTGCGGGGATCGAATTCGGCGGGCTGCGTATGGGCTATGCGCCTGAATTCGGCGGTCATGGCGAGCCGGCAATCGGTGTCGATATTCACCTTGCGCACGCCATGCTTGATGCCGCGCACGATCTCTTCGACCGGCACGCCATAGGTTTGGCGAATGGCGCCGCCATTCGCGTTGAAAAGCTCCTGCAATTCCTGCGGAACCGACGATGATCCGTGCATCACGAGATGAATGTTGGGAAGCTTGGCGTGGATCGTTTCGACGACTCGCATCGAGAGAATGTCGCCATCGGGCTTGCGGGTGAACTTATAGGCGCCGTGCGAGGTGCCCATCGCGATGGCGAGCGCGTCGACCTTCGTCTTGGTGACGAAATCGACGGCTTGATCGGGGTCGGTCAGGAGCTGGTCGAGGCTGAGCTTGCCTTCCGCTCCATGTCCATCCTCCTGCTCGCCGCTTCCATGTTCGAGCGAGCCCAGAACCCCGAGCTCGCCCTCCACGGAGGCGCCGACCGCATGCGCGGCGTCGACCACCTTGCTCGTGATCGCGACATTATAATCGTAGGAGGCGGGCGTCTTGGCGTCGGCTTCGAGCGATCCGTCCATCATCACCGAGGAAAATCCGTATTGGATCGCGGTGAGGCAGGTCGCTTCGCTATTGCCGTGATCCTGGTGCATGCAGATCGGAATGTCGGGATACATTTCGATCAAGGCCTCGATCATCTTGGCGAGCATGATGTCGTTGGCGTAGGCGCGGGCGCCGCGGCTCGCTTGGATGATGACCGGAGCGTCGACCGAGGCGGCGGCGGCGAGAATCGCCAAGCCCTGCTCCATATTGTTGATGTTGAAGGCCGGTACGCCGTAGTCATGCTCGGCTGCGTGATCGAGCAGCTGACGAAGGGTGATACGCGCCATGAGTTAGTCTCCGTCACAGATTGCGGATAGGGGCCTTGATGCCGGTTCGCTCCCGGCCCTCCGCCATTCCAGAAAGGCCCCGCCGATACCTGCAATTGGGGGCGCCGCGATGATCCCGCCAGCCATGCTCGCGCAATGAGACAATTGCTGGGGGAAGCCGGTCATGACCGTCAGGCTCGCTGACTCGCTGCGAGGGCGCGAGCCTGCGCGATGATCGCCTCGACGGTGATGCCAAATTTCTTAAAGAGATCGCCGGCGGGCGCGCTCGCCCCGAATGACGACATGCCGATGAAACCGTCCTCCGGCCCCAGCACGATGTCCCAACCCTGGCGGATCGCGGCTTCGATCCCAATGCGGGGCGCCTGGCCAAGGACGCTTCTGCGGTAATCCGAAGGCGCGGCGGCGAAGAGTTCGAAGCAGGGAACGGAGACGACCGCGGCCTTGACGCCTTCGCCGGCGAGCCGCTCCGCCGCCTCGACCGCAAGCGAGACTTCAGACCCCGTTCCGAATAACGTAACGTCGCGTCCGCCTTCGGGCTCGCGGAGCACGTAGGCGCCCTTTTCCGAAAGGTTCTCTTGGCTGTGCTCGCGCCGCACGATTGGCAGGTTCTGGCGCGAAAGGGCGATCACCGAGGGCGTCTTTTCGGCCTTCAAGGCAAGCTCCCAAGCTTCGGCCGTTTCGACCGCGTCGGCCGGACGGAAGACGAGAAGGTTTGGTATTGCCCGCAATGAGGCGAGATGCTCCACCGGCTGATGCGTCGGCCCGTCTTCGCCGAGGCCGATGGAATCATGGGTGAGCACATGGATCACGCGCACGCCCATCAGGGCGGCGAGGCGAATCGCGGGGCGGCTATAGTCGGCGAAGACGAGGAAGGTTCCGCCATAAGGAATAAATCCGCCATGCAGCGCGATCCCGTTCATGGCCGCGGCCATGCCGAATTCGCGAATGCCGTAGTGAATATAGCGGCCGGTAAAATCCTCCGGCGTCACGCTTTTCATATCAGCGGCTTTGGTATTGTTGGAGCCGGTGAGATCGGCGGAGCCGCCGATCAGATTGGGCTGCGCCGGGCTCAGCCGATCGAGCAATTTCTGCGAGGAGATGCGCGTCGCCTGCGGCGCGCCGCCTTCACTCGCCGCTTGCTTGAAGGCTTCGACCGCCGCGAAAACCGCCGGCCTTATGGCCCCCGAAAGATCGGCGTCATAATCAGCGCGGATTTTCGCGTCGAGCTTGCCGTAACGCGTTTTCCACGCGGAATGCTCGCGCGCGGCGTGCTCGGCCGCTTCGGTCCAGGCCGTGACGATATTGGCTGGGATTTCGAAGGGGTCATGCGTCCAGGCGAAGCCCGCCCTGGCGCCCGCAATCTCCTCCTTGCCGAGCGCCGCGCCATGCACCGAATGGGTTCCGGCTTTTGTCGGCGCGCCATATCCGATCACCGTCTTGCAGGCGATCATCACCGGCCGGTCGGACGAACGTGCGCTCTCGATCGCGGCGGCGATGGCGTCCGGATCATGGCCGTCGATGCGAAAGGCCCTCCATCCCGCGGCCTCGAAACGCGCCAATTGGTCGACGGAATCCGCAAGCGAGACCTTGCCGTCGATGGTGATGCCGTTATCGTCCCAAAGCAGGATCAGCTTGGAGAGCTTGAGGTGGCCGGCGAGGGCGATCGCCTCATGGCTGATCCCTTCCATGAGACAGCCGTCGCCCGAGATGACATAAGTGTGGTGATCGACAATTTCGGCGCCGTAGCGGGCCGCCAGCAGCTTTTCGGCCAACGCCATGCCGACCGCCGTCGCGAGCCCCTGTCCGAGCGGGCCGGTCGTCGTCTCGACGCCAGCCGTGTGGCCATATTCGGGATGGCCGGGCGTCTTCGAATCGATCTGACGAAAGCGCTCGAGCTCCGCCCGCGTGACGCCGGGGTAGCCCAAGAGATGCAGCAAGGCGTAGAGCAGCATCGAGCCATGGCCGGCCGAAAGAACGAAACGGTCGCGATCATGCCAGGCGGGATCGGCGGGGTCGAATTTCAGAAACCGCGTAAAGAGAACGGTCGCGACATCGGCCATGCCCATGGGCATGCCGGGATGGCCTGAATTGGCCTTTTCGACTGCGTCCATCGCAAGGACGCGCAGCGAATTCGCCATTTCGACATGGGTAGCGCTCTTGGAGGCTCTGGCGAGCACATTCATGAATTCTTGCTCCGTCAGCTTGTCCGCCGCCGCCGCTCAACGAGCTGCAGGATGAAAGGGGTCAAGATCAATTGCATTGCGAGATCGAGCTTGTTGCCGGGGATGACGATCGAATTCGCCCGCGACATGAAGCTGTCGCGGATCATCGAATGCAAATAGGAAAAGTCGATGCCGCGCGGTTTGCTGAACCGGATGATCACCATCGATTCGTCGGCGGTTGGAATCCAGCGCGCGGTGAACGGATTCGACGTATCGACTGTCGGCACGCGCTGAAAGTTAATGTCGGTCTCGGTGAACTGCGGGCAGATGTAATTGATGTAATCGGGCATGCGCCGCAAGATAGTGTCCGTCACCGCCTCGGTCGTATAGCCGCGGGTTGAGCGATCGCGATGGATCTTTTGAATCCATTCGAGATTGATGACCGGGACGACGCCGATCTTGAGATCGGCGTATTTCGGGATGTTCACCTTGTCGGTGACGAGAGCCCCGTGCAGCCCTTCGTAGAAGAGTAGCTCGGTCTTTTCCGGCAGTTGCTTCCAATCCGTGAAAGTGCCGGGCTTCGCCCCATAGAGTTCGGCCTCCTGCTCGTCATGAACATAGTGACGCGTCTTTGCGGTGCCGGTTTCGCCATAGGTGCGAAACACGTTCTCAAGTTCTTCGAGCAAGTTGGCGGAAGGCCCGAAATGGCTGAAATGCCGGTTGCCGGCGGCCTCCTCCCGCTCCATCACCTTGCGCATTTCGACGCGATCATAACGATGGAAGGCGTCGCCCTCGACATAGGCGGCCTCCACCTTCTCGCGGCGGAAGATCTGCTCGAAAGTCCGTTTGACGGAGGTCGTTCCGGCGCCGGAGGATCCCGTCACCGAGATTATCGGATATTTGGCGGACATGATGGTCTCGTGTTCAAAGACGCATGAGGCCACGCTTGCCAAACAAAGGCGCGCGCTCGGCGGAAAATTGCGGATCGCTGTGATAGCGGGCTACGAGTTCGACCGGACCGGACGAACCAAAGACCAGCGGCGTGCGCGCGTGAATATCGGATGGCGTGATGTCGAGAATTGGCCGCAAGCTATCGGTCGCCGAGCCGCCGGCCCGCTCCGCGAGCAAGGCGATCGGGTTAGCTTCATAGATGAGGCGCAGGCGCCCGTCGGCATAGCCCGGCCGCTGGTCGCCGGGGTAAAGGAAGACGCCGCCGCGCAGCAGGATGCGATAGGCCTCGGCGACCAGGGATGCGATCCAGCGCATATTATAGTTGCGCTTCAATGGTCCTTCGGCGCCCTGAACGCAATCGTCGATATAGGCGCGGATCGAAGGATCCCAATGGCGGTAATTCGAGGCGTTGATCGCATATTCGGGCGAATCATTCGCGATCCTGACGTCGGAAGCAGCTTGGTAAAAAACGCGGTCCCGCCGATCCAAAATAAAGATCTCGGTTGCTCCCGAGCCCAAGGCGAAGACGATCGACGTCTGGGGCCCATAGACCACGAAGCCGCCGGCGATCTGCGCCCGCCCCGGCTGCAGGAAATGCGCGTCGAGGTTGCTCGGGTCAGGGAGGGCGGGAAGAACCGAAAAGATTGTCCCGATCGAGACATTCGCGTCAATGTTCGAGGAGCCGTCGAGCGGGTCCATCGCGACGACGAGCGGCGCCGTCGGATCGAGCGCTAAAGATTCGCTCAGCTCCTCCGAGGCGACGGCGGCCACCGGAGCGCGCCGGAAGGCGTCCACGAATATGTCATTGGCCAGGACGTCGAGCTCCTTCTGAACGTCGCCATCCATGTTGGTGCTGGCGCGACTGGCGCCGAGACGGCCGTACAATTGGCCGAGACCGATCAGGTCGGACATTTCGACGGCGGTCGTCGCGATTTCGCGAAGCACTTTCGCAGCGGAACTCAAGCGGGCGTCTGCGGCAACGCTTTGTTCCAAAAACGTTTCCAGGTTCTGGGTCCCCGCGATCCTCGCCATGTGCGTCCTTCTTAATCTTGCATGCGGGGGCAACATCGCCCAAAGCAGAAAAAAATAAAAGTGAATATTATTGAGATTGGCCCAAAAAAAATTTAGCTTCCCTCTATGCGCCGCCTAACGCTGAAACATTTGCAGACCGTCCGCGCCGTAGCTCAAAGCGGAACGATTGTAGCCGCCGCGGCGGATCTCAAGGTCACGGCCGCTGCGCTGACGTCGCGGATCAAGCTGCTTGAGGAGGATGTCGGCGTCGCCTTGTTCGACCGCGCCGGGGGGCGGCTCTATCTGACCGACGCCGGACAGGAAGTCGTCAATGTCGCGACGCGGATAGACTTGGCCTTGGCCGAGCTGAAAAACACGCTGTCGGCCCATCGGGGCATGCACGCCGGGCGGATTACGATCGGCGTGGTGTCCACGGCGAAATATTTCGCCCCTCGCCTGATCGCGGCTTTTGCGCGGCAGAACCCGCGCATCGAGCTTTCGATCTCGGTCGGCAATCGGGCCGAGGTCGTCGCCTGGCTGCGCGACTACGCCATTGACATCGCCGTCATGGGCCGGCCGCATCTCGATTTTCCGGTCAGGAGTGAAATTTTTGGGCCGCACCCTCAAGTGGTCATCGCGCCTCCGGACCATGTTCTCGCAAAGCGCACGGGAATCGAAAAAACCGAGCTCGGCAATGAAAGCTTTATCGTTCGGGAGGAGGGGTCCGGCACGCGGAGCGTCTTCGATTATTTCTTTGACGGAATTGCTGTGCTGCCGCCGCGCGTTCATGTCGAAATCGGTTCGAATGAGACGATCAAGCAAGCCGTCATGGCGGGATTGGGCCTGACGCTCATCTCGGCCCATACGATCGAGGCGGAAGTGACCGAAGGGCGTCTCGCGATCCTCGATATCGTCGGCCTGCCGATCATTCGCCAATGGTTTGCGGTTCACCATGGCAATCGGGAGCTGTCGCCGCCCGCCCACACCATGTGGGACTTCATTGTGCAGGAAGGGCGTAGCTTTCTTCCGAAAATCGCGCTGCCGCCCGAATGACCGCCCGACTTCTGTGAATTCGGCGGGGCGGGGCCGTCGCGCCGTGATAAATCAGCCATTTCTCATTTAGTGGCGCGACGTTAGTGGATGCGTTCTCCGATCGATCGCCTTGTCTTCCGCTATAGCTTTGTTTAGACGTTCCTCTTCTAAGGATTGCGGCCAAAGGTCGCATGAAGGCAAAAAGCAAAATTCCTTAGCGGAAACAGGGAGGACAGATGAGAGTGACCATTTGCCGCGTGATCCTCGGCGCTTTGGCGTTGACGATTTCAGCGACCAGCATGACGACCCCGGCCGAGGCGAGGCGATCGCACGCTTACTGCCATGCGCGTAACGTCGCGAAGGGCGCGCGCTACGCTGTAGTCTTCATAGAACGCCATGAGCCGTCTGCGACGGTCCAAGCCCAGCAAAGCTCCGCAGTCTGCGGCACGCTGCCTTGCCTTGTGAGGGCCAATTTCGCCAGATGATCGCCGAGGCCGAAAACCGGCGCCCCGCTCCCGCCTTTGGGCCTGAAAGATAGATCGGAATCGGCCTTTCTGCGGCTAAACAGGCTGCAAAGAAAGTCGCCCCCCAGGTTCACGCCTTCATCATCTATGGAATGGCCGAGCTTCGGCCGCGCGACCGAAGTGACGGGAACCGCGGCGGCCTCAAGCGCGGCCCGCGCCTTCGCCAGGGAGGCGATGGGCGTCACCGGGTCGGCGTCGCCAGCGGCGGCTCAGCAGACGGCGTCGTCCCGCGGGCCGATCAAAAAAGGGCGAGAACGCCGGTGTAGCCGTAGATGCGGTCTCCGGCGATCTCGCCATTGGCGTAAAAGCCGACGAGCGGCGCCTCGCCGAGCGCGGATTGAATGAGCTCGACTTCCTCATTGGCGGAATCGAACAGGTTTGGGCCGCGCGCGCAGCATGATACATAAAGCGCGCCCCGCAAGTTCGGGGTCCGCCTGCGCAGCTTTTGCGCCATAGCCGAAAGATCCTTCGTCGCGGCGGCGCGGTCGCGGCGGCAGAAGAACATCTTTTGCCCCGGCTCTATTTGATCGGAGATTGCAATCCGGCCGCTTTCGGCGTCGATGCCGGTAATATTGCGCACCACATAATCGCCGGTGTCGCAATTAGGCGCCGGCAGGCCGACATGGAGCGACAAGAGGAGCTTGCGCAGATCGCTCTCCCGCGCCACCGCGAGATCATTCAGCAAAGCGCGGAGCGGGGTTTCGCCGTCGAGCTTGGCGACAAGTCCATCCTCCACGGCGTCGATCGTGCGCACCGGGCCAATCGCGCTGCAGCCTTGCGAGACGCCGATCGCGATCTCGACGTCGGGGCTGAGCAGCAGACCGGACGCGCCGCTTTCCGCCACCGCGCCCGCCACCTGATCGAATTGCCGGGTGCGCGACGCCGTGAGTCCGCCGACGAGATAGGCGCCGGAACTGGCCGCGAGCCCGCGCAAAGCGTCCTCAAAGGGGCGGCGCGGATCGACATGGACAATCGCCGTCGGCAGTCCCGCCGCGCCGTCGGTGGCGAAACTTTGCGCGGGCTCTCGATCGTAGAGCTTGAATTGATCCTCGGGCCAATTCGCGATCATCGCTGCGATCGCTGGCTGATTGTAAGCGGCCTCCCGCCCCCCGATGACGCCGAATCCGATGGTTCCAACCCAGTTTTCAACGCCGGTCTTTTGGGCAAGCGTCGCGACGACAGGGCCGAGGCCGGTCTTCAGCCGATCGGTGACGTAAACGAAACCGACGGACCCGCCGCCGCCTTTGGCGGCGAGATCGTCGGCGAGGCGATCGACGGCGCGCGTAGGGTCGTCATCGATGACGAGCGCCGCCCGAAAATGATCCGATGACATGGCGGACGCGCTTTCTCCTCGAGCCCTCGGAAGAGGCGGTCGCCGGGCGCATTGTCGGCGAACGAAGGGCGGGAGCGTATAGGGCGACGGCGCGGCGCGCAAGAAAGGCTTGACGCGGAAGCCATGAATGGATCGCCCCGGCAAGGCGCCGATATGCCCGCGCGCGAACCATCCATTGGCGTGGACTTAAACGTCTGATCGCGTCTTTGTTGTGGCCCGGGGAGCCGGCTCGGACTCGCAGCAAGCTTGGCGAGCCTTGTTCGACACGGCGCTGCCTTCGAACGCTATTTGTCTTGCCGCTTGAAGAAAGCGTCGAGCGCCTTATCCAATCCTCGATATGAAAACTGGAGCGACGCCGGCTTGCCTGCGGCGTCCTCAAAATTGAGCTGGCCCGTTTGAAGCGGCGATCGAAAGTTCTGGACCTGATCCTTCGTCAGCTCCGCCTCTGCGATGCACGCAGCCGGCACGCAAGACTTGAAGGGGAGATCGACGGCGGGCTTGCCGGGGTCGAGATCGATCCGCACGCCCGTATGAAACGAAACGTTCACCGGCACGAGCGCAACGATTCGCGTCGGTTGGTCCTTCGCAGGGCTGGCGAAGGCGATTTTCGCGACGGGCCCAGGCTGGCCGCGAACCGTCAAAGTCGCGTCGACCTCGCAAAAGCGCTCGCTGGAGCCGCCTGGCAGGACGCCGCAGACCATTGACCAATCGTCGAAGGTCTCGGTCGTGGAGTCGGGCGCCTGCTGCGCCTTTGGGGCTTCGGCCGGCTTTTGCCCCTTCGCGCGCGTCTGGGCCTGTCCGATGAGGGGCGAAAGAAGCCCGATGCTGATGGCGGCTATGAATATCCGTCGCATTGACCCACGATCTGAAAAATTGCTTCGACTGGGGCCAAGCTATTGGCCCAAAATTTTGGGCCAAGCAAGTTGCATCGACACAACCCGCATTTATACGGTCCGCGGCATTTCAACCATGTCAAGTTGGCGCAAGTCTATTGCGCAAATCTGGCGCATCAAATGAATCACCGCCCCGACATGCGCCGGCGGCGCGGATCTCAAATCCCAGCGAGGGCGATGAAAAATACAGCCTAGTCCAGTTGGATCGAAGCCTTAAAACGCGCTAGGATCTTACGTCGTGAAGGCGCGGGCGGCGCGTCATGCAATCGGAGCGAAATATTGGCGCCCGAACTGATCGTCAAAGGTGCAAGCGCCGGGGCGCGTCTTGAAGTTTTCGCCTCCGGCTCCTGGACCTCGGCTCACGCCGCCGAGCTTGAACAGAAGATAGATGCGATCAAACTCGATGCGCCGGGCTCCGGGCGGCTCGATATAGACATCGCCGGCGTTGGCGAACTCGACACATTTGGCGCATGGCTGCTCGAGCGCCTCGCCCGCGCGTTTATCGCGCAGGGCTATGATGCGCAGCTCGCCGAAGTCTCCGGCCGTTTTCGGGGTTTGCTCGACGAGATTCATGCCTGCGGCCGAACCAAGCCCGCGATCGTCAAGCAAAATCCGATTCTTGCTAAGCTCGAAGGCATTGGCGTCGCGGCGACCGAGTTCGGTCAAGACCTTATTCGTCTGATTGATCTGCTGGGACGCTTGTGCAGCGTAATCGCGCTGGTCTTTCGGCATCCGAGCCGGTTTCGCTTCGCCTCCGCCGTCCATCAACTTGACCGCGTAGGCTGGCAGGCGTTGCCCATTATCTTTCTGATCACCCTTCTGATCGGAGCGATCATCGCGCAGCAGGGCATTTTCCATTTCCGCAAATTCGGCGCCGGCGATTATGTCGTCGATCTGGTCGGCATCCTGGTGCTGCGCGAACTCGGCGTGCTCATCGTGGCGATCATGGTCGCTGGCCGCTCGGGCAGCTCCTACACCGCCGAGCTCGGCTCCATGAAGATGCGCGAGGAGATCGACGCCCTGCGCACGATGGGTCTCGACCCGGTCGAAGTGCTCATGTTGCCGCGAATCGTGGCGCTGGTTTGCGCTTTGCCCATCCTCACCTTCTTCGGCTCCATGTGCGCCCTTTACGGCGGCGGATTGGTGGCCTGGCTCTATGGCGGGATGAGTCCTCCGATCTATATCGCTCGCCTCAAGGAGGCGGTCTCAGTGACGCATTTCGAGGTCGGTATGATCAAGGCGCCGTTCATGGCCTTGGTGATTGGCCTCGTCGCTTGCTCGGAAGGATTGCAGGTCGCAGGCAGCGCGGAATCGCTCGGCTTGAAGACGACTGCCTCAGTCGTGAAGTCGATCTTCTTGGTGATCGTCATGGATGGGTTTTTCGCGATTTTCTTCGCGTCGGTCGGGATGTGATTGATGGGCTCTTCGCCTGAGCAGTCGGTCATACGCGTCCGTGATCTCGTGGTCGGATTTGGCGATCAGACAGTGCTCGACGGCGTGTCGTTCGACGTTCGCCGCGGCGAGATCTTAGGGATCGTCGGCGCGTCCGGCGGCGGCAAGTCGGTCCTGTTGCGCACGATCATCGGCCTCATCCGCAAGCGGCGGGGCAGCATCACGGTTTTCGACATGGATCTCGATCGCGCATCGCCGCAGGACATGCAGGCGGTGGAGCGGCGTTGGGGCATTCTCTTCCAGCAGGGCGCGTTGTTCTCGTCCCTGACTGCACAGGAAAATGTGCAGTTTCCGATGCGCGAGCATCTCGATCTTTCAATGACGCTTCTCGAGGAAGTGTCGGCGGCCAAGCTCGAGATGGTCGGCATCGGACCGAGCGACGCTCGCAAACTGCCGGCGGAGCTCTCCGGCGGCATGGTCAAGCGCGTCGCGCTCGCCCGCGCGCTCGCGCTCGATCCCGAGATTGTCTTTCTCGACGAGCCGACTTCCGGCCTCGATCCGATCGCCGCGGGCGAGTTCGACTCCCTGATCGCCACCTTGCAGCAGACCCTTGGCCTGACTGTCTTCATGGTCACGCATGATCTCGACAGTCTCCACGCGGTCTGCAATCGCATCATAGTTCTTGCGGACCGGAAGATCGTCGCAGCGGGGCCGATCGCGGCGATGCTCAGTTCCGAGCATCCCTGGGTCAAAGCTTATTTTCGCGGCAAACGCTCCCGTGAAGGGGCGGGGACGTCTGTGGCGACGCATTGAGGTCTCGATGGAAACGCGCGCGCGGTATGTACTCGTTGGCCTGTTCGTCCTTGTCGCGAGCCTGGCCGGCTTTGGATTCGTCTATTGGCTCCATGCGACAGGCGGCCTCGGCGAGCGCGCGGCCTATCGCGTGCGTTTCGAGAATACGGTCTCGGGATTGCGGACCGGCGCCGCGGTTTCCTTCAACGGCATCCGCGTCGGCGAAGTCACCAATCTTCAGTTGAATGCGGAGAACCCGCATCAGGTTTTCGTGACGATCGCCATCGATCCATGGACGCCGATCCGCGCCGACACCCAGGCCCGGATCGACGTTCAGGGACTGATGGGCAGTCCATCGGTCAATCTCAGCGGTGGTTCGCCCAATCTGCCTGTGCTGAAGGCGTCGCAAGGGGAACCGCCGCCGGTGCTGATCGCCGACGCCGCCGCCGGCCAAGACCTGACGCAATCAGCCCGCGCTGTGCTCGGTCGGATCGACAAGATTCTCGCCGAAAATTCGGATTCGCTCCATGACGCGATTGCGAATTTCGATACGTTCTCCGGGGCGCTGGCGCGCAATTCAAAAGGCATTGACGGCATCGTCGCCGGTCTTGAAAAGACGTTCGGGGGCGGCGCGTCGAAAGGCCCTCTGCCTACATATGATCTGACCGCCCCGCATGTCGCCGTTGCGCCTTCCAAAAAGCCCGGCAAGGAGCTCGTGGTGGCGGATCCGACGACTTTGGTCAGGAACGACACGCAAAGAATCATAGTCGTCGCAAGCGATGGGCAAAGCTCCTTCCTGGACAACGCCCAATGGGCCGATAGCGCGCCGAAGGTCATTCAGGCCAAGATCATTCAGAGCTTGGAGAACGCCAATTTCCTGGCCGGCGTCGGACGCCCTTCCGATAATTTGACCACGGATTATCAGCTTCTGGTCGATCTCCACAGCTTTCAGATCTCGCTCGGCTCTCCGCCGAAGGCGACGATCGAATTCATGGCCAAGATCGTCGGCCAGAATGGACGGATCATAGACGCCAGATTGTTCAGCGGAGAAGCGCCGGTCGCGGCGATGGATCCGGTTGCGGCGACCGAAGCGCTCAATCAAGCCTTCATGCAGGCCGCGACTCAGCTCGTCCAGTGGACGGCGCAAAAGATATGATCGCCGGCTCCAACAAGGGACGGTTCTGTCGCTGCGGACGGCCCGAATGTTGAAGTTAGAATTTTTCGACCCAGGGCCGCAACTCGACCTCGAAGGTCCAGGCGCTGCGCGGCTGCGACAGGATGTTGAAATAGGTCTGCGCGATCGCATCGGGGTCGAGCAGGCTGTCTGGCTGGTTAGGCGGCTCCTGCCATGATGGATGGCGAATGCCGCCGTCGATGACGAAATGGGCGACATGAATGCCCTGCGGCGCGAGTTCGCGCGAGATGCTCTGGGCGAGGCCGCGCAGCGCGAATTTTCCCATCGCGAAAGGCGCCGATTGCGGATAGCCCTTGACGCTCGCCGACGCCCCGGTGAAGAAAATGGCGCCATGGCGATGCGGCAGCATTCGCCGCGCCGCTTGCTGCGCGACGAGGAATCCGCCAAAGGCGCCGACCGCCAGGCTGCGTTCGACATCCAGAGGATCGAGAGCGACCAGCGGACCCCGCGCGCGAGCGGCGGCGTTATAGATCACGACATCGGGCGCGCCGAGCTCTCGATCGACCGCCTCAAAGAGTTTTGCGACCTTCGTCCGGTCCGAGGCGTCGGCTTGAAAGACCTTCGCGCCAATCTCCGCGGCAAGCGGGCCTAGCTTGTTGACGTCGCGCGCGGCGAGCCCGACGCGAAACCCATGCTTGGCGAACAGGCGCGCGAGGGCCGCGCTGAGCCCGCTGCCGGCGCCGACGATCAGCACGGTCGTGAAACGCGGCTCAGCCATGGCGGCCCTCCCACCGGACCCCGTTCAAGACCGATCGACTAAATCGGTCACGCGACAAATCGGCTCCTGTTTATCGCCAGCGCCGGTCTTATTCAATGCGAGAGCAAGGAGCAGCGCGGCGTCCGCGTGATGAGGTCGCGGGTCACGCCGCCGAGAATCCATTCACGGAATCTGCTATGGCCGTAGGCTCCGGCGACGATGAGATCAGCCTCTTCCTGGCGGGCGAGCGCGTTGAGCTCGTCGGACGTTCTTTCGATCGCCCCTTGCACGATGCCGGAAGCCTTCACGCCATGACGCTCGAGCCAGGCGATGACGTCGTCGACGCGCGCGTGCGCGGCGGATGGATCCTTGCTTTCGTCGATCTCCGCGACAATGGCCTTCTCGCATTTCGAGAGGAGAGGCAGGGCGTCGAAAACCGCGCGGCGCGACTCCCGTGTGTCTTTCCAGGCGACCAGGATTCGCTTGGCCGTCAGGGGTTCGGCTTCCTGCGGGACGACGAGAACGGGTCTGCCGGCAAAGGTGACAAGATCGCTCGGGATCAGCTGCCTTAGAGGGTCGAGGGACTCGTCGGCTTGGTGCGCGCCGATGATGATGAGATCGGCGGCGCGGCTTTGTTCGGCGACATAGCTGGTCGGCTGCGTCAGCGCCGACCTCCATTCGATGTGCGCCGTCCGTCCCGCGAGGCCGGCGCGAAACTGCTCTTCGGCCGACTTCAGGCGGGTTTCGATATCCGCTCTGTCTTGCTCGATGAGCTCATCCGTGACGAAACCCTCGGTGAAATAGAGCGGTATGGTCTGCGAACGGGCCGCGACGCCAATGACGCCCGCCTGGAAGCGCTCGGCGAGATCGCCGGCGATTTTCAGCCGCGCGTCATTTTTCTGATCGAGGTCGAGATGCACCAGCAAAGTTTTGTAGGACAAGGGCTAGTCTCCACTGAGAGCGGCGATGGCGCATGCGATGAATCGGCGCGCCGGTTCGGCGAGTGAATATGTGATTGAGAAAAAAATGCGGCGGCTGTCCAATCCGCCGCGCGCGGGAAGCGCTCCAAATCGACTTTATGGACTTCTACGCCGCAGCATCAGGCAGCCGCCTTGATCTTGGTCAAGTCGGATGCGCGCCCGTCGCGAATATTGCGCGTGGCCTATCGCTGGGCTTCGCTTTCTATTGGACAGATTAATGCGGGCCGAGCAACCGGACCGTCTGGCGGAGCCGGTTTCTTGCTTGGATCGACGCGCCCGCCGGCAGGCGATCGGTCAGATCAAGCGAGCTTGGCCAGAGTCCGCCTAAGGCGAACCTGCTCTCAGGCGGCGACCGCCTTTATGGCGTCGAAGGTCTCCGCCATTTCCTCGAGGCTCACATCGTTGATCGCCGCGGATGCGAAGACGTCTTCGCCATTGATCCAGCCTCTTTCACAGGCCTCATCCGAAAGGGCGATCTGCAAGCTTTGGTTGAGTTCATATGTGGCCCAGGCGAGCCCTGCGTCGCGTAGCGCCGCCTGCATCGAATTTTGCACCAGGCTTCGAACTGTCATATGCAACGCTGAGATCGGAACGTCGCAAGAGCGCCCTGCCAAGGCGTCGACGCAGGCGCGTTCATCAAAGGATGCATGCCCGCGACAGGCCAAAGGGCGGACAGAATAAATGGAGCATAGGTCTTGATCGATGAAGGGGCAGGCAAGTCCTGCGAGCATTCGCTGCAGCTCGTCGAGACGCTTTGTCGCGCGATCGGCCTCGGCGATTCTATGCCTGAGCTCGTCCGCCATCTGTTGTGACAATGACCGGATCGTTCGAGCGATCAGAAGGATTTCAGGCGCCGTCGCCGCCACGCGAATGGTGCAGCAGCTGGAGCACCCCCCGCGGCAGGCGACGGCGGCCTCGCAGTCCGGCGGCTGTTCGACATTGCGTTCGAAGCTCTCGAAGGCGTTCTCCAAAAGCCCCTCGATTGGGTCCTGCCTATCGGGCGTAGCGACGAGTTGCGCGCCAAAGGCCCGATGCATCGTTTTGAAGAACGCCAGAGGATTGGACTGGTCGAGGATCGCCATGGTCGCTTCTCGTCGAGATTGGCATCGCCGTCATTACGGGGCAGGACGATGGAACCTCGCGGTTCCCGCCCTGGCGCCCGACTTGCTTATTAACTTGTGCGATCAAGCTTCGTTGGCTTGCCAGATCGCGTCGAATTCATTGCTTTGAATGCGGAAGACGCCGCGTCCGCCGGCCAGGGCCTGATAGCTGGACGGAGCCTCGCGGCAGAGGAGATCGAACCAATCCTGCGGGTCGACGCGGTCGGGCCGATGATTGACAGTGTTCACGCGGCCATTCGGATGGAAGCGGACATGAATGATCACTTGGCTGCGTGTTCCTTCGCCCGGGCCGGGAGCCGGCGAAGCGACTTTGCTCGCCGGTGAAACCCTAGTTTTGCTGGCCAGCGCCGTCGCCGAATCCATATTCTCCGCCATTCAAAGACCCTCCTTTTGCAATATGAACGCCGCATGAAACGCGACGGTCATTCGTATGAATGTAGTGTTTGCGACAAGTCAACCTGAATTCTCCAAGAGCGACGATCCGCCGCTTTTCACGCTGCGACCTCCATGGCGGGCCGGATTTCGCGTGCAAATAGAGCGAGATCGGCCTTTCGTTTGGCGAAGTCGCGGCTGACGGGCGCGAGAATGACGCTCGTCGGCGCGACCCTGCGTTCGATGTCGTAAATTTTGGCGCGGATATCCTCGACCGTGCCAATCAAGGAGTCCGCGATCAGGCGGCCAAGCTGGAACCAGGGCATCCAGACCTGCTGCGCGGGAGCCGCCTTGGCCAAGGCCCGCTCAAACCGGGGCGCGAGCATGTGGGCCGCCTCCTCGACCGCTTGGTCATGCGTCGCGCCGATGTGAAAAAAGCGCATCGCGACGAGCCCGCCGCCTTGGCCGGGCGACAGCTCGCGAAAAAGACGCATGACCTCCGCGAGGTCGTTGAGCGCGAAGAGAGGCTCCGCGATGACGCCACATTCATGCTGCGCCGCAAATCGTAAGAAGTTCAATTCGGAGGACGCGACATAGGTCGGGATCGGCGTCTGGATTGGCCTTTGCTCAAGGCGGACACGATCGGCGTTATGGAACTGGCCCGCGAACGTGACCCTCTCCTCGCTGAGAAGGCGTTGAACGAAAGTCAAGCTCTCCAAGGTTCTCGCTCCGGTCGCAGCGGGCAGGGCGCCCGAATGCTTGCAAAGCTTGCGTTGAACCGGAAAGCTCCGGCTCTTGCCGAAGGCGAAGTCGAGCCGTCCGCCACAAAGGAGATCGAGACGCGCCACATCATTCGCGACGGCGATCGGATTGCGCCAAGGCGAGGCGAGAGCCAACGAGCCAAGACGGATTCGCGTCGTGCGCGCCGCTAGTTGCGACAGCATTGAAAAATGCGCAGGCGCCGCCTCTCCCTGATTGAGAGGCTGCTCGCCGACCCAGGCTTCGTCGAACCCAAGCGACTCCGCGTGCTGAATAAGCTCTGCACTCTCCGCAAATCCGGCGGCGGCGGAAAGCGCGCCGCCTGAAGGATCGCAGTTGGAGAAGAGGCCAGTTCGCATCGTATCTCTCAAAAAAGGTCAGGCGCGCGGGTGGCCCCGCGAGGATCAAGAAGTCCTGCCCGCGCGCCCGCCCTCGAGAGGCTGCGACGGAGCCGCCTTTCGGTGGGCGCGCCGGCGGCGGCTCCTGCATGCGTCTCGCGATGCGAAATAGCTTGCGCATCGTTATGTAGTCTTATTACATAATAACAGGCGCGTCACGCTTTTTTTTGATGCGCGTGAATATTTGCGAGCGGCCGCGCCAAGCTTGAGGCGGAGGGCGCGCGACGGCGATTGCGCAAATCCTATATCGTAGATGATATGGCTTTCGCAATAGTCACAGGGCAATGGCCACGGAAAGGCGGGAATGCCGATGGATTGGCGTGAGGAATATAGCGATTTGGGGTTTATCGTCGTCGAGAACGTCTTCTCGCACGCTCTCATCGACGCCCATCTCGTCGAGGCGACGGCGCTGCTGCGCGAATACGGGGCCTTTGACGCCGCGACCATGGCGGCGCTGCCGATTGCGGCCGACGATGCGCTGATGGTCGCAATGCTCAATTTGCACCAACGCAGCGAAATCGCCCGCCGTCTCCTCGCGAGCCCGATCATCCGGTCGATTTTGCGCCAGCTTTTCGAGGCGGAGCCGGTTCTCGCCTTCGCCCGCAGCGCCTTGTGGCAGCCGGAAGACATGCTGGCCCATGTCGACACGGCCTTCCGCTCGCCCGATCCGCCCTATTCGATATGCCGGACCTGGTGCGCGCTCGAAGACATCCATCCTGACAGCGGGCGCTTCTATCTCGTTCCCGGCACGCACCGAAGTCTCGCGCCGCGCCTTTGCGGCGAGGTCCTCAATGAGCGAGCGGATTTGCTCGCCCTCTTCGAGCAGCTTGCCGATGCGCCGGAGTCATGGCGCCGTCTTCATAACCTGGCCTGGCCTTTTGTGAGCGCAAAAGTGGCGGAACGGATCGAGCCCGACGAAAGAATTGCGCTGGACTTGAAGAAAGGCGATGTCGTGTTCTTCAATCCTGCGGTGGCGCATGGCGCTTTGGCTTGCGCCGACGCCAGTTTGACCCGCAAAATGATGATTTGCGAATGGGCGGCGCAGCGAGCCTCGGGCTTCGAACGCGGCGAGCCGTTCGCATCGCCGTTCGCTCATCCGCGGCCGATTTCGACGCAGCAAGACAATCTCATCGACATCAGGCCGATTCTTGCGGCGCGCGCCGCTTCCCGCTAAGCGACCCGCGAATGCCGGCGCAGAGTTCGCCCCGAGCCCCGTTTGCCGGGCGGATCGCAGGGGCCCGCTGCTGCGAGAGATGTCTTATTGCTTTGATTCTCGTTGGCGTGTTTCTTGCGCTGGGAGACTCCAATGCGAAGCGGCTCTCCTTCTCCTAAAAGGCGTAATGATGCGAAAATGGGACGTACTTTTCACCGCCACCAAGATTTCCAAAGGCCTCGAACTCGACCTTTTCGAGAATCCGGAGACAAATGAAGAGCCGCCGCCGGGATTGAGCCCTTATGACATGTTGAACTTTGACGTCGTGTCGAGGAGAACGCGCTTTGAAGGAACCGTGCTCGAGGTTCGCGACACCGGCGAGGCGATCATCGAGGCCCAGGGCGCGCGCTGGCGCATTTCGCCGGCGACGGAGGCGGACGTTGTGCATCCCGTTCGGACGCATATGCGCGTCCATATTTGGATGGTTAGAGAGCAGATCCAATAATCCGTTTGCGCCTGCTCCGATGTTTGGCTGCGCCGTTGAGCCGCCGCGCCCAATGCGCGCCAGCAAGTCGGACCGCGAGCCAAAAACTGCGCCGCAGAACATGGTCAGCGGCGCAGTTTTTATCAGCCTGGCTAAGGCGCGAGACAGGACGCGCGCGGCTAATCCACGGCGACTCGATTACAGCTTGATCGCTTGGCAGCTCTCGGTTTCCGGCCAGGTCGTCTGCGCGGCGTTGGTCTTGTTGAAGACAACAGCGGGATCAGATTCGCCAGGCACAGGCTGAGAATCATAGGAAAGCTTGTAGGAAGTTTGATTGGCTTCCGCCGCGCCGTTCGCGTTCACGGTGTTCACTGGAACAAAAACAAAGGCGTTGAGTTCAGCCTTGCTGTTGTGCGGGACGGACTTGGGCGTAATCCCGGCGCCGCCGAGGTCCTGCAGGAATTTCGTGTTCTCTGAAACAAACTGCCGTTTCCAGCCGCCAACCCACTCAGCTTTTTGTTTCTCCGTGGATTGATCCACGTAAAGACGCGTTGGAATAAAGAGGAAATTGACATTGCCCTGCGAATTGTCCACCGCCTCAATCTTGAAGATGACATAGGCTTGGTTGGGCCTTCCCGTCACCGCGCCATATCCGTTGCAGGCGCCAACCTGCTGATAGGCAACGGTTGCGGTGCCGACTTGGCCAAAACCGCATCCAGCGAGCGCGACGCACGATGCAGCTATCAATGGAAGCGGTGAGAAATACGGCCTTAAAGTCATTATAGCGATCCCTTTTGATCTTGGTTGAACGAGGCCGAACGAGGACCGCGCCGGCTGCGCTCATCCCATGATCGATCCTTGGCATTGGGCCAGCAGGATCAGCGCGTCAGGCGCCGCACGGACCGTATTGCAGGCCCCGGCGTCGAGTTTCCTCCCCCAAGCGACCGTCTACAGGGATTTATGCTGCTCAGGAAGCAAAAAACCCGGCATTGTTCTGGATCAATAAATCGTGTCTGGGGGAGCGTGGGGGTGGCCTGACCTCTCGGCGAGGGCAGGGCTCCGCCGGCCAGCGGCGTCGCGCGCCCCTTCTCGGGCGCGCCGACAGCGCGGTTCCGCAGCATGCCACGCCCGATATACTATGATGTGGAAACCGCCTTGCGGCGGCTGCGGTCAACCATTCGCCTCCGCCGGAAGCTCGACCGGGGCAGCTTGCTCGGCGTCCGGCTTCACGGGCGCCGGCTTTTCGACCGCGGGCGTCTCGGCCGCGGGCTTTTCCGCAACCTGCGTGACCACGTTCAGCTTTGTCGCGCCATTCGGCTTCGCCGCGGCCTTCGGCTTCGGCGTGTTCAACGTGAGATTGACGCACATCGGCGTTGGAATTTCGACCTCGACCTCGAGCGTCGAAACAGCGTCGCCGCGCTCCATCTTGACCTTTATGGCCTCGGGCTCGACCGGGAAATGCTTCGCGATCACAGCGACGATCTCATCCTGAAGAATGGCGATCAAGTCAGATTTGCCGACGACCGCGCGCTCATGGGCGAGCAGGATTTGCAGGCGCTCGCGGGCGACAGGCGCAGTGGAGCTCGGCCGTCTGAAAAAGCTGATCAGGTTCATGCGGCCCTCCGTCCGAATAGCTTGCCAAACAGGCTTTTCCTGTCGCTTGGAATCGTCATGCCGAGGGTTTCGCCGTTCAAGCGCCTTGCCGCATCGAAATAGGCGCGCGCGGGCGCGCTTGTTGCGTTGGCGAGGGTGACGGGCGAGCCGACATTGGAGGCCCGCAGCACTTCCTCACTTTCCGGCACGATCCCCAGAAGCGGGATGGAGAGAATCTCCAGCACGTCTTCGATATTCAGCATCTCGCCGCGTTCGGCGCGCGCCGCGTCATAGCGGGTAAGCAGAAGATGCTTTTCAATTTGCTCGCCTCTTTCCGCCATCACGGTCTTGGAGTCGAGCAGGCCGATGATGCGATCGGAGTCGCGCACAGACGAGACCTCGGGATTGGTCACGACGATTGCGACGTCGGCGTGCCGCATAGCGAGCGTGGCGCCGCGCTCTATGCCGGCCGGGCTGTCGCAGATGATCCAATCGAATTTCTCTTTCAGCTCCTCGATGACCTGAGACACGCCTTCATCGGTCAAAGCGTCCTTGTCGCGCGTCTGTGAGGCCGGAAGCAGGGAAAGCGTCGGGACGCGCTTGTCGCGAATGAGAGCCTGAGCGAGCTTGGCGTCGCCGTTCACGACATTGATCAGATCGTAGACCACTCTGCGTTCGGCCCCCATCACGAGATCGAGGTTGCGCAAGCCGACGTCGAAATCGATGAGGACGACGTTCTTGCCGCCTTGCGCGAGGGCTGCTCCCAGCGCCGCTGTGGATGTCGTCTTGCCGACGCCGCCTTTGCCGGATGTGACGACCAAAACCTTGGCCATTGCGTTATCTCCCTGTTCGACTTCAGTCTTGAGCTGTCACCATCACCGAATCGCCGTCGAGCCAGACTTGGACGGACCGGCCGCGCAGATGCGGCTCCATGTCGTCGGCAGTCATGTAGAGGCCATCGATTGCAAGAAGCTCGGCTTCGAGCTTGCGGCAGAAAATCCGAGCGCGCGGGTCGTCAGCGCCGGCGATCGCGCGCCCACGGAGCGTCCCATAGATGTGAATTGAGCCGCCGGCGACGATCTCGGCGCCTGATGCGACGGAGCCGATGACGATCACGTCGCCTTGAAGATGTTCGATATATTGGCCGGAGCGGACTGGGCTATCGAGCAACAGCGAATGCGGGCGCAGAGGCGGTGGCGGGGCGGCGGGGGTAGGATCGTCATTGTCGAGCGCCGCGATCACGCGATCTGGCGCGCTCTCCTGGCGTCCGCCGCTCGTGAGCAGCGGCGGCAGCGCGGGGTCGAGCCAGGATCGATCGCCGCCCTCCAGCCCCAGGACTTGAATTTTTCGCTCGCCCAGATCCTTCGTCAATCCGAGCAGGTCGGCCTCGCTCCAGTCGTTCGACGAAAGGTCGAGCACGATGGGTCGGCCAACGAAAAATTCGGGCGAGCGCTCAAGCCATGCGTCGAGCTCGGCGAGCCAGTCCGTGAGGGGCGCCTCAGGCGCGAGCGCCATCGCATGAAACGAGCGGCTATGAAAACGGATCGAGTGACGCGGGCGGGCTGCGATTGTCACGAGGGGGCCTCAAAAGTCTGCTTCGTTTATTTACGCAACGTATGGTTAACGAGCAGTTAAGCTGTCCCTTGCAAGAAGACTCAATTTTTCCGGCGCCGTCATTTCATTTCAGCTGATCAAGGGCACGAGCCGTTTTGGAACGCGCGGCGCGGATTTGGGATCGGACTGGACCGTCGCGTAGAGTGGCCGACGATCTTTTTGAGCAAACCCCAATTTTTCAAGGTTGAATATAAAGCGAGCTAGGAGGACCCATAAGGGACTGCGAACCGACTGAATGCGAATGGATAGAGAGAGACTAGGACGTCCCCTGCCAACAAGCTGAATTGAGGTGCGTTTGCTGCAACATTTTTCCTCCCCTTTCTAAGTCGCGCTTGAGCTTGAGGGCGTAAAATTTGAGGATATCTAATTTGACGGGCCGATAAACAAATCGAAATCAACATCCTTTATTCCAAGGGAACTCATGAGTGTCTCTGAAATAATCCATGGAACATATTTGACTTTAAACCCACATTTTTCAAAGATACTTGAGAATTTTTTTGATTTATCAGATCTGTTATTAGCGTTTATATCCCCTATCATAACGCCGACATCTTCATATTTTGCTGTTCCTGCCATGAATAAAATGGGATCTATGCCGACTCGCAAAAATAATCTCTGGAACTCAAGCATATATTTTGTAGATTCTTCATCTCTAAACGAAGTAAGGGCCACTTTCGGAAAATCAGCTAATATATCTTTCAGATTTGAAATAAGGCATATTCTTTGAGTTTCCGTAAGATGCCTGCCGCTAGCAGATGATTCAGTTACACCTTCTATTTTGTTAGATCTTTCAAGCATTTCATTGCGCTGTCTAAGATTTTCGATTGTGGCGTCTTTAATTCTCAGCTCTGGTTCATGCAGCCATTGAAATACTGTCATTGCGCACATTGCGATGATCGTGCTTCCAAACATATAAGCTAGCGGTGCTTTCTTGATCACTTGCCACTCCGTGGCAAAGTGATGTGCAAGCCATCGGAGCCATTTAATACCTTCTGGCGGGTCCGGTGGCTCAGGAGCTGCCGAAAGATTTGGGATGTCCGATTCTCCAACCATAGTGGGCAGCGTGACTCAGGCCTGCAACAACCGCAAGCTATCAACCCGTCTCCAGACAACGGCGCGCAGCGCGGCGCCTTCCTCACTCACTAACTCGTTTCAGAGTAAGATGGATGTGGTCGCTAAATCGCTTGTGGCGTTTGGGCCATGATTGAGACCGGGTTCCCGCTTCATCCCAAATTGCTTTAAGTGTGGCGCAGCGTCAGCGCGCGCCTCCGGCCGCCGAGACTGGGACTGCAATGCGAATCGGAATCGACCTGGGCGGCACGAAGATCGAGGCGATCGCGCTCGATGAAGGCGGCGCGCCGCTGTTGCGCCGGCGTTCGCCCACGCCTGCGGGCGATTACGACGGCACCCTACGCGCCATTGCCGAGCTCGTGGCCTTTGTCGAAAAGGAATTCGGAGGACATGGCTCCGTCGGCGTCGCGTCGCCCGGAGCGATCTCGGCGCGGACGGGCCTCATCAAGAATTCGAACAGCACGGCGCTGAATGGAAGGCCGCTTGAACGCGATCTCTCGGAGCGGCTCGCCCGGCCGATCCGGCTCGAGAATGACGCCAATTGCTTCGCGCTGTCCGAGGCGGTTGACGGCGCCGCGGCAGGCGCCCGCATCGTGTTCGGCGTCATCCTCGGCACGGGGGTCGGCGGCGGCCTCGTCATCGATCGGATGGTTGTAACGGGACGCAACCGGATCGCGGGGGAGTGGGGCCACAATCCTTTGCCGTGGGCGCGCGACGACGAGCGGCCGGGAGCGCCCTGCTATTGCGGCAAATCCGGCTGCATCGAGACGTTTCTGTCCGGCGCGGGTCTCGCGCGGGATTATCTCGCCCGCACCCACAGGACCCTTTCCACACAGGAGATTGCTATGGCCGCCGTAAACGGCGATCCCGATGCAGGCGCCTGCCTCGCCCTCTATCAGGATTGGCTGGCGCGCGGGCTCGCGTCCCTCATCAACGTGGTCGATCCGGATGCAATCGTGCTCGGCGGCGGCCTCTCCAACGTCACGCAGCTTTATGACGGCCTTCCGGCGCTGATCTCGCGCTATGCCTTTTCCGACGGCGTCGATACGCCGATCCTGCGCGCCCTTCATGGCGATTCGAGCGGGGTGCGCGGCGCGGCCTGGCTATGGCCGGCTTGATCCGAGCGATGCGCGCAAGATCTGCGTAACTGTCGCGGATCGCCGCTGTTGCAAGGCGTTCTTATTCTGGCAAAATCCAACTTTCAGGATCGTGTGGAGCTTTTGATGGCGGACGTGGAAGACGACTGGGAAGCGCCGCGCAGCGCGCAGCCCCAGCCGGGCAATTACGCCTTCGATCTCGACCGGGCGCTCGCTTCCGTGGTCGGCCTCAGCGCGCGGATCCCGCCGGACGCGTTCACCGCCGCGACCCTGGGCGTCGAGCGGGCTGGGAACGGCGTGCTGATCGGCGAGGACGGAGTCGTTTTGACCATTGGCTATCTCATCGCCGAGGCGCAGGAGATCTGGCTCACCACCGGGAAAGGCCGCGTCGCGCCGGGGCATGTTCTCGGCTACGACCAAGCGACCGGCTTCGGCCTCGTCCAAGCGCTTGGGCCGCTCGATATTCCCGCCTTGCCGCTCGGCGATTCGCGCAGCGTGACGCTCGGCGAACGAGTCGTGATCGGCGGCGCCGGCGGACGCCGCCGATCCGTCGCGGCCCATCTCGTCGCAAGACAGGAGTTCGCGGGATATTGGGAATATGTTCTCGACGAGGCGCTCTTCACCGCGCCGGCGCATCCGAACTGGGGCGGGACGGCAATGATCGGCCCTAAAGGCGACTTGCTGGGGATTGGCTCTCTCCAGGTCCCGCATCAGGTTCACGGCGAGCAGGTCGTTCCGCTCAATATGGTGGTGCCGATTGAGCTTATGCCTCCGATCCTCGACGATCTACGGACGCTCGGTCGCGCAAACCGCCCGCCGCGCCCTTGGCTCGGGCTCTTTGCCGCGGAGGTCGACGGCAAGGTCGTTGTTGTGGGATTCGCCGGCAAATGCCCGGCGCAGCGCGCGGGCCTCCACGAGGGAGACGCCGTCCTCGCTGTCGCAGGGGCTCCCGTGCAGGGCCTGGCTGATTTCTTCCGCCGCATTTGGGCCTTGGGAAACGCCGGAGTCGAGGCGCCGCTGACGCTCGACCGGGAAGGCGACGTGTTCGAAGTCCGCATCACATCCGCCGATCGGCGGCTTCTCCTCAAGACCGCGCGATTCCATTGAAAGACGCGTCTTCAAAACGCGCTCGCCTGACCATCCTTTCCACAGGCGGCACGATCGCCATGACCGCGGAAAGCGCCCAGGGCGCTGCCACGCTGAAACTCGGCGCCGCAAGCCTCGCCGCCGCCGTCCCGCAACTCGTCGAGCTTGCCGAGATCGAAGCGCGCGACGTGCTGGCGAAGCCGAGCGCCAGTTTCACGCTTGCCGACATCGTCGCGATCGCGAAGGCCGCCGCCAACGCCGCAACGGCGTGTGAGGGCGTCGTCATCACGCATGGCACGGACACGTTGGAGGAGACGGCCTTCGCGCTGTCCTTGCTCGCGCAAGTCGAAGCGCCCATAGTCTTGACGGCGGCCATGCGGCGGGCCGATCAGCCGGGCGCGGACGGGCCCGGCAATCTCCTGGCCGCATGCCGGGTCGCTATCTCGCCGGCGGCGCGCGGCAAAGGCGTTCTCGTCGTCGTCGACGATGAAATTCACGCGGCGCCTCTGATCCGCAAGGTCCATAGTTTCCGGCCTCACGCCTTTTCCTCTCTGCCTTTCGGTCCGATCGGCTATGTCGCCGAAGACCGCGTCCGCTTTGCGCTCGCGCCGGCGAGCCGTCCGCCGAGGCTGGCCTATGGCGCGGGAGCCCCGGTCGTTCCCATCCTTGAGGCGGGGCCGGGGCTCGAACCGCAAACGGTCGAGGCCCTCGCCGCCGGCGCAATCGATGGTCTCGTGCTGAGCCTTCCGGGGCGGGGCATGTCGCAGCCGAAGCCGCGCCCGCTCTGGCGGGGCTGGCGGAACGCATTCCGGTTGTTTTCGCGAGCCGGACGGGGGCTGGCGAGACGCTGCGCGCGTCCTACGCTTATCCAGGCGGCGAGATCGACCTGATCCGGCGCGGGCTCATCCCCGCCAATGGGCTCGACGCCCGCAAGGCGCGGATTGCGCTGCAATTGGCTCTGTCCAATCGCGCCGGCCGTGCCGAGGTCCGCGCCCTCTTTGATTGCTTTTGATAGAGAAAAACGGTGCGCGCCGACGCGAGAGTGGACGAGTTCGAAGGTCTGTGATGGGTGGATTCCGGCCTGTCTGCAACATGGCGATGCGCTCGCGAAAACAAACATGGCGGCCGCTCATTGACCACGGCTCAGCTTTGGCGGATTCTCCTCCATTCCGCGCAGGAGGAGGCCATTGAGTATATATGATAGTTGGCGCTTTATGAAAGAATTGAAAGCTAAGCCGGAGAACTTCTACATCATCCACTATTCCTGTCAAAGTCTTCAACGAAGCGCTGTCACCACGTATAACTTCTATCGCTATAACTCATTATGCGACTGAGCAGACCGTTAGCTTCTCCACGCATTCTATAGCTGAGGAACTTCACATTCCTCGCGAGTCGGTCAGAGATCGGTTCGATGAGGTGGAGCATAAGCTCTTACAGGATTTCTATGCGTTCATTCGCGATAGGCGGGATAAATATTGGGTGCATTGGAATATGCGAAACCTGACCTTTGGTTTCGAGCACCTTGAACATCGATACCGCGTTCTTGGCGGCAGTGACGCACCTATCATACCGGTCGAAAGACGATTAAATTTGAACGATTTGCTATCTGATCGCTATGGCAGTGGATACGCGAGCCATCCGAAAATGAAGTCGTTGATGGAACTGAATGGTGGCGTGCATCGTCACTTCCTCACCGGCGAAGAGGAGGTCCGCGCCTTTCAAAACAATGAATTTATAAGGATGCACAACTCGACCCTTGCGAAGGTCGGCTTCTTTTTTCATGTTATTCGGTCTCTTGTAAAAGGAAAGCTAAATACAGCATCGCGTGGCTGGGGAGTTGTCCTGGACAAGCTGTTCGAAGGAAGGATAGCTAAGACCGTTGGCCTGTTTGGTACAGCGATCACTATTATCGTTGGCCTTTGGCAGACTGGCATTTGGCTGGGATTGATGAAATAGCATTCAATGTTGGGGGTGAACGTCTGCTTCCGGGCCCAGCCTATATCGCTTGCCACGACCGGCAAGGGTCGGAACGTGACCTTCAACAGACCCGCTGTGGCCGCCGCTCTATTGCTCTTTCAGGCTCAAAATATAAGCGATGACGTCATCGGCTTCCTGGCGCGTCAGTTGGAAGTTGGGCATGTTGTCATGGCTCGACCGCAAGAACACGTTGAGCGCAAGGGCTGTTGTTGACGGCAGGTTGGCGACTTGCGGAAAGCTCGGCGCATCTCTGTTTGCGCCAGACCCTTGCGAATCGATTTGGTGGCAGGCGGCGCACCAGGTCTCAGCGATCCGCCGGCCGGACGCAACGTCTCCCGGCGAGTCCTGACCGAATGCCGGCGTCATGACGGCGATAGATGATCCGATGGCGAGTGCATACAGCAGTGCAAGACGCATGGCCCGTTGCCTTCATTGTTTGGTGCGCGATTCAGATTGGCGCTTTGCGCGCTGCCAGGGCCTTTCCCGCTCCCCGACATGACGCTTCGGCGCATCCGCATTGGCGTGAGCAAATCAGGTTCCGGCCGCCTTGAGTTTGAGCGAAATCAATGAACGGCGGCGAATTGGACGCACATTGGTCTTGCGCGGCGAAAGTATCTGACGCCGCCGCGCCGTTGGAGAGAGCCTATGCGCCTGAAGGATAAGGTCGTCATCGTCACGGGAGCCGGCACAGGCATTGGCGAGGCGATCGCCCATAAATTCGCGCGCGAGGGCGCGCGGCTCGTGCTCGCCGGGCTTCCCGGCGATCCGGTCCGCCAGGTCGCCGAGGCGATTGTTGCGGCCGGGGGGCGCGCAGAGGCGCATCTCGGCGATCTGGCCGAGGAGGCCGAGGCGAAGGCTTGCGTCGAGCTTGCGATAAGCTCCTTCGGCTGGCTCGACGTGCTGGTGAACAACGCCGGGGTCTTCATCGCTTTCGCCGACACGGAGAATTATCGACTCGAGGATTTCGAGAGGACGATCCGAGGCAATATTCGCACCGCGTTTCTGATGACCAAATTCGCGCTGCCGCATCTGCAGAAAAGCCATGGCAACATCATCTTCACCGGGTCGGAGGCCGGGCTGAATGGCTCAGCGTCCTTCACTCCTTATGGAGGCTCGAAGGGCTTTCTCCACGCCTTTGCGAAAGGCGTCGCGCTGGAGCAGGCGCGATATGGCGTGCGGGTCAATTGCGTCTGCCCCGGCGCGATCGACACGGCCTGGACGCGGGGCCCCGAGGGACCTATTCCGCTTAAGGCGCAGGAGCAGATCGACGCGACGGTTCCGCTTGGCCGCCGCGGCGTGCCGCAAGAAATCGCCAGCGTCTTCGCCTTCCTCGCGTCGAACGAGGCGAGCTATGTCACCGGCGCGCTATGGCTCGTCGACGGGGGCGTCACGCCGGCCAAAGGCAATATCGGGGACCGTGTGCCTCAAGAGCTGAAGAACCCTCCGGTCGGAACCTTGCCGCTGCGTCATTCGCATGAGGGCCTGCGCGGCAAGGAAGTGTATAGGGCTGCGAGCGAAAAAGATCAGGCTCACTAGAGCGCTTCCCGATCAGATGGAATCATCTGATCGAAAAGGAATCGCTCAAATTCAAAGAGTTGGAGCATGTTCTGATCGAAAAAGTCGATCAACTTTTTCGGAACATGCTCTAGGTCAAACCGGCGCGCCGAAACGCGGAAAGGCCGTTAGTCCCGCGCCGCGTGTTTTCGGGTGCGCCCTTAAGCGCGGCTCATGCGTCGTCGCCATGCGCGACTTCATTGATGGTGATTGTTTTCATATTCGAGAAGTCGATGGCGACAGGCATTTTTTCCCTGATTGCCATGACCTGATAGGTCTTGATCACGTGCTCCAGCCGCCGGTAAGCCTCCTTATATTCCTCGGTCGTCTTGGATAGGCCGAGGGGCTTGAGGCAAAATTCGATAATTTCTCGGGGGCGGTCCAGCTTGTCCATCGTGATCATTCCTTGGGCTTAGAATTTAATTGGGAGCGAAAGCGCATGCGCTGGCGGGGCGAACCGGCGCCGAGGCTATATCTTCGGGCGATCGCGCCAAGCTTGCGTTGCTCTTCGGCTGTCAAAGACGTGAGACGGATCACGCCCCCTCCGGGCCGCTCTTGTCAAGCATTGCTCGCAGCCTCTGTGAATCATCATATAATGCCATCATCGAACAATAGGTCGTTTGCGCGATTTGCATAGCTTGTCGCTGCGGCGTCGCTTCATGGAATTGTCGTCAGGCTTCCCCGGTCGTCCCTGAACAGGACTGTAGCGCCAGCCAAAGGCCGGGAAATCTATCCCCGTTTCCCATTTGACCGGAACTGCGGGAATGCCTAAACTCATTTTTCGTCGGATTGCCGCCCCCCTTGGGCGGCAATTTGATTTTAGAGCTTCTTCAGCCGATTTTCGCAACTAGAGCATGTTCCGAAAAAGTTGATCGACTTTTTCGATCAGAACATGCTCCAACTCTTTGAATTTGAGCGATTCCTTTTCGATCAGATGATTCCATCTGATCGGGAAACGCTCTAGGTCGGAGCGAAATGGTGACTTCGTCGCTGCTTCCCACTTACGCCCGCGCCGATCTCGCTTTCGAGCGGGGGGATGGAGCCTGGCTCACTACGACGACCGGCGAGCGATTTCTCGATTTCGGCGGCGGCATCGCCGTGGCTTCGCTCGGCTATAGCCATCCTCATCTCACCGCGGCGCTGATCGAGCAGGGCGGGAAGCTCTGGCACACCTCAAATCTGTTCGAGATACCGCAGGCGGAGCGTCTGGCGCGGCGCCTCGTCGAAGCGAGCTTCGCCGATTATGTCTTCTTCACCAATTCCGGGGCCGAGGCTGTCGAGGGCGCGATCAAGACGGCGCGCAAATATCAGTCAGTCAGCGGCCATCCGGAGAAATTTCACGCCATCACCTTCGAAGGCGCCTTCCACGGCCGGACCTTGGCGACCATCGCCGCCGGAGGCAATCCGAAATATATCGATGGTTTCGGCCCCAAGGTCGAAGGTTTCGATCCGGTCCCATTCGGCGATGTCGAAGCGGTGAAGGCGTCGATCGGCCCGCAAACCGGCGCGATCCTGGTCGAGCCGATCCAAGGCGAGGGAGGCATCCGCGTCCCCGCGCCGGACTTCCTGCGGGCGCTGCGCGATCTCTGCGACCGCCATGGGCTTTTATTGATTTTCGACGAGGTCCAGACCGGCGTCGGGCGCACCGGCAAGCTTTTCGCCTATGAACTTTTCGGCGTCGCGCCCGACATTATGGCGATCGCCAAGGGCATAGGCGGAGGTTTCCCGCTCGGCGCTTTCCTGACGACGCGGGAAGCCGGCAAGGGCATGACCGTTGGGACGCATGGCACGACCTTCGGCGGCAATCCGCTGGCGACGAGCATCGGCGACGCCGTGCTCGACATCGTGCTCGCCCCGGGATTTATCGAGCATGTCGCCTTGATGGGCTTGAAGCTCAAGCAAAGTCTCGCCGAATTGAAGGATCGTCATCCCGGCGTGATAGCCGAAATTCGCGGCGAGGGTCTGATGCAAGGCATAGCCGTGCGCGTCCCAGTCAACGAGTTCGCCGTCGCCGCGCGCGCCGAAAAAATCCTCGTCATACCCGCAGGCGAAAATGTCGCGCGCCTTTTGCCGCCCTTGATTATTGGCGAGGAAGAGATCGCCGAGGCGATCAAACGTCTCGACTCGGCTTGCCTGCGGATCGAACGAGAACGCGATAGGCGCGTGGGCATGGAGGCAAGCGTGAACGGGACGCCAGCATGAGCGCTGGGCCAGAGCGCGGCAAGCTTGCCGAGGCGCGTCATTTTCTCGATCTCTCGGAAATTCCGGCGGCCGATCTCCGCCGCATTCTCGACGTCGCCGCCGCGATCAAGGCGGGGCGGCGCAAGGGACAGCCCGCGACCGAGAAGCCGCTTGCGGGCAAGGTCCTCGCCATGATCTTCGACAAGCCTTCGACCCGGACCCGCGTGTCTTTCGACCTCGCGATGCGCGAACTCGGCGGCGACACCATCATGCTGACCGGCCATGAAATGCAGCTCGGCCGGGGCGAGACCATCGCCGACACGGCGCGGGTCCTTTCGCGCTTCGTCGACGCCATCGTGATCCGCATCCTCGACCATAAGGAGATGATCGAACTCGCCCGCTACGCCGACGTGCCGGTGATCAATGGCTTGACGAAGCGCTCGCATCCTTGCCAGGTCATGGCCGACGTCCTCACCTTCGAGGAGCATAAGGGTCCGATCAAGGGACGCACCATCGCTTGGACCGGCGATTGCAACAACGTCCTCGCGAGCTGGGTGCACGCCGCGCAGCGGTTCGATTTTTCACTTCAGGTCGCCGCGCCTGCCGAGCTCGGTCTCCCGGAGGAGCTTGTCGATTGGGCGCGCCATTCGCAAACCCGCCTGAAGCTCACCCGTGACCCATATGAGGCCGTGCGCGGGGCGGACGCGGTCATCTCGGACTGCTGGGTTTCGATGGGCGATGAGGACGAGGCTTTTCGCCATAATCTCCTCGCGCCCTATCAGGTGAACGCCAAGCTCATGGCCGCCGCCGGCAAGGACGCGATCTTCATGCATTGCCTGCCGGCCCACCGCGGCGAGGAGGTCACGGACGAAGTCATCGACGGTCCGCAGTCGGTCGTCTTCGACGAAGCCGAGAATCGGCTGCACGCGCAAAAGGGCATACTCGCCTGGTGCCTGGGAGCCGCCAAAGCATGACCAATCCGGCGCAGCCGGCTGCCCCGGCCTCACGTCTCGTTTCGGATCAGGGCCTCGATGACGCGGTGCTTCCCTTTGCGGTCGAGCCGCTCGACCTGCGCGGCCGCGTCGTGCGACTCGGCGCAAGCGTCGATCATATTCTCGTCCAGCACAATTATCCGCCGCCGGTCGCAAGGCTCGTCGGCGAGGCCATGGCGCTGACCGTGCTGCTCGGCTCGTCCTTGAAGATCGAAGGCCGGTTTCAGCTGCAAACGCGCAGCGACGGCGCGATCGATATGCTCGTCGTAGATTTCGACGCGCCCGACCGCTTGCGCGCCTTCGCGCGTTACGACGCCGAAAAGCTCGCCGATGCGGCGCGCGGCGGGGAGCTGCTCGGCAAGGGCCATCTCGCCTTCACCATCGACCAGGGGACCGACGCGTCGCGCTATCAGGGCATTGTCGCGCTGCAGGGCCAAGGCCTCGAAGAAGCGGCGCATCAATATTTCCGCCAGTCCGAGCAAATCCCCACCAAGGTGCGCCTCGCCGTCGCGCAAAGCGTGACCGGAGCCGGCGCAAGCTGGCGGGCTGGCGGCTTGATGGTGCAGTTCCTGCCAAGCTCCCAGGAGCGGCGAAGGCAGGCGGATCTCGATCCGGGCGATGCGCCGGCAGGACTCGTTTACGAGACGCCCGACGAGGACGACGCCTGGACCGAGGCGAAGGCGCTCGCGGCGACGATCGAGGATCACGAACTCGTCGATCCCACATTGTCGAGCGAGCGGCTGCTTTATCGCTTGTTCCACGAGCCCGGCGTGAAAGTGTTCGAGCCGCGGATGGTGCGCGATTCCTGTCGCTGCTCCCAGGATCGCATCAAGGCGATGTTGCGCCGCTTCACGCCAGCCGAACGCACCGACATGATCGGCGACAACGGCAAGATAGGGGTCACTTGCGAATTTTGCTCGACCTACCGCGAGTTCGACCCGAAGGATTTCGACGAATAGCGATCGAGCAGGCGCATTTTTTCAAAATTTGATCGAGCTTCGAGTCGACAAGCGGAAGCGACGCCGCACGGGTAGCCGCGGGCCCTGTCCCTCATGCGGCAGCTCGCGCGAGCTTGGCGTCAAGCCGTCCCAGGGGTGGCGAAAGCCTTTACGCTGTCGGCTCTTTCAGGAACGGTCTTCGCGCGTTGTGCAGTCGATCTCCGCCTCGCATTGCTCGGCGAAATCATCCACATTCGCCTGATAGCGAAGGACATTCCAAGCTGAATTGTCGTGCAATATGTAGGTCACCCGCTTGTCATGCAGGAGCAACACTTTCCGTAACGCATTGTCGTTGGCGCGAAAACATTGGCCTGGCGTGATTTTCTCGACGGGAACTGGCATTGTCGTCTATCCCATTTGTGATTTACTTAATTTTCTTCCACGGCGCATCTTCGTCAAGTCTTCGCTTGGCCCTTAGCCCCTCTAACCTTGGTCGGCTGGCTGATTCAATTCCAGGTTCAAGCTGGGGGTTTGTCCAACGAGATCATTACTTTTGAGCGGTCATACGACTCCTTGCCGTCAACGCCGATAAATCCCATCCCGAGCAATGGCAAGGATTGTGCTTACGTTGCTCCAGACCGGTTTGGTCGGGCGGGTTGATTTCGGCGGCGACGCCAAGGGCTCTTCTCTCGGACAAACGCCCTGCCTCGGAAGGAAAACGAAGACAGGAGAATACGCCATGACGACGTTGCTCAGATCGTGCCAACAAGGTCCTGACTGGCCGGAGCTCAGCATTCCTGACTGGTTTCGCGAGCGGGCGGAGGCGTTGATCGCGAAGCTCGGTGAAGACCATCCAGATTCCAAGGTCTTCAGGCAGATCCTGACGGCGGGCCGAATCGAGGAAAAGGCGGTCGACCATCTCGATTTCATCGCCGGCAAGACGCAAATTGACGAAACGATCCAATTGGCGATCGACGTCTCGCATCATTGCTTTGCGACGATCAAGGTTCTGTCGTCAATTCCATTGCGATAGGCCTTTCGGCGCAATGCGCCAATGTCGCGTGGCCGCGTCGGTTTTGTCGGAAGAACGCCAATGCCGGCTACTTGCGGAGCCGGCAAGCTGACGCGCCGATGGCATGGAGTTTGGCTCGGCCCTCGTCACGCGAGCCGAGCGGCGGCGGCTATACAAGGACGGCGTAGCGACGCGATATATGTAAAGGCTTTATGCGACGCGGGAGGCGGAACGACCATACTTTCTTGGCGAGGAAGTCAGATGACCATGATACGTAATTATCGCGATCCGAAAGTCACCCTCGATCACGGAATAGGGCTTTCCGAAGCGGCGGCCCTCAGGACCCATCCGGCCGTTATCGCGGCAATAAACGCAATCTCGAGCGAGCGTCGCCCAGCGATGGTGATTTGGAAGAGCCCGACTGGCGCCGAATGCGATCACATCGTGATGGCGCTCGAGGAATATATCCATTTGGGCGATTTCGAGCCTGCTGCGGACGGGCGTTATGCCTGGGATGCGGATGAGATCCGTCTCTGACATGTGGAATTGCTCGAAACATTAGCTTGGGCAGGTTGGCGAGAGACTCGCAAGCGAAAGCGCAAGTTTGCGTAGCTCCGGCTTTGCTCTTTGGAAGCCGAGCAGCCTAGCCACGGCGGCTGCAAGGTCCGAATGGTTCAGGCCATTGTCGTGCGTGCGCGCGATTTCGATCGCGGCGCTGATCTCGATCGGCGCGATCATCTCAAGCTTCTGCAAGCTGGTCGGGGCCGCGGCCCTGTCGCGGACCGGCGGCGCTTCTCTTTGGCCTTTCGTGAACCAGAACTCAGCCTCGCAGAGAAGGTCCGGCGCGAGCGACGGCAAAAGGGTCAGCCCGCGCGCGACGGCTTCGATGATGCGCGGCCCCGGCCGCGCTTTCCCGAAGAGGCTGGCCACGCGCCGGGCGATCTCGTCTCTGTGGATAGGACCTTCCTGCTCGATCACCGAGCGAATGACGTCGGCGAGGTCCGCGGCGATGAGCTCGTGGATTTGCGCGCCTTGTCGGACTTGGCGTTTGGCAAGCTCATATGCGGGCGGACGGAAGGCGTCGGCCGCGATCGGCGGTCCCTCCAAAGCATCCGGGCTTGCGGGTGCCGGCGCTTCGCGCGCGGCCGGGCTTCGCGCCGTCTCGAGAGCCGCTTTCAATTTTTCGAGCTGTTCGCCCCGCCGATAGAACCAATCCGTGCTCCAGATTCGATAGATCCGCCAGCCGAGCCCTTCTAGGACCTCCTGGCGCAGCCGATCGCGCTCTCTCGCCCAGAGAGCCGAATGATAGGTCGCGCCGTCGCATTCGATCGCGAGCATGTAGCGGCCGGGCTCGGCCGGGTCGCGCACCGCGAGGTCCAATCGAAACCCGGCGGAGCCGACCTGGGCGTCGACCTTGTAGCCGAAATCCTCGATCGCGGCGGCGACGGTCGCCTCGAATGCGGATTCGAACCCCCCGCCTGTCGGCCGGTTCTCCTCAAGCGCGCCGGTTTCGGCGTAACGGAGGAATCGCTTGAGAACGCGGGGGCCTTCGCCGGTCGCCCGTTCGAGGTTGATCTCGCCGGAGCCGAAGGAGACGAAGATTTCGCAGCGCAAGCGCGCGCGGGTGAAAAGGACGTTCAGGCGCCGTTCGCCGCCTTCGGCCGAGATCGGCCCGAAACCCATGCTGTCGAGCGGCTTGCCCACCTCACGAGGTCCATAGCCGACGGAAATCAAGATGACGTCGCGTTCGTCGCCCTGCACGTTCTCGAGATTTTTGACGAAGACGTCTTCGGTGCCGCCTTCGCGCAGGAAAGCGTCGAGAATGGGATCGGCGCGCCGCTTCGTCTCCAGCCTATCGCCGACGAGATCGCGCTGCGCCGTCGAAAATGTCACGATTCCAATTGATAAATGCCGCGCGCGTCGCGCATGATCGGCGACGGCCTCGGCGATCGTTTCGGCTTCGATGGTATTGGTGCGCTGGCCGCCGCGGTCATAGGCGCCCTGAACGCGGCGAAGGACGAGGCCCATCGCCTTGCGCTCGGTCGAGGGCGCCGGCGGCATGATGAGATGCTTGTAGAATTCGGCGTTCGAGACCTCGATGAGAGAGGGATGGCGCGACCTGTAGTGCCATCGAAGCATCTGCGTCTCGACGCCCCGCGCCTCGCACAAGGATAGAATGCTTTCGAGATCTGTGACCGGCGCGACGCCAGACCAGCGCCCGGGCTTGGCCTCGTCGTCTTCCGGAGGCTCGAGTTCATCGGTTATCATGCGATCGAAAAAGGTCGTTGGGGGCAATTGCTTCTTGTCGCCGACGACGACGATCTGCCGGCACCGCGCGATGAGGCCCAAGGCGTCGCCGGGCCGAACTTGGCTCGCTTCGTCGATCACGAGCAGATCGAATTGGATGGCGCCCGGCGGCAAAAACTGGGCGACGGAAATCGGACTCATGAGAAAGACCGGCTTGATCTTTTGGACCGTGTCGCCTGCCGTCCGCATCAGCTTGCGCAACGGCATGTGATTGCGTTTGCGCCCGATCTCGCCGCGGATCACGCCCATGGCGCCGAGCGCGCCGCGCGGGATCGCGGCCTGGTGCCTGGCGCGGATGCGTTGCGCGGCGGCGCAGCGGCGGCTCGATTCGAGATCAATGAACCGCTTGACGCGTTCGCCGTGCTGAGCGCCGTCGAAGACCGCAAGATCCGGACTCGCGGTGATCGCCTTTTTCCAGCAGGCTTCGGCGAAGGCGATTTCGAGCTCGGCGCGGGCCTGGCCCGGATCCAGCCGACCCGAGGCGAGCTTGTCGGCGATAACGGCGGGGCCGATCGCACGCAACTGCCGATCGGCTTTGGCGAGCCTCGCCCACTCCTCGAAGCGCGTATGGTTGGCGGCCCATTGGGCGGCGTGCTTGGCGAGCAGGCGAAGATCGATCGCGCCGACGGAATTGACGCGGAAAATCGCCGCTATGTCGAGATCGAGGCGAGTCCTGGCGTCGGCAAGCGCGGAGAGCGTCGCGCCGAGATCTTTTTCGAGCTCATCGGCATAGGCGGCGGCGACGCCGTCGCGAGCCATGTTGATGACGCGCGGGAGGTTCAGATGGACGTCGAAGGCGGCGAGTTCCTCGATCGTCCCTGCAATCGACCGCACTAGCGCGAAATCGGTTTTTTCGCCGCGCCATGCATCGCCGAGAAGGCTTGCCAGAAAATTTGCTTCAGCAGCAAATTCGCGGCGATGAGACTGGCCCTCGAGAAGGGCGTCGAGAAGCGCGAGCCGCTCGGCCGGCCGTCTCGGCAAAGGCCCCGAAAGAAGGCTCGCGAGCGCGCGTCCGGCCTCGCGATAGTCTTTGCCGAAGCGGGCCGGCCAGAATGCCGCTCCCTTTGCAAGCGGCGCCCGAAGCGCTGCCGCCGGCGCCCTCCAGGCGGAGGGATGGAAAATGGAAAGATAGGGCGCTGATTGACGCCGCCATTTGGATCCGAGCGCGGCCGCCTCCGCGACCCGGCGGAGCGAAGGCGCGCAGGCAAGCGCGGTCGCGATCGTTTCGCCGCCGCGCGGCAGGCTCGCGATCAGGCGGAAGATCGCGATCAAAGCCTTGATTCCAGCCAAGGTCGGAACCTGCCGAAGACCAAAATAGGTCCCGATCTCGGCGGCGTAAGAAGCGAGCGCCGCCGCCTTGTCGGCAAGCCCCTGGAGCTGGGGGACGAGGCGTTGGAAATCCGCTGGCTGGAGGTTGGTCTGGCGCATGCCAAAATAGGCGTGTTGACCGAGCGGACCGGCGCTCGCGGTCAATTCGGCGAGCCGCGCGATCCTGCGGTCTTTCTCCTCGAATTCGTCTCGGGTCCAGAGGGCCGCTTCCTCCACGAGCCGCATGTCGGGCGCGGCCTCGCGTCCCGCCGCAGCGATTTGGGTCGAGAGCGCCTGATAGGGCGTCATTGCGGTTTCGCCGATCGGCGCATGGAGGCGCTGGGCGACATGGTTCAGGCGGTCGCGCGCCGCGGTCAGCTCTTCGATGGCGTCGCTCGGTTCATCGACGGCTGCGCCCTGCAGCGTCTGATCGAGCCGGTTGGCGACGAGACGCTTGTTCGCCGTGTGGCTATGGAGCTCGAGGCAGATGTCCTCCAGGCCGGCCTTGCGCAAGCGGTCGTGCACCACATTGAGAGCGGCCATTTTCTCGGCGACGAAAAGCACCGTTTTTCCATCATGGACGGCGGCGGCGATGATATTGGCGATGGTTTGCGATTTGCCGGTGCCGGGCGGCCCTTGAACGACGAGATTGCGACCGGCGCGAACGGTCTCGATGACCCGCGTTTGAGATGAATCCGCGTCGACGACCTGAACGAGATCAACCGGATTTAAGATTTCATCGAGCTTGGCGCCCTCGGGAAAAATCGGCTCTTCGCTCGCGAAGCCTTCGCAGAGCAAGCCGCGTAGAAGCGGATGCGAGGCGAGGGCGCGATCTGGCCAATTGGCGGGATCGAGATCGCGCACCATCAGGAGTCTCGAGAAGGAATAGAATCCAAGCTCAATTCCGTCCGCGTCGATCGACCATCGGCGCTTCGCTGCGACGGCGCTCGCGACCTTCGCGAAATAGGCGCTCGGCAGCCAGTCCTCGGTTTCCGGGACGTCTGGAAGCGCGATGCCGAAATCGCCGCGCAGGCGCTCCTGCAAGGCCTGGTTCGTCGCGATGTCGTCATCGCGGAATTTCACATCAAAGGCGGAGCGCTTGTCGTCGCGAACGAGGTCCACGGGGAGCAGGACGAGAGGAGCTTGTCGGATCAGGTCGGATTTTTCGTCCTCGTACCAGCGCAGGAAGCCCAGCGCGAGGAAAAGGATGTTGACGCCTCGCTCCTCCTCCGCGGTTTTGGCGTCGCGATGAATCCCATGCAGCCGCTTTTGCAGAAATTCAGGCGAAAGCGCCGTCTGCAGGCCGCGGCTCTCATAAGCCCGGCTCGCAACGAGACGGGGACCTCTCGGCCCGGAGGTTTCCTTTCGCAATTCTCCGGCGTCGTCGCTCGCCAGGAAGCGAAGCGGCCTGTTTTCGCGAACGAGGCCTTGAAAGACCGCATCCGAGCTGGCCCCGAGGATCGGCAGGGAACGCGTGCGTCGGGCCCCGCGCGGCGTGTGGATGAGGCGATTGCGCGTTCCGGTCTCAATGAGCTTGAGACGGGTTTCGTCGAGCAGCTTTTCGACATAGGTCTCGATCGCGTCGGTTCGGGTTGATCTGCGGCCAGCCTTGATCGAGGTGACGTCGCCCATTTTCTTATCCTTATTTCGCCGAATAGAGTTGCCTCAATTCAGCCATAAAACAGCCTTATTTTGTCTCCCTAAACGGCGGATCCTGTTAGGTAAAGATAAATATCATTCATCAGATAACTTATGCTGAACCTACAGTTACGTAGATGTCCGCCAAGTTCTTTACTTGTATTAACCAAGCTGCGCCGATGAATTAACGGGCGCGTCTATGCGCCCCGAAACTTCCGAGGCGAAGCGCTTCGCCGCCCCCGGTCATCGCGCGAAGAGATGCGCTTCTCCATCTCCCGTCGACGCATGAAAAAGCCCATCCGGCTGGAGCCGGACGGGCGATCCGATAGTCGAGGGCTGCAGCGGCGTCAGAAAATATCCGGCACGCCGTAATAATCATTGACTTGGCGGCCCTCGGCCTGCGACCAATCGTAAGCCGCTTCATGGGAGAACCTTGGCGCGCCAGCTAGTTTTTCTTGGTCTATTTCGATCTCGTAAGCATCGATTTCAGCTTTATAGTGGAGCTTTTTCCAGGGGATCGGAAAATGCTCCTCTCCGATGCCGAAAAAGCCGCCGAAGCTTAGAACCGCGTAAGCAACCTGGCCGCTGCGCTTGTCGATCAGGAGGCCCTCGATCGCGCCAATGCGTTCGGCGTCGGGAAGGTAGACGTCGGAACCTTCGATCTTGCCGATAGGCAAGGCCTCTGGAGTCTCTTGCGGCGCTGATTCTGTCGTGGTCGCCATGGTCCATTCTCCAACTCGTGTCCGCCGCAAAACGCCACGCTCCGCCGGGGAGTTCCGCCCGCGCGGCGCGCGCCATCGCGGCCGAGCGTCTCATAGCCGAGATGTGCGCAAACGAAAAATTGTGCTTGATGGCCGGACAGGCCTTCCTGCGCCCGGAGACATTTTGATCGGCCATAGGAAAGCCTGCAAAATTCTACAGTCCTGCAGATATTCTTGATCGGATCAGAGCGGGATGCCCGCATCCCGCTCCGACTTCTTGGAATCGATCACGTTCATGATTTTGGATTGATTCAATCCAAAATCATGAACGTGATCTGATGCTCGATCGAGCAAAGCCTGATTTGGCGCGGAGGCCCTTTGATGAGATCGATACTGATTCCGGTCGAGGAGCACGCCGTAATGGGCGCGGTCCTGGAAACGGCGTTGCTGCTCGCGCGCAAGTTCGACGGCTATATGGAGGGCGTCGCGCTCGGGCCTGACATCGCCGAATTGGTCGCCGCCGATTTTTCCCTGAGCGGAGTGGTTCTCGATGATCGAACGCGCCGCGACTTCCTCGACCACGGCCGGACCTTCTTTGAGACTTTCATGGCGGCGAACAATATTGGACGCCAGCGCGAGGACGCAGCCAGCCCCTCGTTTGGATGGCTCAGCGATACGCTCGTCTCCGACAATGGGATCGGGGAATATGGCCGGATCTTCGACGTGATCGCCATCGGCAGGCCGGGACCCGGACCGCGGCAGCCGCGCAAGTCGACGCTCGAGGCGGCATTGTTTGAAAGCGGCAGACCGGTCCTGATCGCGCCGCCGTTTCCCCGGCAGACGCTCGGCGAAACGATCGTGATCGCTTGGAACGGCAGCACCGACACGGCCCGGACGATCGCCTTCGCCATGCCGCTTCTCACGCGAGCAAAGGATGTCGTCGTCTTGAATATCCCAGGCCCCCGGTTGCCGGGACCGACCGAAGACCAGCTTGCGAAAAGCTTGCGGCGGCATGGCGCGCCCGCACGCGTCGTTTTGATCGGCGAGGCGTCGAAGTCGGCGGGCGCGGCGCTCTTGGAGACGGCGGCGATGCTCGGCGCCGATCTCCTCATCAAAGGCGGCTATACGCGCAGCCGTTTGCGCCAATTCATCTTTGGCAGCGTAACGAGTGAGATTCTCGCCGAGTCCAATCTCCCGGTTTTCATGGCGCATTGACGCGAAGGCCGCTCAAGCTTTTGATCTAATGCCATCTGATCGCTAAGCCGTTTCCACATGCCGTCAGAATGTCACCTTGGCCGTCAGGACTGCGGAGCGCCCGGGGCCCGGCGTGGCGGAGCCATAGCCGGAGATCGTCTCGAAGTTTTTGGTGTCCGCAATATTGTAGATATTCGCCTGCAGCGAGAAATTGTCGTCGATCCTATAAACGCCAAGGAGATCGAACCGCCAATAGCCCGGAACGCGGCCTATGTCGGCGGCGGTCGTATAGCGCGCGCCGATATAATAGGCGCTGGCGCCGAGGGTCAGGGCCGGCGTGATCGCGTATGTGTTCGTCAAGGCGAAGGTGTTGCGCGGGACGTTCGCGAGTTGGTTGCCCGGCGTGCTGATAAAGAGGCCGGTCGTGTTGTTCAAGGCGCTGGAAAGCACGCGGCTGTCCATATATGTGTAGCCGCCGAATATGCTCCAGGCCTCCGTCACCTTGCCGGCTATGCCGACTTCGCCGCCCTTCACGCGCGTCTTGCCGATTTGAGCGTAGAGACCCGCCGCTGAATTGATGGTTTCGATGGCGTTGTTTTGAATGACCTCGAACAAGGCCCCGGTCAGGCTCAGCCGACTGTCGAGCAGATCGATCTTGCCGCCGAACTCATAATTCTGATTCGTCGTCGGCTCGAGGTTCTGCTGACCGCCGGCGAGCGTCAGAAATTCGCTCGACGGGTCGAAGGACGTGCCATAGATAAAATAAAGGCTGGCGTTTTCGATCGGGTGAAACACGCCGCCGGCGCGCCAGCTCAGGAAATCGGTGTTGGCGTTCATATTATACGGCGTCGCCGAATTGATTTGCGACACGAGATCCTTCGTGCCGGTGAGCACATTTCCATAGGTCTGCCAGATCTTGAAGAGATCGTAGCGCGCGCCGGCGAGGATCTCGAAATATTTGGTGATCTTGATCTGGTCGCTAGCATAGATGCCGATCGTGCGGCCGATGTCATATTGGTCCGAGCTCAATATGGGCAGGGTGCTGGGTATGACCGGATAGGGATTGGGAAAGCCGACATCGACGCGGCTGCCCGGAACCAACGTGGTCCGATATTGCTCTCTCGTCTCTTGCGAAAGTTCGAGGCCGGCGAGAAGCGTGTGTTGCAGCAGGCCCGTATCAAAATGTCCGACAAGATCGGATTGGTTGGTCAGAAGCGAATTCTGCGTGTGGTTTTGAAAGTCGTTCGTGTTTGCGACCCACAGGCCGCCGACGGGATAGAGATAGGGAACCGGATTGAGCAGGACGCCGCCGACCGGCGCATTATAGATGTTCGGCGTAGTGCCCACCGACTGATTGCCGATCTGAACGCCGCGAATTCTTACAAAGCGGTCGATATAGGAGAAGCGCGTCACATTGGTGACCTGCCATTGCGAATTGATGTCATGTTCAATTCTGGCGGTGACAATGTGCGCATTGACCTGTTCCGTATCCGAGAAGCCCGGAGTCAGCCTGCCGTAATAAGTATTCTTCGGAACCGGCGCGGGTTGGCCATAGGGCGTGCCGAAATAGGATCCTGGCAGGAGCGGGATGCCATAGTCGGGAATATTGTCGTCCTTTTGATAGATATAGCTGAGCGTGACCCGCGTATCCGGCGTCATGTTCATGGTGATCGACGGGGCGGCGCCTATGCGCTTCGTGACGATATTGTTCCGGTCGGCGACATTGGTGTCATTGCCGAGCAGGATGATGCGGGCCGCCGTATCGCCGAATGTCCGGTTGACGTCCGCCGTGACGCGGGCGCCGGGCGCGGTGTAGCCAGACATTTCCAGAGTGGTGAAATTGGTGAAGACCGGCAATTTGCTCGTCAGGTTGACGACGCCGCCGGTCGAGCCGCGTCCGAACAGAAAGGAAGACGGGCCTTTGAGCACTTCGACTTCTTGCACGCTGAAGGTGTCGCGCGTGTACCAGCCCGGATCGCGAACGCCGTCGCGATAGAAATCATTGCGGGCCGAATAGCCGTGAATGTTGATGTTGTCGCCCTGCGTGCCGCCTTCGCCGCCGAAAAAAGTGACGCCGGGCACGTTGTGAAGCGCCTCGACGACGGTTGAATCCTTCTGATCCTGAATGAGCTTTTGCGGAACGATCGTGATGCTTTGCGGCGTGTCGAGAATAGGCGTTGGAATGCGGGTGAGCCCGAGCGTGCGGGGATTGTAGTCGCTGCCCTGTTGCTCACCCTGGCCGGCGACGTCGATCTGCTCGAGCGAGACCTGGCTCGTGTCCTGCGACGCCTCTTGCGCCAGCGCCGCGTCGCCGAGCATGACCGAGGCGAGGCCAATGGCCGCTCGCGCCATCGGCGCCCTCGCTTTGGCGCGAATGAATTTCGAACTCGAATTGTCCGAAACATCGCGCTTACCAAATAACTCAGCGATGAATTCCTGCGACATGGCGTAGTACCCCGTAGAAAAGTTCACTTTAGAATAATTCTAAAGCAAGTATTTCTAGAGTCTAATATCATAGACACAATATGACTCGCAATAACCTATTGAAACTATCAAATTATAACAATTCTAAACTAAGGATATATTTGATTTTATCTTTGCCTGCGTGTAAACCAGGACGCATTGAATTCTCTTTTGTCGGACAGTTATGGAACGTATCGCATCCGTTCGCGTCCCACGCATCTGGCGCCAAGTCCATCTATGGATTGCTCTTGGCCTCGGCCTTCTGATCGTTCCGATCAGTCTCTCCGGCGCCTTGCTCGTTTTCGGCGCCGATCTGGATCGCCTGATCGATCCGGCGCGCTACGCCGTGACCGGTTCGACGGTCGAGCAAGCGGCCGGCGTCTATCTCCGCAATGCGGAATCGGCCGCGTCGGGCGCGCGGGCCGCCATACTTCGTTGGCCGGCGGATGTGGGCGCGCCGGTCACGGTTCTGCTACGCGGCGGGGAAGGCGGAAAGCAGGCTGCGCCTTCCGGGCGGTTATGGATGGTCTATCTGGACCCGCCCACCGGCCGGGTTCTCGGCGTCGCTGACGCGCGCGGCTCCTTTGTCGGCCGCGTTCATTCGCTTCATGCGGACCTGATGAGCCCGGATCTTTCAGGGCGCCAGATTGTCGGCTTCGCCGGGATCGGTCTTCTGGTTCTGGCTCTTACCGGCATTTGGCTCTGGTGGCCGCGCAACGGCAATCTGCTCAAAGCCTTTCGCTGGCGGCGTGGCCCAAAGCTGAGCTCGAACCTGCATCACATGCTGGGCCTCTGGATCTTCGCTCCCCTGGCCTTGATGGCGTTGACGGGCGCCTATCTCAGCTTTCCGCAGCAGGCGAGGAGTTTGATCGCGGCCTTCGCCGAGATTACGCAGCGGCCGGCCCGCCAGGGGCAGGGCGTCGTGTTGATGCGCCTGCCGGCGCAGGACCCGCAGCGGGTCGTCGAATTGGCTTTGGAAAGCGCGCCGGGCCTTAAGCTCGCTTCCTTGTCAATGCCGACGGAGCAGGAGAAGCTTTGGCGCGTTCAGCTGACGGGCGCGGATGATGAGCCGCGCAGCGTGCTCGTCGACGACCGGAGTTTGGCGGCGACCGTAGCGCCGCGTCCCCCTCCGGGCGACGCCTTCGCGGCTTGGCTGCGCCGCGTCCATGAGGCGCAGCATCATGGGCCGCTCTGGCGGGCGATCGCTTTTGTCTGCGGCCTCAGTCCAGCTATTTTTCTCGTCACCGGCTGCATGATGTGGCTGCGCCGCCGCGCTGCAAAGGCGCCGCAATTTGGGCTCCGCGTAACGGTCCCGCCGGCTTCGCAGCGCGTCGCCGCCGCGCCGCAAGCGCAAAAAACTTTAGATGCCTGACGTTTCAGCTGTCGTGTTCCGCTGCCCTCATACGTTGTGAAGCTTATGATTGTGCATATTCCCGAGGTCCTCGATCAAGAACAGCTCGCGCGATGCCGCGCCGCCATGGACGCCGCCGCCTGGATCGACGGACGCGCCACGGCCGGACATCAGTCGGCTCAGGTCAAGGATAACCTGCAATTGCCCGAAGGGGGCGCCGAGCACAGGGAGCTCGGCGCAATGGTGATCCGCGCGCTGCAGCGCAGCCCCTTGTTTATTTCCTCGGTTCTGCCGCATACGATTTTTCCGCCTTTATTCAATCGATACAATGAAGGGATGGCGTTTGGCGCGCATGTCGACAACGCGGTCCGCCAATCGTTCGATGGCGCGATCCGCATTCGCACCGATGTGTCGGCGACGCTTTTCCTCAACGCTCCGGAGGAATATGACGGCGGCGAATTGACCGTGGAGGACACCTACGGCAGCCACAGCGTCAAGCTTCCGGCTGGCGATCTCGTCGTCTATCCTGCCGACAGCCTGCATCGGGTCACGCCGATCACGCGCGGGGCGCGCCTTGCGTCTTTTTTCTGGATTCAGAGCCTCGTCCGCGATCGAACGAGGCGGGCGCTTCTCTTCGATCTCGACGCCTCGATCATGCGATTGACGCGCGACGTCCCGGGCCATCCCGCGCTGGTTTCATTGACCGCGACCTACCACAATTTGCTGAGACAATGGGCGGAGACGTGAAGTTCGTTCTGAGGAGAGGCCGCGATGAAGGAATATCCGCGCCATTGGTCCGGGTTTGTTTTTATGATTTCATCCCTAGCGCTATTTTAGCCAGGGACATCCGCCGCTTTTGCTCCGAACGTCAGCTTCGGGTCGCGAATGGAGAGGGGTTCTAGATGACGATGGAAAGCATGTTAATGGCCAGGCGCGGACCGTGCGGCCTCTTGCGCCGGTCCCTTCTGGCCAAGGCATTCGCCGCTTTATGCGTGAGCATGGCCTTTTGCGCCGCTTCGGCCCAGGCGCAATCGCCGACAAGCGACGAGCCCGCGGCGGCGTCTATGGCGGCTCCGGCAGTCGAGCCCAAGCCCGCGCCGAGAGCCGAGGTCTTCCTTCCCTCGGCCCTGCCGCATGATCTGTCGCCTTGGGGCATGTTCCGCAACGCCGATCCGCTGGTCAAGATCGTCATGGTCGGCCTCGCCTTCGCCTCCTTCGCGACCTGGACCGTCTGGCTTGCGAAGAGTATCGAGCTCTGGACTGCCAAGCAAAGCGCCCGTCGCGGCCTGGAGACTTTAGCGCATGCGGCGAGCCTGCGCGCCGCCGAAAAGGAATTCGCGGAGACGCGCGGCCCGGTCGCGCAATTCGTCTCGGCGGCGGCGGGCGAGCTCGATCGCTCCGCCGGATTGCCGCAGGACGGCGTCAAGGAGCGCGCGGTCGCGCTGCTGTCGCGGATCGAAGCGCGCGCCGGGCGAAGCATCACGCAGGGAACCGGCGTTCTCGCGACTATTGGCGCGACGGCCCCCTTCGTCGGCCTGTTCGGGACGGTCTGGGGCATCATGAACAGCTTTATCGGAATATCGAAGACGAACACGACCAATCTCGCCGTCGTCGCGCCCGGCATCGCCGAAGCCTTGCTGGCGACGGCGATGGGGCTTGTCGCCGCGATCCCGGCGGTCGTGATCTATAACGTGTTCGCCCGCGCGATCACGGGCTATCGCGCCCAGCTCGCCGACGCTTCGGCGGAGGTCCTTCGGCATCTTTCCCGCGATCTCGATCGCGAGGCCTTGCCGCGCCGCAAGGACGAGTCGCAAATCGTCCCGATGCGCCAACCTGCGGAGTGAAGAGGCATGGCTGTAAAGCTCGTCTCCGGCGAGGACGATCTCGAGGAAAACCACGAGATCAACGTCACGCCTTTCATCGACGTCATCCTTGTCCTGTTGATCATTTTCATGGTCGCCGCGCCTCTGTCGACCGTCGACGTCAATGTCGATCTTCCGGCCTCCACCGCGCAGCCCGCGCCGCGTCCGGACAAACCTTTGTTCCTCACGGTGAAATCGGATCTCTCCCTCGTCCTTGGCGAGGACCCGATCACCCGCGAGAGTCTCAGCGGCGCGCTCGACGCCGCGACGCATGCCGACAAGGAGCAACGTGTTTTTGTTCGCGCCGACAGGAGCGTTTCCTATGGCGACATCATGGAGACCATGAACCTCCTGCGCGCGGCGGGCTATTTGAAGATCGGGCTCGTCGGCCTGGAGGCGGGCGGCGCGTCCGCGCCGTCGAGCGACTTGCCGCCTAAAGCTGGCGACTCCAAATCGCCGGAGACTAGGCCATGACGATTCATGCGCCGGCGATCCTTCATGTCGCCGAGGACAGATCCATAATGCGATGGATCGCCGCGGGCGCTTTTGTCGTCCTCGCGCATGGAGGCCTCATTTACTGGCTGACGCATAGGCATGAGGTTGACGCGGCGGAAGCGGCGGCTCCCGCCGTGATGATCGACCTCGCGCCCTTGGAGATCGCGCCTCCGGCGGAGACGATGGCGGAGGTCCCGCCGGGACCGAAAATGACGGAAGCCCAGCCGGAAGAGGTCGAGCCACCAGAGGACATAGCGGTTCCGGAGCTGCCGCCGGCGCCGAAGCCGGAAGCGGTTCTGGCAACGGCGCCGAAGCCGAAATTGAAGCCGCCGAAGAAGATCGTGAAGGAGCCGCCGAAACCGGTCGTCAAGCAGGCGCACGAGCCGCCCGCGCCGCACGAGCGCGCCGCCCGCTCCGCGTCGCCGCAATCGTCGGCGGTGGCTCGGGAAGGCGCGTCGGGTTCTTCGATGTCCACCTCCAACTGGCGTAGTCTGGTGCTGGCGCAACTGAACCAGCATAAGCCTGGGGCGGCGCATGAAGCGGGCACTGTCTCGCTGTCCTTCACGATCAACCGCGGCGGTCATGTCGTGGCCGCGAGGGTCGCCGGAAGCTCGGGATCTGCGGCGCTCGATCAGGCGGCCTTGGCGATGGTCCACAACGCGAGCCCCTTGCCGCCGCCGCCGGCGGAAATCGGAGGCGGCAGCATCAGCCTCACGGTGCCGGTGCGCTTTCACTAAACTCCGGCCGAACCTCGCCGCTTTGATCGCGTTCCTGGCGAAGGGTCGGTTGCAAGCCGGTCTGGCGGCCTAAGCGGAGCGGCGTTACTTTGCGATCGAAAGGCGTCATAGTTAAAAACTCGGCTCGCGCGCGGCGCGATGATTCGCAACGCCGGCGCGGGCCGCAATCAGGAGTCTTGATCATGATGGACCGCCGTTTTTTGATCGCTGGCTTTGGCGCCGGAGTCTTGTCCGCCGCTCTGGCGTTCCTTTCGAATTCAATGGCTTCGGCTGCGCCAAACGCGATCGCGGCCTTTGACAAGGATAATGACGGCACGCTCGATCTCGCCGAAGTGAAAGCGGCCGCGAGCAATTTGTTCGACAAGCTGAACAAGGACAGCGACGACACGCTCGACAAGAAAGAGGTCGGCGGCCGGCTCAGCAAAAGCGCGTTCAAGGCAGGAGACCCCGATAATGACGGGACGCTGACGAAGGACGAATATTTGGACATCGTCGAAAAGCTTTTCAAAGCGGCCGACGTCGACAGCGACGGAACGCTCGATTCAAAGGAACTGCACACCAAGGCTGGGCGCGCGCTTCTGCGCTTGATTCAATAAGGCCAGGGCGTAAGCGAATACGAAATCTCAAGGCTTCGTCATTACTTCGGGATTAGAGCCGCGCCGCGATAAGACGGGCCAAGATCCGAGGCCGCATGACCGGAGCCTTTGAGTTGAATGCGTCGCCGCCCGGCTTGGAGCGTTTTGCTTCGCTTGGAGACGGGTCGGCGTGGCTGTTCGCCTTGTTGGTCTTGACGGCGGCAGTTGGTCTTTTCTTCGCGCGCGCGCGTCATAGGAGGCGGGAAAACATCTTCGGCGATGAGCGCGAGGCTTTGCGGGACGAAATCTGGGAGTTGAAGGCGGCCGCGGCGGCGGCCGAACGGGCCGAGGCCGCGAGCGAAGCGAAATCGCGTTTCCTCGCCAGCCTCAGCCATGAAATCCGCACCCCGTTGAACGGCATCCTCGGGATGGCGGAGCTTCTGCTCGACACGAGCGTAGACGCGGAGCAGCGAAGCTATATTGAGGCTATTCGCGGTTCTGGGTCTGCGTTGGCCTCGCTGATCGAGGAGATGCTCGATTTTTCGAAGATCGAGGCGGGCAAGATCGAACTCGTCGACGAGCCGTTCGACTTGGTGACGTTGGTCGAAAGCACCGTCGAGCTGCTGGCGCCCCGGGCCCAAGGCAAAGGTCTGGAGATCGCGAGTTCGATCGCGGCGGATGTGCCCGAGCGGCTCATTGGCGACGGCGCGCGGCTTCGCCAAATCTTGCTCAATCTCGCCGGCAACGCCGTGAAATTCACTGAGCGAGGCGGCGTCGGTCTGCGCGTCAGCAGGGAGGGCGAAACAGCGCTCCGAATTGACGTGATCGACACGGGGCCAGGGGTTCCGGCGCACCGGCGCGAAGCGATTTTCGAGGAGTTCGAACAAGGCGACAGCTCGACCACAAGTCGATACGGCGGCGCCGGGCTTGGCCTCGCCATATCGCGAAGGCTCGTCGAGCGAATGGGAGGGACGCTTGCTCTCGCGCCGGCGGGGCGCAGCGGCGGGTCCATGTTTTCGATGATCGCGCCATTGCGGCCCTGCGAGGAGCCGATCGGTGCGCGTCCGGCCGCTCCCGATCTGAGCGGGCAAAGCGCGCTGATCGTTGCGGCCTCGCCCTTCGCGGCGGGCTATCTCGGGGAGCGCCTCGCCGAGGCCGGGGCGAAGGTTTGCTACGCCGAAACCGAGGCTGCGGCCCTGGCCCTTCTCGGCGCTGAGCAGGCCGAGCTTCCCTATGACGTTTTCATCGTCGATTGCGCCCTCGGCGAGGCAGCGACCCGCCGGCTCGGCGAGGCCGCCCGAGAGGCGAAACTTGGCCGCAGCCTGCTACTTTTCTCGCCTTTCGAGCGGCGCGCCTTCGGTCAGAACTTCGTGCAAGGGTTCGATGGCTGGCTTGTCAAACCGGTTCGCCTAAGATCGCTTTTCACTCGCCTTGATGGTGCCGCCAAGCCCAATAGCGCGGCGGCCGAGCCGCAGGCATCGGCGTCGGGGTCATGTTTCAGCGGCGAGATCCTGCTCGCCGAGGACAATGACGTCAACGCCCTGCTTGCGACGCGTCATCTCCAAAGGCTCGGCGCGTGTGTGACGCGGACCGCCGACGGCCTCGCCGCCGTGGCGCTCGCGCTGGAGGGGCTCGAGGGGCGGAGGCCGCCTTTCGACGCGATCTTTCTCGACATCAGGATGCCCGGCATAGACGGGCTAGAGGCCGCGCGACGCATCCGGCGGGCGGAGCGCATGGCGGGCGCGGATGCGGTTCGCCTGATCGCGCTCACGGCCAATGCCTTCGACGAAGATCGCGACGCGGCCGAAGCCGCCGGAATCAATGAATTTTTGACCAAGCCGGTCGATCTTGACCATATTCGCCGCGCCTTGCAGTTCGATTCGCCGCGCTCGCGTTCAAGCCAAGCCCAGGGACGCGCCGACGGCGAGTTGAAAAATGAGTCGAAGAATGCTCTCGCGGGCCTCGCTGTCCGTTGTTTGACATGAAGAGCGCGGTAATATCGCGATCCGCGCGGCCGATCGCGCCGCGGCGGAAACAATGCAAGCGCTCGCGCGTTGACTTGAACTCCTCTCGAATCCTCCTCGATCGGACCTTTTTATGCCCTCCAAGCTCGATCAATTAAAAGCCATGACGACGGTTGTCGCCGACACCGGCGACTTGGATGCGATCCGCTCATTCAAGCCGGTCGACGCGACCACGAATCCGAGTTTGCTCCTTAAGGCGGCGCAAATGCCGGATTATGCGAGTCTCGTCGAGGAAGCGATTATTTGGGGGCTGAGCCACAATAGTTTGACGAGCGAGATCGCGGACCGCCTGGTCATAAACTTTGGCGTTGAGATTTCCGGCATTGTGCCCGGCCGCGTTTCGACCGAGGTCGACGCCGATCTCTCCTTCGACGTCGAGGGCACGGTCGCGAAGGCCCGCTCAATCATCGCGGCTTACGACAAACGCGGAGTAGGGCGGGAGCGGATCCTCATCAAGATCGCCGCCACCTGGGAGGGGGCCCAAGCGGCGAAGATCTTGCAGGCCGAGGGCGTCGACTGCAACATGACCTTGATCTTCTCGCTCGCCCAGGCCGTCGCTTGCGCCGACGCCGGCGCTTTTCTCGTCTCGCCCTTTGTCGGACGCATCCTCGATTGGCACATCAAGGCGGAAGGCAAGACCTACACTGCGGAATCCGATCCAGGCGTGCTGTCCGTGCGGCAAATCTATAATTACTACAAAGCCTATGGCGTACAGACCGTGGTCATGGGCGCCTCATTCCGCAACACAGGCGAGATCGAGGCGCTCGCCGGCTGCGACCGGTTGACCATATCGCCGCAATTGCTCGACGAACTCGCCAAGGACTCGGGCGATTTGCCGCGTCGACTCGATCCGCAAACGGCGGCCGCTCCCGCTCCCGCGCGTCTGTCGCTTGACGAAAAGACCTTCCGCTTCATCTTGAACGAGGACGCCATGGCGACCGAAAAACTCGCTGAGGGGATCCGGGTTTTCGCTCGCGATCTTCGCTTGCTGCGCGAGCTTGTCTCGAAAAGGCTTCAAGCCGCCGCTTGAAGCCTTAGGCTTGGTCCATCTGCTTTTCGAGATGGATGAAATACAACCACAATAGTCTCGAACGAGGGGAGGACTAGATGACGATCGAACTCAAGCTGCTGGTCTGGACTGTGGCGCTCGCCTTTGCGCAAATGCTGATCGCTGTGGTCGGGGCCGCGCAGGAAGTCGGCATAGAAGAACTCGCGGGCAACCGCGAATATACGCCAAAGCTGACGGGCTGGGCCGAGCGAGCCCGCAAAGGGCACCTTAACATTCTCGAGAATCTGGCGCTTTTCGCGCCCTTGGTTCTTGTCGCTCAGATTGCCGGACGCACCAATGAAACGACGGCGCTTGGCGCCGAGATATTCTTTTTCGCTCGGCTGCTCTATGTCTTTGTCTTTGCGGCGGGCGTTCCTTATTTGCGCACCCTCGTTTGGACCGTCTCCGTCATCGGCCTCATCTTGATCTTCAGTCAGCTCCTTTAGAGCATCAGCCGCGAAGGCGGAAATTTGCCGTCCGAGCCCGCGGCATCCGGTCAAAAAACAAGGCCAGTTTCATGCTGCATGAAACTGGCCTTGCCCTAACATAAGCCGAAGCGCTGTCGCCGCTCGCTCTTGCCGGCGGCTGAACCTAAAAGCCTGGGAGCGCCTCAGACTTCCTTCGCCTTTTGGGTGAAAACCTGGCGGCCGCGATACATGCCAGTCTTCAAATCGACATGGTGCGGACGGCGCAGCTCTCCAGAATCCTTGTCTTCGACATAGGTCGGCGCCTTGAGCGCATCCGCCGAACGGCGGAATCCGCGCTTCATGGGAGATGTTTTGCGTTTCGGAACAGCCATGTCGTCTCTCGATCCTCAGGGATGATTGTCGAAAAGCCGGAAGCTCTCCGGGCCAATCATCCGGTAAAACAAATAGATAAAGACCTGACCGCCCATCGTCTAAGACGGTCGAGGTCTTGCTTATCCGAGCTTGCGGCTCGCTCTCGAACCCAAGTTTCAACGCGCCTCTTACAACGAAACGTCGCATCTGGCTATCTCGAAAAGCGCCTCACCGGGCGCATTCGACGAGAGACTCAGCCGCCCGAGCGCGCCCCATGATCAGCCTGGCCAAGGCGGCGTGCCGGCGCGAGGGCCGGGCCGGATCGCGTCGGCGCGGATTGGGCAGGGCGGTCGCGAGCAAAGCCGCCTCATTGGCGTCGAGCCCGTCCGCGCTTTTGTGGAAATAGCGCCGCGCGGCGGCCTCCGCGCCAAAAACCCCCTCGCCCCATTCGGCTATGTTCAGATAGACTTCGAGAACGCGCCGCTTAGGCCATCCTCGGTCGATCAGCAGCGCCAGGGGAATTTCGATCCCCTTGCGGATGAAGGATCGCGACGGCCACAGGAACAAGTTCTTCGCGGTTTGCATTGTGATGGTCGAAGCGCCGCGCGACGGGCCGTCCTCATCCGCCGCATCGATCACCTCCCGAAGCGCGCCCCAGTCGACGCCATCGTTCCGGCAAAATTGGGCGTCCTCTGAGACGATGACGGCGATGCGCAAGGAAAGCGAGATTCGGTCCAGCGGAACATAATGGCGCTCGACCGGCTCGCCTTCGATCCAGCGCCCGAGCATCAGCGTCGAAACGGGCGGGACGAAGCGGTACGCGACGAGCAAGACCGCCACGCCAAGCGCCAGCGCCGCGCCAACGCTCAAGATGATGCGGGCAAGCTTGCCGAAAGGGCCAGTTCGGCCGGATCTCGAGGACATGCGGCGAGCCTTGACCGATCTAGCCCAATCGGGCAAGCCGAGGCTAAACTTTATTGGCTGGGCTTTGTCCAGGCGCTTTTTGAGCGTTTTTGCCGAAAAGTCGCCGCGCGCTGGGCGTAAGCATTCGAGATAGCCGCCACGGCCGAGAACCAGGGGGATTGCAAAACGATGACGCATGGCGAGGCGACAGCCGAATTCGAGAGCCGACTGAATGACGTCGCCGCCTCGACCGAAGGCCTTCTCGATCGTCTTCTTGGGTCCGCGCCGCTTCCCGGCGAGACGGCGCGGCCGCCGCGCTTTCTCGAAGCCATGCGTTACGCGAGCCTTGGCGGCGGCAAAAGGCTGCGGCCTTTCCTTCTGATCGAGACGGCGCGGCTTTTCGGCGTCGAAAATGAGGGCGTCCTGCGCGCTGCGGCGGCGCTCGAAATGATCCATTGCTACTCGCTCGTGCATGACGATCTGCCGGCGCTCGACAATGACGATCTGCGCCGCGGCCGTCCGACCACCCACAAAGCTTTCGACGAGGCGACTGCAATCCTGGTCGGAGACGGGCTCCTCACCTACGCCTTTGACGTGACCGCCGACCCGGCGACCCATGCGGATCCGGGGATTCGGGTCGAACTCGTCCTTTCCCTGGCCCGTGCGGCCGGCCTCGGCGGCATGATCGGCGGCCAGGTCCTCGATCTCGAGGCCGAACGCGCGCCGGAGGCGCATAAGCCCGAGGCCGTCATCAAGCTGCAAGCCATGAAAACCGGGGCCCTCTTGCATTATGCGGTGAAAGCCGGCGCCATTCTCGGCAAGGCCGACGCCGCAGCGAAGGCCGCGCTTTCCGATTACGGCCATGCGCTCGGCGCCGCGTTCCAGGTCGCGGATGATATTCTCGACGTTGAATCCGATGAAGCCGCGCTCGGCAAGCGCGCCGGCAAGGACGCTGACCGCAACAAGGCGACGCTGGTCGCCGCCCTCGGCCTCGAGGCGGCGCGCGAGCGGCGCGACAAGCTTTCGGCGGCTGCGATCGCCGCGCTGGATTCCTTCCCGCAAGGCGCTAAGGCGATTGTCCTGAAGGAGGCGGCGCGCTTTGTCGCGACCCGCAAAAGCTGAAGACGCCTTCGAACCGAACCCGGCCGGAAAAATGGCAATTCTCCGTCGCTTGCGAATCATACGAGGCCATCCGCGCCTCTTCCTAGGCGTCGCGGCCAGTCTCGTTACGGGCTTGGCTCTGCCCGGAGCCTTTCACCTGAGCACCCGTCTTTTGATCGCCTGGAACGTCGGAACCTGGCTCTATTTCGTCACGTCTCTCTGGCTCATGGCGCACGCCAACGCAGCGACAATGCGGCGGCGCGCCAAGGCGAGCGACGAGGGACGATTCCTGATCCTCGTGCTCACAAGTCTTGCGGCCTTCGCCTCGATCGGCGCCATTGTCGCCCAGCTTGGGGCGGTACGGGACATGTCAGGCTTGCTGAAAGGCTTGCATATAGGGCTCGCGGCGGCGACGATCCTCAGCGCCTGGTTTTTCATCCACCTGACCTACGCCTTCCATTACGCGCATGAATATTTCGACGAGCTGGAGGCTGAGCCGGGCAAGCCGCCGAAAGACGTCGGCGGATTGATGTTTCCGGGAACCGACAATCCCGATTACTTCGATTTTCTCTATTTTTCCTACATCATAGGGGTCGCGTCCCAGACCGCCGACGTCCAGATCACGGCGAAGGAGATGCGCCGCGTCTCGCTGGCCCATTCCATACTGGCGTTTTTCTTCAATAGCGCGGTGCTGGCCCTGACGATCAATATCGCCGCTGGGCTGATTTGAGCGGCTTCCAAATTCGACTTGCAATCATTTCTTTATTCAATTAGAACAAAAAAAGAACACAAGGTCAGATTATGGTTCACTCATTCGGTGGCGATTGGACGGATGGAAAACTAGAGGTAGTGAAACGCTACTTCGACGGATACGCAACGGCCTTAAAGAATCAGCAGTTTGAAAGACTGTATATCGACGCGTTTGCTGGGAGTGGCGAAAGGCAGGATTCCCGTCCTGCTGGGAATTCATTACCTCTCTTTGAAGAAGACGCAGAAGAGTTTTCTAAGTCAAAGGAAGGGTCTGCTCGAATCGCACTTCGCATAGAGCCGCCATTCCATCGCTATATTTTCATCGAGCGCTCTAGCCTGCATATGGCTGGTCTCACGGCTCTTCGTAGTGAGTTTCCTTACCGAAATATTGAGCTACGACAAGGAGACGCAAATAATGAACTTCTTTTAATCTGTAAATCCGTAAATTGGCGTTCTACTCGAGCAGCAGTGTTTCTCGATCCGTATGGGATGGAGCTGAGGTGGTCGACGTTAAATGAATTAGCTGCGACGGAGGCCGTCGACATCGCGCTTCTTTTTCCAACCGGACCATTGAACAGAATGCTCACCAAGAACGGTATTATTCCAGAAGAATGGCAAAGCCGAATTGATGACCATCTTGGACCGTGTGGTTGGCGGGATGCTTGCTACGCACAGCAAACGTCCATCGATCTTTTTGGGTATGCGGCGCCAGCATCAAAGTTACTGAATGTGCAAGGTCTTGAAAACTTCGTGCAAGAGCGGCTGAAGGGCCTTTTTCCGCACGTTTGCGAGCAAACACTGTCGCTTGAGAACTCCAAAGGAAGCGTGCTCTATCACTTGTTTATTATTTGTGCGAATCCGTCCAAAAAAGCGGGCGAAATCGCGATGAGGATTGCTCGAAGCGCAATTAGGCCGAGACACAAGAAACATAAGAACAATGGCTTACTCTGAAATCGAATGGACGGAAGCTACTTGGAATCCAATTGCTGGGTGCAATCAAATTTCTCCTGGCTGCACGAACTGTTATGCGCAGCGTATGGCGGCTCGTCTGCAAGCGATGGGTTCAACGAAATACGCTGGAACAACGAGAAAGTCTGGAGCCACTCACGTATGGAGTGGGCAGATTAACTTCGATGAGAGTGCTCTAGCCTCGCCTTTGAAGTGGCGGAAACCTATGCGTATTTTCGTCAACTCAATGTCTGATCTCTTTCATAGTAATGTTGAGGATGAGATCATTGGCAAGGTTTGGAGAATAATGCACCAGGCAAGTTGGCACTCGTTTCAGTTGCTCACGAAACGCCCGGAACGAATTTCGGTCGTAATGGATCGCTGCGATTTGCCAGTTTTGGACAACGTGTGGCTTGGCACATCGGTTGAAAGTCAACGTTATGTTTCACGCATAGATTCACTTCGTGCGACGCCAGCAAAAATCCGCTTTGTCTCGTTCGAGCCGCTTCTCGGTCCAATTGTTAATCCGAACCTGGAAGGTATTCATTGGGCAATCGTTGGGGGAGAGTCCGGGCCCAAAGCGAGACCTATCGAGCGATCGTGGGTTGAAGAATTGAAGGACGATTGCTTAGGTCAGCAGGTCGCATTTTTTTTCAAACAATGGGGTGGAGCCCGTAAGCATCGTAGCGGCCGCTTGTTGGGGGGACGAACGTGGGACCAATATCCTATTGAATTGGCCCGCTGATTACTCCGCCGCGCTTTTCGCGCCGCCAAACCGCCGCATGATGTAATCCTCGACAATCGTCTTGAACTCGGCGGCGATCCCTTCGCCGCGCAGGGTCATCGCCTTTTGCCCGTCGATGAAGACCGGCGCTGAAGGCGTCTCGCCCGTGCCCGGCAGGGAGATGCCGATATCGGCATGTTTCGATTCGCCGGGGCCGTTCACGATGCAGCCCATCACCGCGACATTCAGCGTCTCGACGCCCGGAAAGCGGGCCCGCCAGAGCGGCATCTCGTCGCGAATATAGGTTTGAATGTCGCGCGCGAGCTCCTGGAACACGGTCGAGGTCGTGCGGCCGCAGCCGGGGCAGGCGGCGACAAGCGGCACGAAGGTGCGAAAGCCCATAGTCTGCAGGATTTCTTGCGCGACCCTGACTTCAAGCGTCCGGTCCCCGCCGGGCTCGGGCGTCAGCGAGACCCTGATCGTATCGCCAATGCCTTCCTGCAACAGAATCCCCAATGCGGCGGAGGAGGCGACAATGCCTTTCGAGCCCATGCCGGCTTCGGTGAGGCCGAGATGCAAGGCGTAATCGCTGCGCCTCGCGAGCGTGCGATAGACAGCGATTAAATCTTGCACATTGGAAACTTTGGCGGAAAGGATGATGCGGTCCCGGCCGAGCCCGATGTCTTCGGCCCGCGCGGCGGAGAGAAGCGCCGATTGCACCATGGCCTCGCGCGTCACTGCGCCGGTCGAGAGCGGCACAGTTGAGCGGGCGTTCTCGTCCATCAGATCCGTCAAAAGCTCCTGATCGAGCGAGCCCCAATTGGCGCCGATGCGCACCGTCTTGCCATGCTTGATCGCTGTTTCGACAATCGCCGAAAACTGCCGGTCCTTCTTGTCCTTGAAGCCGACATTGCCGGGATTGATGCGATATTTGTCGAGCGCCTCGGCGCAGGCCGGATAGTCCGCAAGAAGCTTGTGCCCAATATAATGGAAATCGCCGATGAGCGGGACATCGCAGTCCAATTGCGCGAGCCTGTCGCGGATATGAGGCACAGCGGCGGCCGCCTCGTCGCGATCGACGGTGAGGCGGACAAGCTCGGAGCCGGCGCGGGCGAGCGCCGCGATCTGCTGCGCCGTCGTTTCGACATCGGCCGTGTCCGTATTGGTCATGGACTGGACGACGACAGGCGCGCCGCCGCCGACCTCGACGGAAGCTTTGCCGGCGCCGACCCTGACGCCAATGGAATGGCGGCGGGGCAGGGGGCCCGCCTCGTCGGGCTCGGCGAGGGCGAAAGCGAGGGAGGGCGTAGAATCTTGGGCGATGCTCATGCGGTGCTCGGGCTTCTGGAGAGGCGCCTCAGCTATATAAGGCGCAGGCGCGTCGCGATCATGACCTTAAGAGTCGGCGACAGTGGTGAGCAAAAACGCTTTTGGCGTCAAGAGCCGTCGTCGGGGTTAGGCGCCTGCTCGCTCACGCAAAAAAACGCCCTATTTGCTCCGATTCGGCGGAGGTATATTAACCATCTAATATATCGGGGCTTTTTATGAAAATCTTCGGATGCGTCCGGACTCATCCTGTGATCGCGGAGCACCTCGCGAAGTGGCGCATGGCGATGCGGGAAATTTCGGGTAAACAGAGGCGCATGACCGCGAAGGACGGCCCTCGTGGGGACGCCGTGGCTGAGCCAATGATCCGAAAGACTGCAGTGACCGAAGAGCGCACGGATTCGTTCAACTATCGCCAGTTCAACGCGAGTTTCATGGAACTGGCGATTCACATCGGATTCATCGGGCTCCTGGTCTCCTGGACCTTCGTTCTCGTTCATCCCTTCATACCGATCATCGTCTGGAGCGTCGTGCTGACCGTCGCGCTCTATCCTGTCTTCGATTGGCTGGCGGCCATTCTTGGCGGCCGGCGCGGATTGGCGGCGGCGTTGATCACCGTGCTGGGGCTCCTGGTCGTCATCGGCCCGGTGACTTGGTTAGGATTAGGGCTGATCGATGGCTTAAGGGCGCTTATCGAGCGGCTCGACTCGGGGAAATTGTCGATTCCTCCGCCCTCGGAGACCGTCAGGGATTGGCCGCTGATCGGACCGCAGTTCTATGACTTCTGGACGCTCGCATCGACCAATGTGAAAAGCGCGCTGACCTACCTGCTTCCGCAGTTGAAGCCGGTCGGGGACATATTGCTCAACACGGCCAGCAACGCGGGAGCCTGGACGCTGCAATTTCTCACCTCGGTCATCATCGCGGGATTCTTGTTTCCGCCGGGACCTCTGCTCGTCTCGGCGACGAAGACGCTCGCGCTCAAGATCGACGCGACGCATGGCGAAAGATTCGTGAAGCTCTCCGGCGCCACCATACGCGCGGTCTCGCGCGGCGTGATCGGCATGTCATTGCTGCAGGCGATCGTCGCCGGAATCGGAATGTCCTTGGCCGGGGTTCCCGGCGCAAGCTTTTTGACGCTTGCCGTTTTGGTGCTCGGAATCATTCAAATCGGTCCGTCGCCCATCGTGGCCCCGCTGCTTGTGTGGAGTTGGACCACAATGACGATAGGACCCGCGCTGGCCTTCACCGCCTGCATGGCGATGCTCATCGTCATAGACAGTTTCTTGAAGCCCTTCGTCCTGGCGCGCGGGCTGACGACGCCGATGCTGGTGACTCTCGTCGGCGTCATCGGCGGCATTCTCGCGCATGGGATCGGCGGCCTGTTCGTCGGCCCCGTCGTCCTCGCCGTGGCCTGGGACCTCCTGAAAGCGTGGATCCGCGATAGCAAGGCGTCTGTCGGCGCTTTATCTAGTTGATTTTTATATTTTATCAGCTTTCGAATAGGCGCCGCGAAGATCGAAGGCAAAGCAGATGACCGGCGACGTAAATCTTTTCAGGACTAAAGAGAGGAAGCGTTTCAAGAAATCGTACCTGATCACGTGCAAGGATCGGTGGAGCGATTTCGAACTGGTCGGTTCATACAGGACGGACGCCGAGGCCTATGACGCGGCGGCGGCTGACCTAGCGGCGCGGCCCGATGATTTCTGCCCTTTCGACAAATATCCCCCGATCTTTCATAGCGGACCTGGCAACGCTCCGCCGTATCTCATGCACAGCCGAGACGACGTGCGATAAGCGACGCAATGGCGACGAAGGATGCGGATCGCCGCCGCGCCTTATTCACGGCCGATGATGAATGTATCTGAGCCGGACCGAAGGCCGAGGTCGGCGCTCCGTCGATCGCCGGCCATCCGCTTCTCTTGACCGAGTTCGGATGCTAAGCCGTTGCCGGCGCATTTCAGAGGGTTGCCTATGTCCGAAATTGCAAGCGGTCCGGCGGGGCGGCGATGAATTTGAAGCCTTCAGACCTAAGCGACGCGCGCATCGCCGACGCTCGGAAACCAGGCGACAACCGTTTCGAACGATGGCTGCGCCAGCGCAAAGGCAATGGGCTGTTGCTGCTGCTCGGATTTGTCTTTTTGCTATTTGCGTTCGACAGCATTTTGGCTTTCGCCCTAGTCTTGTCCGGCCTGAGAGAGGCCGACCTGTTCTATGCGACCGCCTGGATGAGCACGCGCGCGGCGGATCACGCTAACCTCCCGGGCTTGCGGGAGGTTTTGCCGCGCCATCCCCGGCTCTACGGCGCTTATAGCGATCGGTTCGAGGCCGACGGCCTGCTGGGCGGGCGGCTTGTCCGCAACTTCCTGACCATCGCTCCATCAAAAAAATTGGACTGGGCGGAAAAATCCTTCTGGTTCATGACGACTGATCAGGGGTTTCCGCCGGTGGAGGAGGATATACCGCATTACGCCATCCCCAAGCCGGCGGGTGTGTTCCGCGTGATCGTGATCGGCGGCTCAACTGTCGAAGGCAATGGCGTGAACAGCCCCTTGGACAGTTTGCCGGCAAAGCTGCAGGGCTTGTTCGATGGCGCCCTGCGGGAGCATCCGGACGCCAAGATCGAGCGGGTTGAAGTCGTCAACGCGGGCGTGTCGAACTACGCTTCTGACTCGGAATATTTGTATCTTCTTGTCGATCTGCTGCGGTTTCAGCCCAATTTGGTCCTCGCCTACGACGGCTGGAACGATGCCGAAGTGCTTCCGACCTGGATCTCCGGCGACCGGCAGACGCGCCCCTATCGAAGCGGCCCGCAGCAGGACAATGAAGAACGGGTCAACGCCAGCTTCACGCCTATCGGGGCGCTCCAGATCGCCGCGGCGATTGCGTCGCAACATGCCCTCGGCTTCCTAGATGGGTTCGCCACATTCAAGCTCTTGCATGTCGTCTTGAATCTGACCGCGCCACCGGCTGTCGTCGAATCCCCCTATGACCCGGCCTATTCTCGGCAGGCGGCGCAATTCTACATCGAAAATCGTGAGCGCATGCTGGCGCTGGCGCGGCAAAACGGCTTTCGTTTCGCCTCGCTGCTACAACCCATCATGGGCGTGGATGGCAAAGACTACGCCGCGTCCGAACGTGCGCATTCGAGCCTCATCACCCCGACTCAGATGCAGGAACGCGAGGTTTTCTACGGCGAGGTCCGTCCGTTGCTGCAGAGCTTCAAGGCGGCGCATGAGGAAGGCGACGTCTGCGTCGCCGACCTCAGCGACACGGTGTTTACCGGACGAGCCGAACCCGTCTACGCCGACGACGGCCATCTTCTGCCCGCGGGCAATCAAATCGTGGCCAAGCGGGTCATGGACGAGCTGCGGCGTTGCCGATTGCTGCCTTTTTGAGGGCGGCGGAGCTTGTAGAGAAACAAGCTGAACGCTTGAAGCAAGGGCCGCGCATGTCGCGGCTTTCTTGCGTTTGGGGGCGACGCCAGCGCGTCAAATCCTAGCGAAGCCTTGACCATGCGCCTCCTGTTCGAATAGCCTCGCAATGCGACCCATGGTTGCGATGAGACCGGCGCTTCAGGCCGCAACTCGATCCGCCGCCTGTCGCTTTCAGGGCGCGCCGACAAATCATTTACGGGGGAAACATCATGAAAAGAACGTTCTATACAATCGCATTGGGATTGCTCTGCTCGTCCGCCGCGCTGGCGGACGAGGTCTCGACCTGCAACATACCAGCGGCGACCGTCGGTATCGTTCAATCGAAGCTCGCCACCGTCATTAATTATCCCGATCATAACGGTGGTCTGTTCAAGCCCAATCGGATGTGGTCCGCCATCGTTGACCGCAAAGGACAGATTTGCTCGGTCATCAATTCCGGCAATGATCCATGGCCGGGCAGCCGCGCCATAGCCATCGCCAAGGCGGGCACGGCGAACGACTTCAGCAACAGCGCTCTCGCTTTGTCCACCGCCAATCTCTATGGCCCCACCCAGCCGGGCGGATCGCTTTACGGCCTCAACAATTCGAACCCTTTCAATCCCGATTACCTCGCCCAGGGGTCCTTGTCGCAAGGCTCCTTCGCGGTCGCCTCCAACAGTCATGACGACGGCTATTCGTCTCCCAAGGTGCCGGGCGGCGTCATCACCTTCGGCGGCGGCGTGGCGCTTTATCAGAACGGCCAAGTCATCGGCGCCCTGGGGGTCAGCGGCGACACATCCTGCGCGGATCACGCCATCGCCTATCGCATGCGCCATCTCGCTGGTCTCGACAAAACGATTCCGGGAGGCTCGACGTCCGATAATATTTCCTATTATCCGACTGCGGCCGTCGATCCGAGCCAATTCAAGCAGCCGCATTGCTTGGGCGCCGGCACGGATATCGTCCCCTGATGGATTGAAACCATCGCCAATCGCCGCGGCTCCGTAGCCGCGGCCTTTACGCTCCCGCGCAGGTCCGGCATCGGCCCGCCACTTCCATGACCTGCGCGCGGGGCTGGAATTTCGCTTGCGCCGCCAGATCAGCCAGGGCGCCGCGCATCGACTCAGAGGTCGCCTCGACGACCTCGCCGCAGACCTCGCAGATGAGGAAGACGATCGGCTCTTGCGCCGCATGGCCGTGGCCGCAGGCGAGATAGGCGTTGCAGGAGGCGAGCCTGTGAACGAGGCTGTTCTCCAGTAGGAAATCGAGCGCGCGATAGATCGAGATCGGGGCCGGTCGTTTCCCTGTCGCCTGCGCCACCCGATCAATCATGTCATAGGCGCCGAGCGGGCGGCCTTCGCAGGCTAAAATCTCGAGAATCCGCCGCCGGCTCGGAGTCAGGGCTATGCCTTCCTGGCGGCAGGCCGCCAAGGCCGCCGCAAAAGCGCGCTCGCCGCCGCGCTCATCCATCTGGCCGGGGTCAGGGGGCCGGCGCGATCCCCGTGAAGTCGTCATATTAACAATATAACGTGATTGCCTCGCCAAAGCGATCACGTGCGATGAAAAAGCCTTTGCCGCAGCTTCGTTTTTCCACTGCTACGTTGTAGAATTTCTTCGCGGCCTCGTCTTGTCGCCGGCCGAAAAGGCATGATTCTGGAGGACGCATGACTCTCAAGAACCGCAACGCCATCGTAACCGGCTCGACCAGCGGCATTGGGCTCGCTATCGCCCGCGCCTTCGCCAAGGAGGGCGTCAATGTGACCATCAATGGTCTCGGCGACCCGGCGGCGATCGAAGCCGAGCGCGCTGGAATCGAGAAGGAGTTCGGCGTCAAGGCCTATTATTCCCCTGCTGACATGACCCAGCCGGAAGAGATTCGCGCCATGGTGAAAGAGGCTGAGGAACAGCGCGGCGGCGTTGATATTCTCGTCAATAACGCCGGGGTCCAGCATGTCGCGCCGATCGAGGATTTTCCGATTGAAACCTGGAACTTGATCCTGGCCATCAATCTTTCCGCCGCCTTCCATGCGATCGCCGCCGCGATCCCGGGCATGAAATCGCGCAAATGGGGCCGCATCATCAGCACGGCCTCGGCTCATTCGCTGGTCGCATCGCCGTTCAAATCGGCTTATGTGACCGCCAAGCACGGCCTCGCCGGGCTCACCAAGACGGCCGCGCTGGAGCTCGCCACATTCGGCGTTACGGTCAATTGCATCTCGCCCGGCTATGTCTGGACGCCGCTCGTCGAAAAGCAGATCCCTGACACGATGGAGGCGCGCCACTTGACGCGCGAGCAGGTCATCAACGATGTAATTCTGGCGGCGCAGCCCACAAAGCAATTCGTGACCGCCGACCAGGTCGCCTCGCTCGCCGTCTATCTCAGCACGGATGCGGCGGCGCAGATCACCGGCGCGAATATCTCAATCGATGGCGGTTGGACGGCTGAATAATCGCCTCGAATGAGCGACATGACCGATAGCGACGCGGCGATTGACTGGACGGGACAGAAAAAGGTCAATCTCGCCCTGCAGGGCGGCGGCTCGCATGGCGCCTTCACCTGGGGCGTGCTCGACTATCTGCTCGAAGATGAAAGGCTCGATTTCGAAGCGATCACCGGGACGAGCGCCGGCGCGTTGAACGCCGTCGTGCTGGCGGAGGGCTATCTGGACGGAGGCCGCAAGGGCGCGCGCAAAAGCCTCGCCAGATTCTGGCGATCAGTTAGCGACCAGGGCGCCCTCTCGCCGATCGAGCGGAGGTTTTTCCACGCGTTCTTCGTCGCATTTCCGCTGCAGACCCAGATGGCCTATTGGTGGGCCGACCTCATCACCCATTACGCGAGCCCTTACGAATTCAACCCGCTTAACATCAACCCTTTGCGCGACCATCTTGAGAAAATGGTCGATTTCGCCAAGGTGCGCGCCTTGACCGAGCTTAAGCTCTTTGTCGCGGCGACCAATGTCCAAAACGGCAAGATCAAAGTGTTCGAAGGGTCCGAGCTGACCGTGGATCACGTGATGGCCTCGGCCTGTTTGCCCAATCTGTTTCAGGCTGTCGTGATCGATGGCGTTCCCTATTGGGACGGCGGCTATATGGGAAACCCGGCGCTGTTTCCCTTATTCTACAAGACGGCCTGTCCAGACATTGTCATCGTTCAGATCAACCCGATCGAACGCGACGAGGCGCCGCGTTCGGCGCATGACATTCAGGATCGCCTCAACGAGATCACCTTCAACGGCGCGCTGATGAGCGAGATGCGGGCGATCGATTTCGTCGACAGGCTGGTCGACGCGGGGATCTTGTCGCGCGACGAGTACATGCGTCCTTTTGTGCACAGAATCGACGGCGGAGGCCTTCTCGAAGCGTTCTCGGCGGCGACGAAACTCGACGCCTCCTGGTCTTTGATCAGTCAGTTGCATGGCTTGGGGCGCGAGGCGGCCAAGCAATGGCTCGATTCACACTATGATTCGATCGGCAAGAAGGGCACGCTCGATTTGCGCATGGCCTATACGTGAGTCGATCTGTCAGGGAGTCGCGCGCCGCCATTGGTCATGCTCGGCGCGCGACGGGTCAGGGCCTCAGATCAATCGACTGGGAAGCTCCCTAAGCCCGACCGGACTCCACGAGGCGCTGAAAATAGACAAGATCGAGTTCAGGCGCGCGCGCCGCGAGGCCGGTCAGCAGGGTATGGATCTGGCCGCGATGATGTGTTTGATGATTGAAGAAATGGCTCACGGCAGGCCAAAGCTGCTGCTCAACGAGCACCGGCAAAGTGATGCTCCGATATTTGATCACGCTGGCAAGGCGCGCATCATCGAGGCTTTCAATAAATTCGATGATGCGTCGATCCTCCGCCTCGCGCGCTTCGCGCAGCGGCCCCAGCGCATCGAACAGGATTGCATCGAGTCTGTTCGGCGCCGAGCCTTCGCCAGTGAAACGCTGCAGCCAGATGCGATCCGCCGCGAGCAGGTGATTAAGCGTTCCGTGCACGGATTTGAAGAAGGCGCCGCGGTCGGCTCGATAGTCGGACTCGCTCAGAGCCGCCGCCGCATCATATAGTCTCTGATTGGCCCATGCGTTATATTTCGCGAATATTTGATAGTGGGCTTTCAACATTGACCGCGCCTCCTCGTCGCCTCCATCGGCGCTAGATGGAGAATCAACTTAACGAGGGGTCAAGTCGCAGGTCAATTTGACTTGCGACTTGACGGCATGGAGGCGTCTCGCCGGCGCGATGCGCTACAGCGATGGCGCTGCGCCATCGCCGCCGCGACGCGGTTCGCTCTTTCGAGTCGACGATCCGAAGCGGGGCCGGTCCGGTCCGGCCGAGGCGTGACTTTCGTGCGATGCGGCTGGAGCCCGCGCGCCGGTCCGGCGATCGTTCGCCCGATGATGGGCGGCCGGAGCGTTCGAGAGCGGTTCGGCGCCCATATCCGGCGGCTTCGCCGGCGCGCGCCGGCGCGCGCGCGCGTCCCGATTGGCCGAGCCATGCTCGGGTTGGCCCGCCGGTCGAGCGCCGGCAGCCGCAGCCGGGTCAGCTTCTCGATATTGCGCAGGAGTTCGCGCTCAGCGTTATCGCAAAGCGAGATCGCGGTTCCTTCGGCGCCCGCGCGCGCCGTGCGGCCGATGCGATGGACATAGGCTTCCGCCACTTCCGGCAGCTCGAAATTGACGACATGGGTCACGCCATCAATGTCGATTCCGCGCGCCGCAATGTCGGTTGCGACCAAGGCCCGGACGCGGCCGGTCCTGAAGGCCGCGAGCGAACGTTCGCGCTGGCTTTGGCTTTTATTGCCGTGGATCGCCAAAGCAGCGATTCCGACGGCGTCGAGATGCTGGGTGACCTTGTCGGCGCCGCGTTTCGTTCTGGTGAAGATGATCGCCCGCGTCATTTGCGCGTCGGCGAAGAGTTCGACGAGAATATCGCGCTTGCGATGGGTTTCGACGAAGAGAACCTGCTGATTGACGCGATCGGCGGTTTTCGCGATCGGGGTGACGGAAACCTGGACCGGATCATTGAGCAGGTCGCCGGCGAGCTTGGCGATTTCACTTGGCATGGTCGCCGAGAAAAACAGGTTCTGGCGCTGCTTCGGGAGATCGCCGACGACGCGGCGGATCGCCTTGACGAAACCAAGATCGAGCATTTGATCGACCTCGTCGAGGACGAAAAACTCGGTCTTGCCGAGATGCGCGGCGCGGGAGTCAAGATGGTCGACTAGACGGCCGGGGGTTGCGACCAGAATATCGAGGCCGCGCGCGAGCGCCTTGATCTGAGCGCCATGCGGCACCCCGCCGAAAACGACGGCGACGGAAATCCTCAAGCCCGCGCCAAGGCTGCGGAAGCTTTCGGCGATCTGGCTCGCAAGTTCGCGCGTTGGGCTCAGGACCAGCACGCGGCAGCCGCCGCGCGGCGCCGGACGCTCATGGGTTGCGAGATGATGGAGAATTGGCAGAGCGAAGGCGGCGGTTTTGCCGGTTCCGGTCTGAGCTATTCCGACGAGGTCTCGGCCTGCCATGATGTTTGGAATAGCTTGCGCCTGGATCGGCGTCGGACGGGAGTAGCCTTGTTGTGAGAGAGCACGAAGAAGCGGCGCGGCAAGGCCGAGACCGTTGAAATCTTGCAATGGGGGATCTTTCGATGAGCCGCGAGTTTTGCCAGGAGACCCGGCGCAGCGGCTTTGAAATAGAGATGACGACGCCCTGCGTGGCCTGGGCGGTCGAGCGGATTAGCGCTGGCGCGCTCGACAGGAGGACGATCTATAAAAACCATCCTTCACGCAGTCGCAGCGCGAACGTCCATGTTTAAATGGATGCAGCTTCATCGCTGCTTAAGCGCTGAAAGTCAAGCCAAAAGAAAACGAAGCATAGCGCGGCTTCGTCCACGAAGCCGACCCGCGCAAGTCCTCAAGCGTCGCCGGACCCCTCCGGCGACGCTGCCCGAGAGCCGTTCAGACGTCGGACCCGTCGTCGTCGGAGCCGAAATCAGATCCATAATCGGAGGCGTCCTGAATATCGTCTTGGTCCTGGTCGGCGTCCTGTTGCGCGTCTTGCCGGCGCAGGTCCTGATCGTCGGAGCCGTAATAATTATTGACGATGGTTTCGCCGCCCAATCCGCCGCCGAGCCCGCCGCCGAAGCCGGAGCCGATGCCCAGGGCGTTATTGTGCCCGCCGAAGAGCCCCCGAATCGAATCGGCGAGAAGGACGCCGCCCGCGACGCCAGCCGCCGCGCCGAGCGCTCCTTGAGGAAGCCGCCGCCTTGGCCTGGGGCTTGGCCGGGAAATTGGCCAGGGGCTTGGCCGCCCCAAGGGCCGGGTTGCTGCGGCGGATAAGGCTGGCCATAGCCTTGCTGGGGCGGCGGCTGCCAGCCGCTGGGTGGCGGCGGCGACTGTTGCCAGCGGCTGCCCGCCGATGGCGTCGGCCCACGCGGTGGCGGAGGCGGGTTGCCCGCCCGAAAAGCGAGCCGAGGCCGCTCAGGAAGCCGCCGCTTCCGCTCGACTGCTGCGCCCGCTCCAAGTCCTGCACTTTCGCCTCGAGCTCCTGGAGGCGCACATTGGCCGCCTGAAGGGCTTGGTCTTGGACAATGACGGTTTGGGCCAGAAGATAAGGGGCGTAAGGCAAAGCCCGCGTCGCATCTGCGATAAACGCCTCGGCTTCCTTGTCGCGCGGATTATTAGCCGCGCTTTGGACGCGGTCGAATAGACCTGTGAGCAACTGGCGCTCTTCGGGTGACATCGGCTCTCTCCCTACAAAATCGGCGAATTTTCTATTCGCCGTCGGAAATGTGGGAACTTTTCTGTCGGTTCCAAGCCCCGCCACTCAGGTTCATGGCGCGGGTCGCGCTTGCCGCTTTCCCGTGGTCCTCGTAAGAAGCGGCGAGGATTGCGAGGCTTAATTTAGAGATGAATGATCAAAAGACAAACGCGCCGCGCGCGAGCGCGAAACTGCCGCGCGGCCTCGCCGATCGGGGCCCGGCGGACATCGCCGCGACGGAGAAAATGCTCGCGGCCATCAAGGAGTCTTATGAACTCTATGGATTCGAGGCCGTCGAGACCCCCTTTATCGAGTTCACCGAGGCTCTCGGCAAGTTCCTGCCCGATCAAGATCGGCCGAACGAGGGCGTTTTTTCGTTCAAGGATGATGACGAAAGCTGGCTGTCGCTGCGCTATGACCTGACCGCGCCGCTCGCGCGCTACGTGGCGGAAAATTTCGATAGATTGCCGAAGCCCTATCGCAGCTACCGGGCCGGCTATGTCTTTCGCAACGAGAAGCCGGGGCCGGGCCGCTTCAGGCAATTCATGCAATTCGACGCCGATACGGTGGGCGCGGCCTCCGTCGCCGCCGACGCCGAGATGTGCATGATGGCGGCGGACACGCTGGAAAGGCTCGGGATCAAGCGCGGCGACTATGTGATCAAGGTGAATAATCGGAAAGTGCTTGACGGCGTGATGGAGGCGATCGGGCTTGGCGGTGCGGAGAACGCTGGGCGCAGGCTGACGGTGCTCAGGGCGATTGATAAATTCGACCGCTTGGGCCTCGAAGGGGTGAGACACCTTCTCGGGCCGGGGCGAAAGGACGAAAGCGGCGATTTTACCAAGGGTGCCGGACTAAGCGAAGATCAAACGGATTTCGTCGTCGCAGTAATTCATTCAGCAATAGCGATCCAGGGGAAGATCGTGGGTGGTGAAGCGTATGGGGAAGCGGCTGCTTTTGCTCCGCATCCGCAATTTCCTTTCAACGACTACTTTGTAAAAAGCGCAAACGTGAAGTTTGCAGAGGGCATCTCGGAGCTTGCCCAGATTAAAACTATTCTTCACGCAAGCGGCTATGGTGACGATCGTATCCGCATCGATCCTTCCGTCGTCCGAGGGCTCGAATATTACACCGGCCCCGTCTTCGAGGCCGAGCTCACTCTCGAGGTCCAGGACGAACATGGCCATCCCATCCGCTTCGGCTCGGTCGGCGGAGGAGGGCGCTATGACGGACTTGTCGGGCGCTTTCGCGGCGAGAATGTCCCGGCGACTGGCTTCTCCATCGGCGTCTCGCGGCTGTTTTCGGCGCTGAAGGCCATTAGCTCGCCGATCGTCGCGGGCGCCGCACAGCGCGGCCCCGTCGTCGTGCTCGTGCTCGACAAGGCTGAGATCGCCCGCTACCAGGGTTTTGTCACGGAGCTGCGCAACGCCGGCGTCAAGGCCGAACTTTATCTGGGCTCTTCCGGCATGAATGCGCAGCTGAAATATGCCGATAAGCGCGGTTCGATCTGCGCCGTCATTCAGGGCTCGAACGAGCGTTCGAGCGGCGAGGTCGCGATCCGCGATCTTGCGCTCGGCGCCGAGCTTGCCGCGTCCACCAAGGATCGCGCGGATTATCTCGAGCTTCGCGCCAAGGCGCAATTCAGCGTCAAGGAGACAGAGCTTGTCGCGGCGGTCCGGGACGTTCTCGCCCGTCACGGCTGAGTCTTTTGCGCGCGTGTAGGACCAAACTCGCTGGTGGAGTATTGCGCCATCGATCGCACGAAAAGAGGGCGCGGCCGAAGCCCCGCCCTTTAGCCTTACAAGATGACGCGCTCGGCCTCCAGGGGCTGGAGCATGTCCTGAAGACATGCTCCAGCGTTGGTCCGAATCGTCCCGACTACAGCGCTAGTTATCCCGGTAGCCGCGCGAGTCGTCCTGATCTTCGCTCGGGGCGAAAGCAACGCCGCGCAGAACCTGCGCGAAGTTGGCCGTATCCAAAACATGGAATTGTTCGTCGGCGGGCAGGCTCGTAGCGGCGAGACGATCCGTAATCGCGACCAGACGATTGGGATCGGCGCCCTGATCGCCCGATGCGCTGATCGTTGAGGTGACGGCGACGATTGTGACTGTGCCGTCACGGTTCACTTTCCCGGTGATGTTGCGCAGGCCGTCCGTGGCGGGATTGAGGGTCGAAGGCAAGCCGGCGACGCTATATTGCGCGCCGAGGTCCAGACCTTTTTGCAGCGTGTAGTCGAGATGCCAGGTTCCCGCGCTCAGAGTCCATTTCTCCAGGCCGGCGTTAGGGCTCGCCGCGTTCGCGGCCGTATTCACGCCGTCGCCTTCGTCAGCGACATAGAGCGTGGTCGCGTTCGCAAACCAAATTCCGAAAGGATGGAAATTGGTCGTGGCGAATTTGGGGGATGTGGGATCGGTGACAATGCTCTTGGCGAGACCGGTCGGGAAGCCCGGCAGGATCGCGAACAGAGTGGAGGCGGCCGTCAGCTCCGTCGGCAGCACGCCGGACGCGCCAACTTGATAGACGGTGTCGACGCCATTGCTGCCGCTGCCTTTGGTGACATAAAGCGTATTGTGGAAGATCTTCTCGCCGCGGAAATTGTCGTCCTTGCCTGATTTGTCGGCGGCGTAGCCGTTTTGCGTGACCGAATAGCCGTATTGGAATCCGGTAGAAGCGCCCTGCGTGCCCTGAGGCGTTCCGACGACGATCGTGTCCGGGGTTTTCGGTTTGGCGATCTGCACGCCCGTGTTGTTCACGATAATTGTCGGCTGCGTGCCGGAGCCGTTGCCGGCGTTTCCTACCGTGTAGTAGAGGTTCGGGCCGTAAAGATCATTCAAGATCGCGGCGCGGCCGTTGTTGCCGCTATATGTGTTGACCGGAGTCACAAGAGCTGAGCGAAAGCCGTTGAGCTGGATAATAGCCCGCTGATAGCTCGCTGCGACGGGATTGGTCGGATCGACATGCGAGGGCGTATTGGAGTTCGACACGTCGAGCGTGTTGATCGGCGCGTTGTAACCCATGAAGGTCAAAGCGCTTCCGCTCGTCGACAGGTTGAGCGCCAATTCTGATTTGGAGCTGAAGCTGGTGGAGACGCCGGTCCGTTCGGTCACGTTCAAGGTATTGACCAGAAACGCCGAGCGGTTGTCGTGGGAAAGGGAATATTGCCGGAGAATGATCGGCGACGTGACGCCGAAACTTCCGTCGACCGTATTGTTTGCGAAGACGTTGGGATAGGTCCCATTCGCAATCGCGACGCCGCCGCCGGGCAAGGTCTGGCCGACCGCCACCGTGGCGGCGGTCCCTGTGTAAATGCTGCTGCTTACGATCAGGCTGCCCGGAACAAACGAAAATGAAGATTCGTCAGCCTGGCTGGCGCCGGCGCCTAGGCCGACGGCCAGCGCCATCCCACTTGAAGCGGCGCATGCGAGAACGGGGCGTAGGCTGGCCCTGACTGAGAGCTTTTTTGAAGTCCATAGCGTCATGAATGAAGATCCCCCATAGCCGCCAAATTGCGAGGCTGAAGATCGGCCGCCGTCGCGCGCGAGCGCGATCTCGGCAGAATCCCGACGGCCGCCTACCCAAGCTTGGCTGTGCGGCGCGATTTCCTGTTAAGGTTGTGCTATTACATTGTCATGACGGCCGATGGCGACGGCGCCTTAAACCGCGGCGCTCCCAGCTCTGACGAAATCCTGGGAAGGGGGCCGACCCGTTGTGCTTTTCGTCTTCTCCAGCGATTTGCGCCAAGGGCGCTCGCATCGTTCACTTTGTCCGTCAAAACCTCTCGCGGGGCGCGCCGCGGCTTGCTAAACAGACGCGCATCCGAGCAATTTGCGCGAGCGGCGGCCTTTGTCCTTGATCGATGACTACGCGGAAGCGGTGGCGGCGCATCTGATCGCCGCAGGCTATGCGCGATGTGAGCCGCCGATCCTGCAGCCGGCATCGATCTTCTTCGATTCGGGCGAGGATCTGCGCAGCCAGCTTTATCTCACGAGCGATGTTTCGGGGGCGGAATATTGCCTGCGTCCCGAATATACGATTCCCGTCTCGCGGCATTACCTCGCCTCGCGCGCGGCCGGGGAGAGCGTCGCCTATTCCTATTGTGGGCCGGTGTTTCGGTTTTCCTCCGAGCATAAGAGCGAATTCGCGCAGGCCGGGATCGAGAGCTTCGGACGCGCCGACCGCGAGGCTGTGGATGCGGAAATCCTGACCCTCTCGCTCGAGGCCGCGCGGGCGGGGCGAAGTCCCGATCACCAAAGTCCCGATCTCCAAGGCTCTGATCTTATTGTGCGGATCGGCGACGCCGGGCTTTTTTCGCGGCTTCTCGAAGCGCTCGACCTTTCGCCGCAATGGCGTCGCCGCATCGCGCGCGGCCATACGCAAGGCAAATCCATCGCGGCGATCCTCAACGCAAGCGTCAACGGCCCGAGCGGCGATCACAGCGGCGTCCTCGGCCTCCTCGAAGGGGCCGACAAGCATGGCGCGCGCGCCTTCGTCGAGGATCTTCTCTCGATCGCGGGCATAACGTCGGTTGGCGGCAGAACGCCCGCCGAGATCGCCGAGCGCTTTCTCGAACAATCGGCGCTCAAGACGGGCGCGGGATTTTCGGCCGAAAAGCGCGCGATCATCGAGCGTTTTCTGAGCATCGAAGGCGATCCGGATCAAGCTTCGACGCAATTACGCCGGCTTGCGGCGGAGGCCGGATTGGACCTGAATGCGATCCTCGATAGTTTCGACATGCGGCTAGGCTTCATCGCCGCGCTCGGGCTCGACGTCGGCGAACTTTTCTTCGCCGCGAGCTTCACCCGCAATCTCGACTATTACACCGGCTTCGTGTTCGAGGCGCATGACCGGTCGCGCCAGGATGAAAAGCCCGTCGCGGGCGGCGGGCGCTACGACCAGCTTTTGCAAACGCTTGGCGCGCCGCGGCCCATTCCCGCCGTCGGGGCCGCAATCTTTATCGACCGTTTGCGGCGCAGTTTCGCGGGAGAGGCCCGATGAGCGAAACCGGCGGCGAGGCGCCTCTCGTGCTTGCGGTGCCTTCGAAAGGGCGGCTGCAGGAGAATGCGGCCGCCTTCTTTGCGCGAGCCGGGCTTGATCTCGTGCAAAGCCGCGGCTCCCGCGAATATCGCGGCGCGCTGGCGGGCGTGAAAAACGTCGAGATCGCCTATCTTTCGGCCTCCGACATTGTCGCGCAGCTCGCCGCCGGAAACGCCCATATGGGCGTCACCGGCGAGGATCTCATCCGCGAAACAATTCCCGACGCCGACGCTAAACTGGCGCTTTTGACGCCGCTCGGCTTCGGCGGCGCCAATGTCGTCGTGGCCTTGCCGCGCGCCTGGATCGACGTGAAGACCATGGCCGATCTCGAGGATGTCGCGGCGGCATTTCGAGCGCGGCGGGGCGAGCGCATGCGCGTCGCGACGAAATATGTCAATCTGACAAGGCGCTTCTTCGCCGAGCGGCATGTCACCGACTACCGCATCGTCGAGAGTTCGGGCGCGACCGAAGGCGCTCCGGCGGCGGGCCAGGCCGAGCTCATCGTCGACATCACGACGACGGGCGCGACGCTGCTCGCCAACGCGCTGAAGACGCTCGACGACGGCGTGATCCTGCGCTCGCAGGCCAATCTCGTCGCCTCGCTCAACGCCGATTGGACTCCTCTTGCGCGGGAAAATGCGCGCGTCATTCTTTCGCGGATCGCGGCCGAGGAAGAGGCCCGCGCCACGCGCGAGGTCTCAACCGTTCTCGAAAGTCTCAGCGATCATTCGCGCGCCGAAGCGGAGACGCTTTTTTCCGCGCGTTTGCGCCATCATGCAAACGACGGGCGGCTGACCTTGAACTGTCCGAAGGACAAGGTCGCGGCGCTTGCCGATTGGCTGATCGCGCGAGGCGGCGATCATGTCACGGTGGCGGCGCTCGACTATATTTTTTCGGCGGCCAATCCGCTTTACGAAAAGCTCGTCGCGCGCCTGCCCAAGCAGCCGCTCAAGTGACCTCCCAGGCGCGCGAGCCGATCTTCACGAGGCTCCGCGCCGCGCGGGGTGAGATGCAATAACGCGATCTCGATCATCGCATATGCCAAGGAGTCACAATGACCGCGCTCATGGTAGTCGAACTCTCGGACGACAAAAGGCTGTTCTTCGGCGGCCGCGGCCCGGACGGAGAACTGTCGGAAATCTGGGTCACCGACGACATCGCGAAAGGGACGAAGGAAGACTTCTTGTCCGCGATTGGATCGCTTGCGGAACTCGTCAAAACTCTCGACGAATCGGTCGGCGCCATGGCGAAGCGGCCCGAGAAGATTGAGATTGAGTTCGGCGCCTCTCTCGGCAGCGATTGCAACCTTTGGATCGCGCCGGGCGACTCCAAGGCCGAATTCAAGGTCAAGCTGTCGTGGGGAAAAGGCGGCTAGAGCATGTTCCGAAAAAGTCGCAGACTTTTTCGATTAGAACATGCGCCAACTCTTTGAATTTGAGCGATTCCCTTTCGATCGGATAGCTCCATCCGATCGGGAAGCGTCCTAACGGTATCTATTCCGCCGCCGCCTTGGCGCCGAGCTCGACCGGCGTGAAGATCTCCGCCTCGAGCGGCCGCATTTCGAAGCGGCGCTTGTGGAATGGGATGAGGCTCGACCGATGCCCGATCGACACGATGGTCGTCGCCGGGAGCCTCTTGAACAGAGTCTCATAAACGAGAGCTTCCATGTCTTCGTCCATGGCCGCCGTCGCCTCGTCGAGGAAGAGCCAATCGGGCTTGGCGAGAAGCGCGCGGGCGATCGCGAGCCGCTGCTGCTCGCCGCCGGAGAGGCGTTGCGACCAGATGTCCTCGACATGGAGCTGTCCGACCAGATCGGGCAGCTTCGCCGCTGCAAGCGCGTCGCGGATCGTCTCGTCGTCGTAACGATCGGGCTGCGCCGGATAGGTCACAGCGGCGCGCAGGCTGCCGTTGGGAAGATAGGGCTTTTGCGGCAGAAGCATCACGCGCGCATCGGCGGGGAAAGTCACCGAGCCGTCGCCGAAAGGCCAAATGCCTGAGATCGCCCGGAACAGGGTGGATTTGCCCGTGCCGGACGCTCCGGTGAAAAGAGCTGGCTCGGCTGTGGCAAGATGCAGATCGCCGGCTTTGACGATCTCCCGCCCATCGGGAAGACGCAGGCTCAGCTGATCGATGTCCACCTGCTTCGGCTCTCCCGGGGCGCGGCCGGCGGGCTGAGCCAGGCCCCCCGCGGTTCGCGCGCCCTCGATCGAGGCGTCGAAGGAAATCAAGCGGTCGAGCACGGCTTTGAAATCGGCGAGCGAAACATAGTAGGTGATGAAGAAAGTCAAGGCGCTGTCGACGGTGCTGAACGCGCGCGCCGTCTGTGTCATGACGCCGAGCTGGATCTTGCCGGCGAAATAAAAGGGCGCCGCGACAATATAGGGAATGATCGGGCTGAGCTGGCCATAGGAGGCGGTGAAGCCGGTCAGTTTTTTCCGGCAGGAGACGATCTGGAAATAATTGGTGATGATCGCCGCGAACCGGGTCTTGAGCGAGGTTTTTTCGGCTTGCTCGCCGGACAGCAGCGCGACCTGCTCGGCGTATTCGCGCAATCTCGCAAGCGAAAAACGGAAATCCGCTTCATAGCGCTGCCTGGCGAAGGACAAGTGAACAAGCGGGCGCCCGATGAGATGAGTGATGATCGTGCCCACGCCGGCGTAGATCAGGGCGACCCAGAAAAGAAAGCCCGGCACGGCGATTGTCGTATAGGGCAAAGTGAAATTCGCGGAGAGGCCCCAAAGGACGATCGAGAAGGAGACGAGAGAGCTCAAATTCGAGATCAAAAGGATCGAAAAGGAATAGATGCCGTAGCCGGTCTGGCCGCCGTCGATGAAGCGGCTGATGTCCTCCGATATGCGCTGGTCCGGATTGTCGGCGAGGCCGCCGCTCAGCGACATGCGGTAATGCGTATGTTGGTCGAGCCAGCGGCCGATGTAGTTTTCGGTGAGCCAGCGCCGCCAGCGTATGATCAGGGTCGATTGCACGACGAATTCGACCACCGCCGACGCGATGAAGATGAAGGCCCAAGGAATGAAGACGGTGAGAAGCTGCGCCCAGAACGTCGCTTCATCCTTATTCTGGATCGCGTTGAACCAATCGCGGGAGAAAAAGGAGAGCCGCACTTCGATGCCGACCTGAGCCTGGTTGATGACGACGAGCAGCACGATCATGGCTGTCGCAACGCGCCGCTCCCGCGCGCCGAAGGACGGCAACGGCCAGATCCGGGCTCTGGTCGGATCGCTCGTGTTGAAATAACGGTCGGCTATGCGGGTCATCGTCCGCACCACCGGAATGAAGGAGATCGCGTAGACGAGAATGGAGAATATTGCGACTGTGAGCGGCAGGCTTTCGGGAAACTCATAGTCCTCGAGCGACGCTGGCCATAGTCCGACCTGCGCGATCAGGAAGATGACGCCGAAGACGACGGTTTCGATTGCGAATATGGCCGCAAAGATCCGCAGGAAACTCGAGATCGCGGGGGACCGGTAGGTCGTGAACGCGCAAAGGAAGCCCGTCGCGGCGAGCAGCAGAACGGTATTGTCTCCGTTTTGCTGCCCGATGACGGCGGCGGCGAGAGAAAAAACGGCGAGGATGGCGGCGAGAAACTTCATGGCTTGCCTATGCGTCCAATCGCTGTGACATGGTCTTGTGGAGATTCTTGGCCGACACTAAAGCATGACCCGCGAAAGTGGAAACCAGCTTCGCGGCAATATCATGCTCGATCAATTGCTTAAGGAGGAAATCCTACGTCGCTTGCTTGGATTTTGCGTCAAAGCAATTGCCGATTTCGTAGAATTAGAAGATTTTTCCTACCTTTTGCTATTTCGCATTTTCTTTTAGGCGAAGCCGTAGCCGCTTCGCTTGAAATTGCTCTAGACAGGATCGCTTCGCATTGAAATGATCATGGTCTCGATCTGCTTTCCTCGCCGCGCGATCTAGTCGAGACGTCCGCAATGTTTCAGAGATCGCGCTCTTGTTTGAATCGAGCGTGAGTTGATCGCCAAGCTGGTCGCAGTTTCGAAGATCAAGCTTCAGCGCGTTTTGGGACCGGCGGCGTTCAAGACGTAAGCGCCGCGGGCCCGAGCACGCGGCATTGACGCCGACAGAGCGCGCTTGTCAACCTGGGCCGGAGTTGCTCTCGTCGCGCTCATCCTCAGGCTCTGGCGCGACAGAGACCCCGTTGATCGAAGCGCAGAGGACTGGTGAAGGCTTGAAGGTGAGGACGCGGCGGGGTTTGATCGGCGCTTCGACCCCGGTGCGGGGATTGCGGCCGACGCGCTCGCGTTTGGCGCGAACGGAAAACAGGCCGAAAGAGCGCAGCTTGACGCTCTCCCCGCGGACAAGGGCGTTGGAAATTTCTTCGAGCGCCATTTCGAAGATCTCCCTCGCTTGCGCGCGCGAGAGCGTTGGGCATGAGCTATATACCGCGTCCAGAAGATCGGCCCTTGTCGCGGTTTTCCGTTCTTTGGCTATATCAGATCCTGGCTCCGACGCTCGACTCACCTCTTTGGTTCTCCCCCCTTGGCCGCGCAGCCAAGCGCGATCTTAGAGCATTTTGCGAGTCATTGGAAACCAGCGTAACAAGGCTTCCGCGCAACAACGGGAAACCCCCAGCAGCTATTTGTATTATTATACTATTTTATTCTTGCTGAGAATTCTCCGCGACAAAAAAGGCTCCGGTGGGTCCGGAGCCTTCAATCGGTAAGAGCGAAGACCGAGGCGAGGCCGCCTCAGCTTTTGTCGCGGCGCAAATTTCCGGCGAACCGGTTGGGTCCGCTTCGCCGGAAAGCGGATTAGAAGTCCATGCCGCCCATGCCGCCCATACCGCCGCCGCCCGGCATGGCCGGCGCATCCTTCTTCGGCTGTTCGGTGATAATCGCTTCGGTTGTAATCAGGAGACCGGCAACCGAGGCGGCGTCTTGTAGCGCAGTGCGCACGACCTTGGTCGGATCGATGATGCCGAGCTTGACCAGATCGCCATATTCGCCGGTCTGGGCGTTATAGCCGTAGGCATAAGACGCATTCTCGATCAGCTTGCCAACCACCACGGCGCCGTCGGCGCCTGAATTATCGACGATCTGCCGGGCAGGGGTTTGGATCGCCTTGCGGACGATGTCGATGCCCGTCTTCTGATCGGGGTTCTCGACCTTCAGGTTTTCAAGCGAGGCGATGGCCCGGAGCAGCGCTACGCCGCCGCCCGGCAACACGCCTTCCTCGACCGCCGCGCGGGTGGCGTTGAGGGCGTCGTCGACCCGATCCTTCTTTTCCTTCACTTCGACTTCGGTGGCGCCGCCGACGCGGATAACCGCGACGCCGCCCGCGAGCTTGGCGAGACGCTCCTGCAGCTTCTCGCGATCATAGTCGGAGGTTGTCTCGGCGATTTGCGCCTTGATCTGCGCGATGCGGGCCTCAATGTCGGCCTTGGCCCCCGCGCCGTCGATGATCGTTGTCGCTTCCTTGTCGATGCGGACGCGCTTGGCGCGGCCGAGCAAGGCCAGGGTCACGTTCTCGAGCTTGATGCCGAGTTCTTCGGAAATCAGCTGGCCCGCGGTGAGGATGGAAATGTCTTCGAGCATGGCCTTGCGGCGGTCGCCGAAGCCCGGCGCCTTTACGGCGGCCACCTTCAAGCCGCCGCGCAGCTTGTTGACGACGAGCGTCGCAAGCGCCTCGCCTTCGACGTCTTCGGCGACGATGACAAGAGGCTTGCCGGTCTGCACGACCGCTTCGAGAACCGGCAGCAGAGCCTGCAGCGACGACAGCTTCTTCTCATGGACGAGAATGTAAGGGTCCTCGAGCTCGGCGACCATTTTCTCCGCATTGGTGATGAAATAGGGCGAGAGATAGCCGCGGTCGAACTGCATGCCTTCGACGACATCGAGCTCGGTCTCGAGGCTCTTCGCCTCCTCGACCGTGATCACGCCTTCATTGCCCACCTTCTGCATGGCGGTCGAGATGATCTGCCCGACCGACACGTCGCCATTGGCGGAAATCGTGCCGACCTGGGCGATTTCGTCGTTCGAGGTGACCTTCTTCGAATTGGCCTTGAGATGGGCGACGATGGCCTCCACCGCCAGGTCGACGCCGCGCTTCAGGTCCATCGGGTTGAGGCCGGCGGCGACCGCCTTGGTGCCTTCCCGGACGATCGAGGCTGCGAGAATGGTGGCCGTCGTCGTGCCGTCGCCAGCGACGTCGTTTTGCTTGGAGGCGACTTCGCGCACGAGTTGCGCGCCGAGATTCTCGAACTTGTCGGAGAGTTCGATTTCCTTGGCGACGGTCACGCCGTCCTTGGTGATGCGCGGCGCGCCAAAGGATTTTTCAATGACGACATTGCGGCCTTTCGGGCCGAGCGTCACTTTCACCGCATTGGCGAGGATGTCGACGCCGCGCAGCAAGCGATCGCGGGCATCCGACGAGAAACGGACGTCTTTAGCTGCCATGTTAAAACTCCTGAACCGAGGTTCTAAAATATTGGTTTAGCGGCTTTCGCGGGACTCAGGCGATGACGCCCAGAATGTCGCTTTCTTTCATGATGAGCAGATCCTGGCCATCGATCTTGACCTCGGTGCCCGACCATTTGCCGAACAGCACTTTGTCGCCGGCCTTCACATCAAGCGGCGTCAGTTTGCCGCTTTCATCGCGACCGCCCGGGCCCACTGCGATGATCTCGCCTTCCTGCGGCTTCTCCTTGACGGTGTCGGGGATGATGATCCCGCCTTTGGTCTTCTCTTCACCTTCGAGACGCTTGACCACGACGCGGTCGTGCAAAGGACGAAAGCTCATGTCTCCTGGTTCCCCTGATGGGCCGCTGGGAGGCGCGTTTTCCCGCGCTGGGCGCGCCCCGTGAACCTTGCGGCTGGATTAAAATTACGCCTTGTTAGCAGTCTCAATCATTGAGTGCTAATGGCTGCCCGTAAATAGGCAGCTCGCCCCAAACTGTCAAGGCGAGAGCTTAGAAAGACGCCATTCGACGCGCCGCGGTAGGGGAGAGAGCGCCCTGTCCGACCTTGCGTCCGCAAGCGCTCTGGAGTGAGCTTTCTTAAGATCGCTATCTTCTGAATTCAGGGAAAAACAATTGCTCGAAAAAGAGGCGGCGCCGGCTCGCGTCGCCCCGCCGCGCCATCCTGCTCAGGCCGCGAGGGGCGGGATCCGCAGCACTTGCCCCGGATAGATCTTGTCGGGATGGGACAGCAAAGGCTTGTTGGCGTCGAAAATCACATTATATTTCGGCCCCTTGCCCTGGCCATATTCGGTTTCGGCGATTTTCCAGAGCGTATCGCCAGATTTGACCGTATAGAATTTCGACTCGGGCTCTGGCTTGGTCGCCTTCAGATCGTTCTGGACTTTGGCGACGCCGACGGAATTGCCGACTGCGAGCGCGATCTTCTCCGCTTCCTCGGTTGAGGCGGCGCTTCCAGAAAGGATGACCTTGTCGCCTTCGACTTTGATGTCGGTTTTAGACATGTCGAGGCCGTGTTTTTCGGCCTCCTTTTTCAATTGATCCGCAGGGGCTGGCGCGGTTTCGGACGCGCCGACGATTTTAGCGCCAACTGATTTGGCAAAGCTCAATAGACCCATTTCTGCACCCTCCTTCATCGAATTCACGAAAAAACTCTTGTTAGGAACGGGGTTCTGACGGAGCGCCTTGACGCAGTTGCGGTTCGATCGATTCTCTCAGATTTTAGTAAAGCGGGCCGGGACATGCCGACGGATTGGTCCGCCTCGCTGGCGCCCGGTCCGCAAAAACTAACGCGCGAAGCTGGATTTGTTTCCTTGATCCATGCTCTGCTCCCGCCTGAATGCGGCGTCGCATTCATTCGCCATGGCATTTTTCACGTTTCCGGACTCACCGAATGAACGCCCAATCGGGCTCTGGGATTTTGCCGGCCGTTGCGCTCGTGACGGGCGCGGCCAAGCGCATCGGATTGCGGATTTGCGAGCGTCTCTCGCTTGCGGGCTACGCCGTCGTGCTTCATTGCAGACCGTCCTCGCGCGTCGACGGCGAGGCGGCGGCGGCGAAGATGGCCGCGGGGGGCGGCAAGGTCAGCGTTCTCGCCCTCGATCTTGCTGACGCCAAGGCGCTCGGGCGTTTGATCGAGGAGGCCGGCGCGATCTTTGGGCCGCTCTCGCTTCTCGTCAACAACGCTGCGATTTTCGAAGAGGACGCCGCCGCCGATTTCGATCTAGAGCGATGGGACAGGCATTTTTCGATCAACCTTCGTGCACCGGCGGTACTGTCTCGCGACTTCGCCCGGCAACTGCCGACGGACGCGGAAGGAGCCATCGTCAACATCATCGATCAGAGGGTCTGGCGTCCAACGCCGCAGTTCTTCTCCTATACTTTGAGCAAGACCGCGCTTTGGACGGCGACCCGCACGATGGCGCAAGCCTTCGCGTCGCGCCGCATCCGCGTCAACGCCGTCGGCCCTGGCCCCGTTCTGCCAAACGACAATCAAGGCGAAGTCGGATTCGTGCGGGAGGTCGAAGGCCTGCTGCTGCGCCGGGCGATCGAGCTCGATGACATAGCCGACGCGGTGCTCTACCTCGCCAAGGCGCGCAATGTGACGGGGCAGATGATCGCCGTCGACGCCGGTCAGCATCTCGCCTGGCAGACGCCCGATGTCGTGCTTTGAGGGCTCGGGCGATTTTCCTTGGTGGACGGCGGATCGCCCCTCGCCTCGCCTCGCCTAATCGGCGCTGGGCAGACGCCTGATCGTGAATTCAATGCGCCCATCGGAAAGTTCGCGCCAGAATTCGATTTCGGTCATATAGGCGGCCTTTGGAAACTTGGTGAACCATTCGCGCGCCTTATCGCGCGCCTCGCCGCGCGGCAGCACATAGGTTTCGCGCCGCCATGCGCCGCCGGAGCCAGCTTGCTCCCTCGCGCGCTTGCCGAGCCGGCGTGCTACGTCCGATGGCGTCTTGTGTTCCGCGCTCATCGCGAACTCCCGAACCCCGCGAGACATCATAGCGCGCGGCAGCCGCCGCAAAAACCTACGCCCGCACGCATTTTACGGACGTATTTAACGAATGCAGGCTCGAGCCGGCGCTACGGCCAGCCGATCGCGGCGGCGCATGCGCGCGACTTGGCTTGGGCCTTGCCTAGATGGAAACGCTCAACTTGGCTTACGCCTCGCCTCATTGGCTTACGCCTTGCATTAAGGTCGAGCAGAAGGATGAAGGGCGAAAATTCTCGCGAAGGCCGAACCAAATTCAGGAGTTGTTTCAATGTTCGCTAAGGCTTGCGATTTGTCCGAGCTGATCGAGGGAAAATATGATGTCGCGGTCGTAAACCGGACACTCTGCCTTATCATATGGCCGGAAGGCGGTGATCCAAAGGCGTTCCAAGGCATGTGCCCCCATGCGAAGGAGCCTCTCGCCGACGCGCGATTCAATGGCAAAGACCTCGAATGTCATCATCACGAGTGGACCTTCGACGGGACAACCGGCAAATGCATCAAGGGCAAGCCCTGCAGCCTCGCCGAATATCCGCTGAAGGTCGAGGAAGGCGTCGTGTTCATCGACGTCGAGGGCATCGAGCCCAACTATCTCGAAGGCCCGCCAAAACAGCCGGGCATCATGCGCTAAAAGATCAAGGGTCCAGCTTGCAGCGGCGGGGCGGCTTCGCCGCCGCGGATGCGAGCTTGGCGGGATGTTTCATCCCGCATCGCCCTGTGCGATTGACCGTTTCGACTGAGCGACTGCGTCATCGAGCAGCTCGGCCAGTCGTTGCGGGTCGTCGGGAAATCCCGCGCTGATCCAAAGGCCCTCTAGACGCCTCAATGCGTCGCCAATGGCGGGGCCTTCCGTGACGCCGCGCGCCGTGAGATCGGTGCCGGAAAACGGGAGACGCGGCTCCGCGGCATCATGAAGGAAACCGCGCGCAATATCCCATTCCTCGGCATTGGGCGCGCGCGCCTCCGCTTGCGCCAAGAAAGTAGCGTCGAGCGCGGCTCTGCGGCCGTGGCGAAACAGTAAGCGGAGCAATTCATCGGGTTTCGGAGGATCTTCCCGCCCGTGCAGCTCCGTGTGGGCGACCGCCGCGCGCTCGAGGCGCTTGAACTCCGCGTTGGAAAGGCGCAGGCGCTCGCGCAAGCGTTCTGCGTCCTCCGGCAGATCGAGGCAAAGCGCGGCGAGCCGCAGGAGCGGGTCCTGCGGCCGGCTCAGGGGCTATGGCGGCGACTCGTCGCAGCCGGGCCGGATTGGGCGCCGAAGCGAGAAGCGGCCCAAGCAGACCGGCCCGGCAAATCTCCTCGCTGACCTCGACCGCCCGCCGCGCGCAAAAGAGCTTCAGGATCTCCGCGCGGACTCTCTCGCGCGAAAGAGAGGCGAGGCCTTCACGCTCGCGCAGGGCCGCTGCGAGCCCGGCCGGATCAAGCGGGCCTTCGCCGAACTCAGCCGAAAAGCGGAAGAAGCGCAGGATGCGCAAATAGTCCTCGCAGATGCGGCGCGCCGGCTCGCCGATGAAGCGAACCTTTCGCGCCGCGATGTCCTTAAGGCCGCCGACGTAATCGAAGAGCCGGCCGTCGCGCGTCATGAAAAGCGCGTTCATCGTGAAATCCCGCCGCAAGGCGTCGGTCTCGAAGTCGCGGCCAAAGCGGACTTTGGCGCGGCGCCCGTCCGTCTCGACATCCTCGCGCAGGCTCGTCGTCTCGAAAGTCTCGCCTTCGACGAGCAAGGTCACGGTGCCATGCGCAAGCCCGGTCGGAATGCAGCGCAGGCCCGCAGCCTTCGCCCGCGCCATCACCGTCTCGGGCGCGGCGGTCGTCGCGAGATCGATTTCGTGAACAGGACGTCCGAAAAGGGCGTTGCGCAGAGCGCCGCCAACGATCCGCGTTTCATCTCCATCTTTGTCGAGGGCGGCGAAAATTTGGACCAGGGCTTGGTTTTGCAGCAACGCCGTCGCGGCCTCCGGCGCTTCGGAGCAGGTCTCAAATAAATTGATCGAGTTTTTTGATGAGGACATGCTCAAGCCTTGTGAGTTTGAGCGATTCCTTCCCGATCACGTGCGGCCGCGTGATCGGGAAGCGCTCTAACGCCGGCGCGCGCGACCGGCGCCGCTCATTGCAGGCGCCCCGGCACCAGTCTGCCGTTTTCGATATGGGCCGGCACATAGGCACCCTCATGTCGAACCGCGAAAATGCCGAAGGCGAGCATGCCGGCGACGGCGATCACGAGTCCGGCTAAGGCGAGCGAAGAAACCGCGCTATGGGTCCAATGATCCACCGCGAAAGGATAGGTCCGGCGCAAGGCGAGGTAGATCAAATAGACGACGAAAGGCGAGGCGAACAGAAGCGCCGGCTCGAGCATTATGCGCCACATCAGGAGTACAGCCTCTCATAGAGATTGCGGAGAATGCCCGCCGTGACGCCCCAAATATAGCGCTCGCCATAAGGCATCGCATAAAAATGACGCATCCTTCCGTCGAATTCGCGCGCGTCCCGCGTGTGATTGGCGGCATCCATGAGAAACGCGAAGGGAACCTCGAAAGCGTCCTCGACCTCATGCGGATTGATTTCGAGGACAAGCGGCGGCGTGACTTTGGCCACCACGGGGAGAATATAAAAGCCGGTGCCGGTCAAAAACGGATCGAGATAACCGAGCGGCTCGACGTGGCGGATGTCGAGGCCGATTTCCTCATGGGCTTCGCGCAGCGCGGCGGCGATCGGGCTTGCGTCTTGCGCCTCGATCTTGCCGCCGGGAAATGCGATCTGGCCAGAATGGACGCGCAAGGCGGCAGCCCTTTGGGTCAAGATGACCCTCACCTCGCCCGGATAGGCGACCAATCCGACGAGGACCGCCGCCGACCGCGCGCTTGCGCAATGCGCGACCCTGGCGGTTGGTTCATTCAGCGCGTGATCGCCCAGCGCAAGCGCGCCAGCCGGACAGTCGCGCGCGGGCGCAACGAGGGTGAGGCGAGACTGGATATGGGCGAAGACGCTTTCCGGCGCAAACTGCTGTTCAGACGGCGCTGCGGCCCGCATCGGCGCTCTCGCTTTTCCCGGTCGCTTCGCTCGTCTCGGCGGCTTCGACGTCGGCCGCATCCGCGAGCGGAAAGAAGGCTCCGGCCGAGGCAGCGCCGAAGCGCCGCGCGCCTTCATGCGCCCTGGTTTCACAAAGCGCAACGAGATCGAGCGTCAGGGCTCGGTTGACGAGCGCCCACAGGCCGCCGCGCACAAGGACATAAGGCTTCACTCCGTCGGCTTCGCCTCTCTCGAAACGCAGCGGATGTTCGGCGTCGACCGTGACCCAGTCCCCGACATTGGTCCGAAAGCGCAAGGCTTGACCCGCCCCCTCGTTCGTCGCCGTCATTTCCACCGCGATGAAGGGGGCGTCCTCGACGGTGACGCCAACCCGCTCGACCGGGGTCACGAGAACGTAGCGGTCAGGGTCCTTGCGAAGGATTGTCGAGAAAAGGCGGACGAGGGCGGGCCGGTTGATCGGCGTTCCCCGGTAAAACCAGGAGCCGTCGCGCGCGATTCTCATGTCGATGTCGCCGCAAAAGGGCGGATTCCATTGCTCGACCGGCGGCAAGGCCCTTTGCGGTTCGCCGCGCGCGCCAGCGGCTTCTATGGCTTCGGCCAAGCCCTCGATGACCAAGTTTTGGGCCGCGCCGCCGGCGGAGAAATCTTCAGCCATAATCTGAGCCCCAACGCCTGCGATAATCTATAGCAGTCAAACCGATGTGATTTCGAGCCGCCCCGATCGACATTGCGATTTTGATGACTAATCTAATCAGCTATAAGCGAAGTGAAAGCGATCGGGTTTCTTCGGGGCGGCGGGTCAAAAAGGCAGGATCATATGGCGGAAGCAATTACGGCTTCGTTTGAAGCCGCCATGGCCCGAACCGCGGAGACCGCGCTGGAGCGGATCGCGGCGGCGCGCGTTTCGATCGAAACCGTCATCTTCGGCCAGACGGAAGTCGTCGAGCAAAGCTTGGTCACGCTTTTGTCCGGCGGGCATGGGCTGCTCGTAGGCGTCCCCGGCCTCGCCAAGACGAAGCTCGTCGAAACCTTGGGAACGGTCCTTGGCCTGAACGCCCGTCGCGTGCAGTTCACGCCGGATCTGATGCCAGCCGATATTCTCGGCTCCGAGGTCTTGGAGGAGGCGGCGGACCGCCGTCGCAGCTTTCGCTTTGTCCAAGGCCCGATCTTCGCGCAATTGCTGATGGCCGATGAGATCAACCGGGCGAGCCCGCGAACGCAGTCCGCGTTGCTTCAGGCCATGCAGGAATATCATGTTTCCGTAGCTGGCGAACGGCACGACCTGCCGCAGCCCTTTCATGTCCTCGCGACGCAGAACCCGCTCGAGCAGGAAGGCACTTATCCGCTGCCCGAAGCCCAGCTCGATCGCTTCCTCATGCAAATCGACGTCGTCTATCCCGATCGCGCCGCCGAACGCCGCATCCTCATCGAGACGACTGGCGATACAAAGACGGAAGCAAAGCGCGTCATGAACGCGGAAGAGCTGATGGCGACGCAGCGCCTCGTGCGCCGGCTGCCTGTCGGCGAAAGCATTGTCGAGGCCATTCTCGATGTCGTCCGCTCGGCGCGTCCGGGCGAAGGCGATCCGGCGATCAACAAGCATATCGCCTGGGGTCCGGGGCCCCGCGCGGCGCAGGCCTTGATGCTGGCGACCCGCGCCCGCGCGCTTCTTGGCGGAAGGCTTTCGCCCTCGATCGACGACGTCGCCGCCCTCGCCGTTCCAGTCCTCAAGCACCGCATGGCTCTCACCTTCGCGGCGCGCGCCGAAGGGGAAACCGTCTCTGATCTCGTGACCCGGCTAACCGGGCGGCTTGGCTGACCATGCCGCAGGCGCGACTGCTCGACAGGGACGAAAGCCGCATCGGCCCGCGCCAACAGGACGACGCTCTTCTGCTCGCGCGGCGTTTCCCGAGCCTGCTCGTCGCCGCGCGGGAGGTCGCGGCGAGCGTGATGCATGGCGTGCATGGACGAAGGCGCGCCGGCATGGGCGAGACCTTCTGGCAATTTCGTCCCTTTGTCGCCGGCGAGGCCGCGAGCCGGATCGATTGGCGCCGCTCCGCCAGGGACGACCGCCTCTATGTGCGCGAGCGTGAGTGGGAGGCGGCGCATACGGTCTTCATCTGGATCGATCGCTCCGCATCGATGAGATTTGCATCGAGGCTCGCTTTGCAGCCGAAGATCGACCGCGCGCTCGTGCTCGGCCTCGCCGCCGCCGATCTCCTGATGCGCGGCGGCGAACGCGTCGGCCTGCTTGGCCTCATGCGGCCGATTGCCGTCAGGAACATTGTCGAGCGCTTCGCCGAAACATTGCTGCAGGAGGAGAGCGCCCCTGGCTTCGAGCCGGCGGAGCTTCCGCCCGCAACGAATCTCGCGCGCAATGCTCAGGCAATTCTGATCGGCGATTTTCTCAGCGATCCAGAGGATATTGCGAGAATGATCGAGACGTTGAGCGGCTCCGGCGCGCGCGGCCATCTCGTCATAATCGCCGATCCGGTCGAGGAGACGTTTCCTTTTTCCGGGCACACCGAATTCATCGACGTCGATTCGCCAGCCCGGCTGCGCGTCGGACAGGCCGAGACGTTCCGCGACGAATATGTTCGCCGGCTCGCCGCCCATCGCGACGCCATCCGGGAGGCGGCGCGGGCGAGGGGATGGAGCTTGATGCTGCATCGGACCGATCGGCCGGCCTCCGAGGCTTTGCTCGCCTTGCGAATGCAGCTCGAAGCCAATTTTGAACATGCTTCGCGTGAGCCGGCGCCCTGATGCTCGGCCTCCCTCTCGCTTTCGCGGCTCCTCTTGTGCTCGGCGCGCTCGCCGCCTTGCCGCTGCTCTATTACCTCCTGCGCATCACGCCGCCGCGGCCGCGCCAGACGCCGTTCCCGCCATTGCGCCTCGTCCTCGACCTCCGCCCCAAGGAAGAGACGCCCTTGCGGACGCCATGGCCGCTTCTGCTTTTGCGCCTTGCGATCGCCGCTTGCATCATTCTCGCCATGGCTGGGCCGGTCTGGAACCCCTTGCCGGCCGTCGAGGCCGGGGAGGGCCCTATGCTCGTCGTCATCGACGACGGCTGGCCGGCGGCGCCAAGCTGGGATCGCAGGATCGCCGCCGCGGCGGAACGAATTGAGGCGGCGGGACGAAGGTCGCTGCCGATCGCCGTCGCAGCGGCCTCGGACGAAGGCCGCGAGATTACGCTGGTTGACGCTGGCAAGGCGCTGGAGCGGCTGCGCGCCGTCAAGCCGGCGCCGTTTGCGCCTGAACGGCTCCCCGTCCTCGGAGTTATTGAAAAATTTACCGCCAATCATCCCAATAGCTCGATCGTCTGGATCACCGACGGGATCGAGCTCGGCCACGCGCGCGAGTTCGCCGCCAAGCTTGCCGCCTTGCCGGCGCATATTACGATCGTGACTGGCGCCGACCCGGTTCGAGCGCTGGCGGGGCCAGAAAATCTCGCCGGAGGGCTCGAGGCGCGGGTGCTGCGCTCGGCGCCAGGCGGGCCGGAGCGTGGGCTTGTTCGCGCGCTTGATCTCAAGGGGCTCGCGATCGGTTCGGCGGCTTTCGATTTCGCCGTGACGAATGAAACGAAGGCCCGATTTGAAATGCCTGTCGAATTGCGCAACGAGGTCGCCCGGCTTGAGATCGCGGATGAACGTTCCGCGGCGGCGGTTTCGCTTCTCGACGAACGCGGGCGCCGCCGCCGCATTGGCCTCGTCAGCGGCGAAACGGCCGATGTGTCGCAACCGCTTCTCGCGCCGAACTACTATCTCGTGAAAGCGCTGTCGCCCTTCGCCGACATGCGCGAGGCGAGGCCGGGAGCCGCCGATCCGATCCGGTCTTTGCTCGAGGATCATGTGGCGATCATGATCCTGGCCGACATTGGCGCGGTGTCGGGGCCGGCGCATGAGGATCTTCTGCGCTTCGTCGAGGACGGCGGCATCCTCTTGCGCTTCGCCGGATCGCATCTCGCCGGCGCGGCGGACGATCTCGTCCCTGTCCGGCTGCGCCGCGGCGGGAGGGTTCTCGGCGGATCGATGTCTTGGGATACGCCCAAGACGCTTGCGCCCTTCGAGCGGCAAAGCCCATTCTTCGGATTGGCGGTTCCGGCGGAAGTCACGGTGACGCGTCAGGTTCTGGCTGAACCAGATCCGGGCCTTCCGGCCAAGACGCTGGCCCAGCTCTCGGATGGCACGCCGCTCGTGACCGCCATGCGGCTCGGCAAGGGCATGACGATCTTGTTCCATGTGACGGCCGATACGACCTGGTCGAATCTTCCGCTTTCGGGATTATTCGTGGACATGCTGCGCAAGATCGTCGCTTTATCAGGCGAAACCGCGAAAGACGCGTCCGCAGGGGAGGGCGTCCGAGGACAGGCCGAAGAACAGCGCATGGTTCCCCCCAACCGAACACTTGACGGATTCGGCGTTCTTGGACCCCCGCCGCCGAGCGCCAAGCCCATTCCGGCCGGCTTCGACGGGCCAGCCGACGCCGAGCATCCGCCGGGACTCTATGGGGCTTCGGACGCTCTCATCGCGGTCAACGCCTTGCAGCCGCAAGCGACAATCGCGGCGGCGGATTTCTCCGGTCTTGGCGTGGCTGTGGAGCCCTTGCGAGGCTCCGAGCCGATTGACCTGAACCCCTGGCTGATCGCCGGCGCATTCCTGTTGTTCGCCGCCGACGCGCTGGCGTCCCTCTGGCTTTCCGGCGGCCTGCGCCGCCCGTCGCGTCGCGTCGTCGCCGGTCTCATGCTGATCATTCTCGGTTGCGGCGTTTTGGTCGCGCCGATGCGAGCCCTGGCCGATCCTGCGGCGCCCCCGCTTTCGTCCCGCGATCTCGAATCGGCGCTGACGACGAGGCTCGCTTATGTGGCGAGCGGCGACCCGAAAGTCGACGAGGCGAGTCGGCAGGGTCTTGCGAGCCTCTCGCGCTCGCTCGCGCGGCGCACCTCGCTCACGCCTGGCGATCCGGTCGGCGTCGATCCGGCGCGCGACGAATTAAGCTTTTATCCGCTTCTCTATTGGCCGATCGTGGCGTCGCGCCCGCAACCGCCGCAGGCGGCGATCGCCAAGATCAGCGCCTTCATGAAGCAAGGCGGCACGATTGTCTTCGACACGCGCGACGCGCTCGCAGCGCGTCCAGGCGGCCCGCCCACACCGGAAGCGCGATGGCTGCGGCAATTGCTCGATGGCGTCGACGTGCCCGAGCTCGAGCCGGTGCCGCTTGATCATGTCGTGACGAAGACCTTCTACCTCATCGACGGCTTTATCGGCCGCTACGCGATCGGGGAGACCTGGATCGAAGCGTTGCCTCCGCCCCCCGCCGACGGAGGGGCGCGACCGGCCCGCTCCGGCGATAGCGTCTCGCCAATCATCATCACGTCGAATGATCTCGCCGCCGGCTGGGCGAGCGACCCCGACGGCGAAAGCCTCTATGCGCTGACGCCCGGCGGTCGACGGCAGCACGAGCTCGCGCTTCGCGGCGGCGTCAATCTCGTGATGTATACGCTGACCGGCAATTACAAATCCGACCAGGTCCATGTGCGGGATTTGCTGGAGCGGCTCGCGCATTGAGGGGCGTCCTCGCAAGCGCCGGCGCTTCGTGCGTTGTCACTGATTTTGTCGCTTCTGAGCCCTATGATCGCGACCCGGCGGCATGACCCTGGGAGGCTCGGGCGAGACGCGCGGCGGTCCCGGGAGCGGAGGCTCGATGTGCGGCGGTTCGCCGTTTTGCGCGACTTCCGCGTTGCGCGCTGGCAGCCCCAGCGTGACCTGACGCGCGCCTCTCTCCAGCGTCGTCGTTCTTGGGTCGATCGCCTGCAGAATCCATCCGGCCTCCTCTTCGCCTATGCGTCGCCGAATGACCGAATTTGAGGCTTGGCTGAAAAAGATCGCAAGACTTTCGCTAGTGTCGTCGATGACTGTCCCGAGCAGCGTGAAGGGCGGCTGCTCCGGCTCGGCCGCCTCGACGACCGGCGCCTCGACCGCTGCAATGACCGGCGCGGCCATGGGCGGCGCGGGCGGTCGCCGGGAGGGAGAGAAGATTGGACGCTCCCGCGTGACGGCTAATGTGTCGAGCGGGATTCCCCACAGCGGATTCGCGCTCGCCGCCCGCTGTTGCGGCGCCTGGTCCTTGGGATTGAGCGGCTGCCGCGCCGGGTCCTGTTGTCCCGGGTCCTGTTGCCCCAAGTTTGGTTGTCCCGAGTTTGGCTGCCCCACGTCTGGCTGCCCGACAGTCGGCTGTCCAAGCTCCGCCGGTTCGGACCCCGGACGAGTCGGACCCGGCTCGCCTACGATGAGGTTGGCGCTCTCCGGCGCTTGAGCGATGGCGTCGCCGGCCATAAGAGAGCCGGCCGCCAACATCAGGCAGGCTGTTGCGCGCCGGATCATTTCGCGACCTGCCATTGACCGGAGACGTCGATTCGAACGCGCATTGGGCCGCCCTCCTTTTCGCCGCTGGACTGCGGCGTCTGGATCACGAGTTGGTCAATGAAAAGAAACGGCATTCCGGCCTCGAGATCGTAGAGCAGCTGCTGCAAGGAGGTTTGGTCGATCTCGCAATTCGCCGTGAGGGTGACATAGCCTTCATTGGCTTGCGTTCCCTGCAAGTCGATTTGCGAAGACAGGACATTGCCGCCGGCGTCCTTGACCGCGGCGACGACTCGCTGCTGGAGCGCGGCGCCGGCGACGGTCACAGTTGGACCTTCCAGGAAGGGAGAGCCGGACGCGACATGGCCGGAGGCGGCGCCAAGCTGCGCCAATGGAGTCCTGCGGCCTTCCATCTCGTCGAGGAGTTCGGAGGCGGCCGAAAACGCCGCGTAATCATCAGCAAGGCTTGAAAGCGCGAGCCAGACGATAATGACGAATCCGGCTATGGCCGCAGCATAACCGGCGATCGCCGAAGCCTGCGCGCGTGAGAGCTGATTTGTGAGCGAGCGGGCCTGGATCATTCGCTGTAAACCGGTTCGATCTTGGCTTCGATGGAGAAATGCTCGCCGGCTTCGGAAGCCGAGCGCGTCGTCGGCGCGAAAAAGACCGCCTTGGTGAAATGGGCGGATTGCTCGATGAGGCGGATCAGCGATGGAGCGTCGCGCGTCACTCCGACGATCTGCATCTTGTCGCTTTGGATGCGCAATTCGGTCAGATAGGTGTGGTCGGGCAGGATCTTCGACAGCGCCTCAATGACGATGACGCTCGAAGGCGTCTCGCGCTTGCGCTGCGCCAGCGCGGCTTCGCCTGACGCATCGCGCGCTGAGCCCAGCGCCGCCCGCCGCTCGGCGACGCGTTGCGTGACGTCGCCTCGCGACTCTAGATCGCCGCCGACGATGACCGCCGCGGCGACCGCTGCGACGCTGACGCGCTCTGGCGAGCGCGCTCGCTCCGATAATCGCCGCCGACGATGACCGCCGCGGCGACCGCTGCGACGCTGAGCGCGCTCGCTCCGATAAGCAGCGCGACAAGAGCGCGGCGCAATCGGTGCGCATCGATTGCTCCCTTGACCTTCTGCTCGAACACTTTGATCGACTCGGCTTCGGAGCCAGCCTCCTGCAAGGGCGCCGATACGATGACCGATTCGACGCCGAATCCCGAGAACGGGTTCACGAAAGGCATGATCAGGCTGCGCGCCGTCGCCGCGATTGTGACGATGATCCGATCGTTTACGACTTCGCTTGAAGGACGCCAGCCGAAAGCAGCATCGGCGGCGCTCCAGGGCGTCAGGCGATCGATTTGGGCGCGGATGATCCCTCCAAGGAAGTCCGAGGCGCGGCCGGGCAATTCGAGCGGCCTGAACATGAAGCGATGGGGTTGCAGCACAAGCTCGACTCGAGCCCGGTTAAACATTGGCGCCCAACTGGCGGAAGCCGCCGGATCGATGCGCCCGTCGACGATGCGGATCGGCTCTTTCGGCCAGTCGGGGCTCGCCTTGTCCGAGCTTGCTTGCGCCGAGAAGGCCCCGTCGCGGCCTTCGACGAGGCGCAGGCGCCGCGCCGAGCGCATCGATTCGCTGCTCGCGAGGATCGCCGCCTCGACGTGGTCGATCCATTGTGAAAATGCTTCGACAATCTTGCGGCGCCAGTCCATTTCGCATCCATTCTCGGCGGGCGGTCAAACGGGGCCATCGAAATCGTCGCGCCACGACAAAATTCGATAGGGTTCCTGGCCCTCCTCGAGGATGAGGAGGACGACGTCGGCGTTCACGCGGCGGCCATTGTCGAGCGCCACGCGAACGCTGGCCCGCGTCGCTTTGCGACCCTCTATCGCGACGCTGGAGCGGGCGGCGCCAAGAAGCGCCATCACGGCTTCCGGAGTTTGCACATGGCGTCGCGCGAGGATCTCGCCGACGATGCTAGGGTTTATTTTGGGCAAGGATGCGACGACCTCGGGCGCGGCCTCGATGACGTCGATTTCCGCGCGGCCATTAAAAACTGTCACGAACGGCAAAGCGCTTTCGACAAGATTCGGGGGCAGTCCCAAAACGAGCCGCAATTCAGCGACATTCTGGAATGGCGCCTGCCGGGGCGGATAGCTCAGCCTCGCTTCCCGATAGGCGTCGGCTTCCTTGTTTTGGCCAGCCGCCTCGGACTTTGTCCGCCAGCCGATAATGCGGTCCGCAAAATATTGCGCGTTTTCAGGTTTTGCGCCAAGCGTCGTAAACAGGCCGGCCAGCAATTCCTTCGGCGCGGCGTTGAGGTCGATCCGGGCGCCTTCGGACCGAAATTCGACAGCGACGTCGGAGCGCCCGAGCCGGAACGCGAAGGCGCCTGAGGTCGGCCGCTTGCTTTCCTCGAACGCGACCAGCCGATAGGCGGTCAGCTCCACTCCCGCCGAGACCAATGCTTCCACGCGGAGCCGGTCGTCGCCGACATGCGCCGCGATCGCCGTGTTGGAGACATAAACCGAGTAGACGCCGGCGAGCGTCGCGAGCGCTGCGAGAATCCAGAGGACGGCGACGATGATGAAGCCGTCCGCGCCTCGTTCTCGCGGGAAGATCAGCTTGGAGAGGAATATGCGTGAAAAGCGGCTCATCGAAGCTCCATCGTCAGGGCCGCCCTGGATCTTCGGGTCTTTCAAGCGTTTGGATGCATCCCGCCGCCGAATTCACGCTAGCGCATTCCGCTGGCGCGTTCACATGTAAGAGGGCCGCCGTCGAAACCGCGAGGATCTGATCCGTCGCGCCGTCTCGAACGGTGACGCGGACGGCGTCCGGCAGTTGTAGGGCGTTGCTCCATGTGTCGCGCCATGCGCGGTCGCGGCCGGCGAAGGCGAAGGAAACGCGAAACGGGTCGCGCATGAGCGTGATTGCGTCGGAAAATTCGAACTCGCCGGCGCCGGCGGCTCCGTCCGCGATGAGCGTGAAAGGCGCCCGCGCGCGAACGAGACCGTGGTCGTCGGCGCTGTCGGCGAGCCGCACGATCTCTAGGCCGCCGGATTTATTGGGACCGATCGCCGATCGCACGAATATGGCGGAGCTCGGCGATCCGTCGAAGAGGGGCCTTTTGCCCTTGCCGCTTGGCGAGATGAATTCCGCGGCGGCGAGATCGGCGACGATCCGGTCGAGCCCGAGGCCAAGCAGCTCGGTGCGCTGCACGCGGCCGAATCCGGCTTTCCAGCTCGGCAGCCATTGCGCGGTCACGGTCCCGAGAATCGTGAGGATCAGACCCATCAAGGCGACCGCGACCAGGGCTTCGAAGAGCGTAAAGCCGCGGGCATCCGAGGCCAAGAGTTGAACTAGGGTGCGCGCGCGTCTCATTGACCCGCCACTTGGCGCAGGCGTATGGTGTCGATCCTGAGCGTTGCTCCGGACGGCGATTGCGCGATTATGGCGACGGACTGAGGCGCCCACGGGTTGGGCTTGGGCGAATCGACGATTTCATCCGGAAAGGACTGGATTTCAACCAACCATTGATGCGCCGCCAGTTCGCCGGAGAGATTTCCCGGCGACAGGTTCGCGCGGTCGGGAAGGCCTGTCTCTATCGCCCGCAATGTCTCGACGAGCCCAAGATGCTGTTCGATCTTGCGGGGCGCGCGAATATTCGCGGCCGTGAGCGACCCGATCGCGGTCAAGGATATTGCGACGATGGCGAGCGCGACCAGCGCCTCGATGAGGGTGAAGCCGGCGCGGCGCTCGCTGGCTGTGGGCTTGCTGTCTTGACGCTCAAAAGGTTTTGACTGGAACAACTTCGATCCCTCCCGTCAACCAGGCGACGCGGACCTCGAAGGTTGTCCCGAGCCGCGAGAGCGAGAGCGTTCCGCCGCATGACATTCCCGACGGAAAGAAGTCGATCGAAGTCCCCGCGGCGCGCTGGTCGCATTGCGCCGCGAGCATTGCGTTGAAAGCGACGTCGTCTGGCAATTGCAGCAAACGCCCGCTCGCGCCGGAAAGCATTGTCTTGGACGCCGCGCTGAGCTCCGTTGCTATATGCGAGCCCCGCCTTATCGCCGCATTGCGGTCGGCCTTGAGCAAAGCGGCCGCCTCGAGCGCATAGGCTTCGAGCCTTGCGCGCGAGGTCCGATGCGGAAACGCAGGCAGGGCGATCGCCGCGAGCATTGCGACGATCGCGAGAACGCACACAGTCTCGAGCAGGGTGAACCCGCTGTCCGCGCGGCTGCGCATCATCGCTTCGCCCAACTGGTGATGGCGGCGGCCGAGGCTGTCCCGCCTTCCTGGCCGGACGAGCCATTGGAGGCGATGTCATAAGGCCCGTGCTGTCCGGGCGAGCGGTAGATGTAGGGGTGTCCCCAGGGATCGTTGGGGACGGAGCCATTCTTCAAATAGGGGCCGTTCCACCCTGTCGCTCCGGCGGGGCGCTGCGTCAGAGCGGCGAGGCCCTCCGCTGTCGTCGGATAACGTCCGGCGTCGAGATAGAAGAGATCGAGCGAGCCCGCGAAGCTCTGGATCTGGATCGTCGCCGCCTTGACCTTCGACTCGCTGAGGTAATTGAGGACGCGCGGTCCGACGAGGCCCATGATGAGGCCGATGATCGTGATCACGACCAGGATTTCGACGAGCGTGAAGCCGTCTTCCGCGCCCATTATCGAGCTTCGCCGCCTCAGCCCGCGCGGCCACGCGCTCGATATTTTCGCCATGCTGAATATGTTCATCGAAATTCGCTCCGTTTCATCCGACGACTTGGCTCACTGACATGAGAGCGGTCATGACCGAGACGATCAGGCCGCCGACAATGATGCTGATTCCAACGATCGCGACAGGTCCGATGACGCCGACCAGCCGATCCAGGCTGCGTTGCAGCTTGGCTTCGTAGAATTCGGCGATGCGCTCCGCGAGCATGGGCAATTGGCCGGATTCCTCGCCGAGCCGCAAGGTGCGAATGGCCATGGCCGGAACCGCCTTTGTTTCGGCGAGCGCATCGGAAAGCTTGCCGCCATGGCGGACGAGGTCTCCGGTCTTGCTCCAGGCGGGAGAGCGTCCTGTCGTCGCCATCATGTCGGCGAGAATCCGCAACGTCGTCGTGAGCGCGACCCCGGCGCCGAGCAGAACGCCGAGATTTCGGCAGAACAAGGACGTCCGATGAAAGCTCATAACCCTGCTGACGAGCGGCAAGCGCGCGAGCGCCTCCATGATCGAGCCGCGCACCGTCGGTTGGCTCAGGACATACCATCCGCCTCCGACGAGGACGACAAGCGCCACGGCGAGCGCTTGCATATGCGCGTGGAGGAAATCTGAAAGACCGAGGAAGCCAAGCACGATCGGATCGAGCTTGGCGTTGAAGTCGCGCAGCACTGTCGCGAACTGGGGCAGCACGAAGGTCAGGAAGAAAATAAGAACGGCGCTCGCCGCGGCCAGGACAAAGGCGGGATAGCGCAGAGCGTCGCTGAAGCGCCGCCGCAGCGCCTCGGCGCGGACTCGTTCGGCGGCGAGAACCTCCAGGATATTGGCCAGAGTGCTCGAGGCCTCTCCGACGCGCACGAGGGCGATATACATGGGCGAAAAGAGGCTGGGGTGGTGGGTGAGCGCATCGGCGAAGCTCTCGCCCGCCATTATGGCGGCGGTGATCTTGGCGATCGTCGGGCGCAGCCGGCCAATGTCCGAATCGTCGGTAAACAAGGCAAGAGCGTCGTTGATGCGAGCCCCGGTCTTCAGGAGAAGCGCGAGATCGCCGGTGAAGAAGGTCACGTCTTCGGGACGGGGGGCGGACAGAAAAGACAAATTCCAGCCTGAGCCCGCCCTCCGACCGTCGTCATTGACGGTTTCAATCGGAATGAGGCCGAGATATTCGATGCGATGGGCGACCTCCGCCGCGGTCGGCGCGGTGATCGAGCCGCTTACGACTTCGCCGTTTTGGGTCAGGGCTCGATAACGGAAGCTCGCCATGATCAGCGCACTGTGGTGACGCGCAGAACCTCGGACGCCGAGGTTACGCCGGCGCGGCATTTGGCGACCGCGTCCTCGATCATGGTCGTCATGCCCGAGCGCCGGGCGGCCTGGTCGATCTTATGCGCGTCGGCATGCGCTCCCACGAGCTCCCGCACGTCCTCATTCAGCTCAAGCAATTCAAACACGCCGTTTCGGCCGCGATAGCCAACGCCGCCGCAGCGCTCGCAGCCTACAGGCTCGGACACGGAGTCCCCGGCCTTCAGGCCGATGGCGCTAAAGCGGGGATCGTTGTCGAGATCTTCGGAACTTAATAGGCGCGTGCTTTTGCAACGGTCGCAAAGAACGCGGACAAGCCGCTGCGCGATCACGGCCCGCAGCGTCGACTTCAACAGGAAGCCTTCAACCCCGAGATCGAGCAGGCGCGGAATCGCGGCGGCGGCGGTCTCCGTGTGCAGGGTTGTAAGCACGAGATGTCCCGTAAGCGCCGCATGTATGGCGATGCCCGCCGTTTCCGCGTCGCGCACTTCGCCGACCATGATGACGTCAGGGTCATGACGAAGAAAAGAACGCATCGCCGCAGCGAAGGTCAGCCCGATCGAGGGTTTCACTTGCGATTGGTTGACGCCCTGGATTTCATATTCGACCGGATCCTCGATCGTGAGAATCTTGCGCGATGGCTCGTTGAGAATTGAGAGCAGCGTCGCAAGCGTCGTCGTTTTGCCGCTGCCGGTCGGCCCCGTCACGACGATCAGCCCGTGCGGGAGCGCAAGCAGGCGGCTCACGATTTTTTCGTCCGCGCTCGACAGGCCGAGCTTTGCGACGTCGAGCAGACCGCGGTCGCGCGGCAGCAAGCGGAGGACCGCCGACTCGCCGTGCTGCGCTGGCATGGTCGCGACGCGAATATCGATTTCCGCGCGGGAGATCTTCAGCCGCGCCGCGCCGTCTTGCGGCAGACGCCTCTCGGCGATGTTGAGGCCGGCGAGAATCTTGATCCTCGAGATCAGCGCTTGCGGCAAGGCGTCGCTCGGCGCCGGCGTTGCGCGAAGCAGGCCGTCAACCCGCATGCGCACCGTGAGGCCGGTCCTAAAGGGCTCGATGTGAATGTCGCTGGCGCGGAGCTCGATCGCTTTTTCGAGCAGGTCGTTGACCGCGCGCACGACAGGGGCTCCGCTCGCGAGATCGCGCAGGCTCTCGATGTCGTCGTCGGAGCGGGCGACGCTCGCGCCCCCATCTTGCGCCGCCGTCTCCTCGCCGCCCAGCCGCTCGCCGAGGACGGTTGCGATATCCTCAAACGAGGCGACTTCCACCTCGACTGGTCCGCCGAGAACGATCTCAGCCGCACGCACGGCGGCGGAATCGCTCGGGTCGGCGACCGCAAGTCTGAATTGGCCTTTGGGCGCCTCGAAGGGAAAGATTGCGGTCTCGCGCAGGAAGCGAGGCGAAAACCGTTCGGTCAAAGCTGCGGCTGCGACCAACTGTGGCAGACTGAGCCGTTTCAGCCCATAAAATTGCGCCACTTCGTCGGCAAAGCCGTTTGCCGAGAGATCCGTGGATTCCCAAAGCTTGCGTAGAGTATGTTCAGTATTCGGCGCAGTCGAAGAAATAGAAATGAGCGCAGCATCAGTAAGTAAATAGTTCTTATTGATCAGGTGCTTTGCGAAGTCTTCGACAGCAATGTGGACCATTTCATAGCTCTATACGGATTTCAAAAAGCTCGCAAGCTCCAATCGATAGGGCGATGATGTGGCGGTTTAATGTCGACAAAATGACATTATATTTATCTTGACCAGAGCGGCAAAATTAGCCAAGTTTCACGCAAGGGTTGAAGCCGACCATATTGGCGGCGCGCATTTTCATGCGCAGGCATGCGGTCTTTGGTCTTAGGTAACCTTGTTGTTTAGCGTTCGCGTCCAAGAGATTCGTTTACATCGCGCCGCATCATCTGCGGCGCTTATTTTGTTGGTCTGTGGGATGCTTGCCGCTTGCGGGTCTGCGCCGATCGGGGTGGGGGCCAACGATCTGCCGGACGCCTTGGACCATGTCCGCGCCATCGACCTGCAGCCGAGGTTCCCGCGATCGGCTGAAAACGTCAACACAGGCGCGGCGGCAGGGGCGGCCGACCGGCCTCTCGTGTATTATGGGAGCGGCGGTTCGCGAGCCTCTCGATCGGCCGACTCGCCAGGAAGCGGCGACGGCGTCGAGCTGAATTTCGAAAATACGCCTGTGACGACGGTCGCGAAGGTCATTCTCGGCGATATTCTCAACCTCGGCTACACGATCGATCCACGGGTGCAAGGCTCCATCAGCCTTTCATCGGGACGGCCGATCCCCAAGAACCATTTGTTATTCGTGCTGGAAAGCGCTTTGCGCACGAGCAACACCGTATTGGTTCATGATGTGGGAGGCTATCACATCGTTCCGGCCGATGAGGCGATCGGCAGCGGCAGCGTCGATCGGACGGACCAGGACCGTCGTCTGGAGCCGGGCTATGGCGTCACGGTGATTCCGCTGCAGCATGTCTCGGCGCCGACAATCATGAAGCTTCTGGAGGGATTTGCCGCGAAGGCCGGATCGGTGCGGGCCGACGCCGGGAATAATCTGCTCGTCGTCGTCGGCAATGGAGTCGAGCGCCGCAGCGCGGTCGACACGGTTCTCAGCTTTGACGTGGACTGGATGCGCGGCCAGTCGGTCGGGGTTTTCCCAGTCCATAACACGACGCCCGAGCCCTTGATCGCAGAGCTCGAAAAAATCCTGGATTCGGGCGAAGCGGGCATGAGTCAAAACTTGGTCAAGCTGCAGGCCGTCAGCCGCTTGAACGCTATTCTGGTGGTGGCGCGCAAGCCGGAATTGCTGCAAGCCGCCGGAACATGGATCGGCCGCCTCGACGGTTCGACGACGGCGAGCACCGGCGTCAAGGTCTATAGGGTCCGCTACGGCGATGCGAAGCAGATCGCGAAGCTGCTCAGCGATCTATTCATCGGCGGCGGCGGAGGCGGCGCACTCGACTCGGCCGCAAATCAAATCGCGCCCGGCGCGGGATCTTCGAGTTTATCCGCCGCGGAACGGCTCACCGGAGGGCCTCCAGCGACGACGACGACGACAGCGACCGCGCAAACTCAAACTCAAACACAGCCGCAGAACCCGTTCGGAGCGTTGCGCGGCGGGGCCGACGGCCAGGACAATGGCGCCGCCGCGGGCGGTTCCGCATTGTCCAACGCGCCGGTTTCGTCGCGGAGCGGCTCGGGCCCCGCGCTATTGGCCGGCGTCCGGATCATGGCCGACGCCGCTAACAATTCGGTCGTGATCTACGCCAATCAGGAAAGCTATCGCATCATCGAAAGGGCGCTCAATCAGCTTGACCGTCCCCGCATGCAGGTCGCGATTGATCTCACCATCGCCGAAGTCACGCTCAACGACGAGCTCAATTACGGCGTGCAGTTTTTTCTGGGACATACGCTGGGCGGCGTTAGCTCCAGTGGGACATCTACCGTCAGCGCGGGCGCCGGCCCGGTTGGCGTCATGAACACAGTGGGTTCACTACCTTTGAGCACCACGCAGCCGGGCTTCAATCTTCTTCTCGGCTCGAAATATACGCCGCAAGTCATCATCAACGCCTTGCATGATTATACCACCACCAAGGTCCTCTCCAATCCGTCCCTCGTCGTCATCGATAATCAGGTCGCCACCCTCACAGTCGGCGATCAGGTGCCGATATCGACAGGCTCGGCGACGGTGTTGACGACAAACAATACGGTCGTCAATACAATTGACTACAAGAATACGGGTATTATCCTGCGCATTCTGCCGCGCATCAACTCCAACGGCAACGTTCTGCTCGACGTCGAGCAGGAGATCAGCCAGTGCCAGAATTGCCAACCGAATAACCCGAATCTCACGCCAACGATCTCTGAACGCAAGGTCAAGAGTTCAATCCTGGTCGCGGATAGCCAAACAGTGTTGCTCGCCGGCCTTATCCAGGACAACCAGAATGGGGATCGCGCAGGCATTCCCGGTCTCGACCAGATACCGGTCTTTGGCAACGCCTTCGTCAATAATTACGCCAAGCAAGGCAAACGCACGGAGCTCATCATCTTCATCCGGCCGCAAATCATCCGCGACGGAGTCGACGCCTCCTTTGTCGCGGAGGAGTTGCGCTCGAAGATGCGCGGAGACAAGATCACCTCCTATCATCCGCCGGGCGCCGTGTCGCCGAATCCATGAGCGCCCGTCCAATGCCCAGGCTTCGTGACTGCGCCGAATTCGACCGTCTCTTGCCGGCCGAGATAGCTTCGCCGGGGGATGAGATCCATTCGGCTTCGGGCGGATCGACAATGGCGTCGACAGCGCGGCGAAAATTGCTTATTTGCGCCGCCGTCGTCATCATCGCTGGCGGCGCGGCGCTTTTGAGCATTGTCGCGGCGCCCGGCCTCGCCGGGCTTTTGGGCGCCGCCCTGGCGCTTCTCATGATCGCGATTGCAATCGTGGATGCGCGCTCCTTCATCATCCCCGATCAGTTGAGCCTCGCCGCTTTTCTTCTCGCCTTGGCCAATGCGTCGCAAATCAGCTTCGAAGGCGCGCCCGAGAGAATCATCATCGCCGCGTCGCAGGGCGTCGTTTTGAGCCTCGCCTTCTTCGGTCTTCGCGAAATCTATCGGCGCGTGCGCAAGCGGCAGGGAATAGGCCTCGGCGACGTGAAGCTCGCCGCGGTCGCCGGCGCCTGGCTCGAATGGACCTTCGTCCCGGTCGCAATCGAGATCGCGGCGCTCGCCGCGCTGGCTGCCTATGCGCTTGGCGGCCTTCTCGCGCATCGTCCTCTCCGCGCGGGCGCGCGATTGCCCTTCGGGCTTTTCTTCGCGCCTGCGATCTGGCTTTGTTGGCTGCTCGAAGCAGCATTTTACGAGTATTGAGCGAGCCGCCTCTTGTTGTCCCTCGAAGCCGTGGACGGTCGGCGAATGTCTCCGTCGAAGCTAAATCCCCCGAGATCATATTCTCCAGCCTATGGGGAGAGGAAGGCAATGGCGATCTCCGCCCTCGCACAAAGACTCGAGAGATTAAGGTCTGTCGCCGCGAGGCGTCTTGCTTCGAAGCGGGGCGCGCGCCGCAATTTCCGGTCCGCGCTCGGCATGTTCGTTTTCATCCTTGGTCTTGTGAGCCCCGCCGTCGCGGAGTCTTTCCGCGATGGGACCGCCGCCTTGTCAGCTCACAATTACACGCGAGCGGCGCAGATCTTTTCAGACCTCGCCGTCGCTGGCGACCCAAGGGCGCAAACCTATCTAGGCTTCATGTTCGCCAATGGCGAGGGCGTCCCGCAAAACTTCGTCGTCGCGGCGGGGTGGTACCGTTGCGCAGTTGAGCAGAATTTTCCAAGCGCCGAATATTTCCTCGGGCTCATGTATGACAAAGGCCAAGGCGTTCCGCAGGACTATGTCGTGGCCTATGCGTTGCTCAATCTCGCCGTCGCAGGGGCGGGACGGGAGCGCGATTACTGGGTCAAGATACGCGACGCGGTCGCATCGAAATTGAGCCTCGTTCAACGACTTGAGTCGCAACATCTGGCCTTCCTTGGGCCGCCGCAACAGCCTTGTCTGCCCATCGTCACTGGGTATTGATCCCTGGCGGCGCCAGGCGCAAACCGATTTGATCGCGGCTGTTCGTCGATGTTTGCGTTGAATCAATATGATAGCCAAAACCGAGCGAAACGTCGCCATCGCCTCGGGTTTGACGCAGGACGAGGTCATGATTATAGGATGGCGGCTGCGTCGAGATGCGTTCAATCCGCCGTGAACCGGCGAAAGGGCTAGCTCACGGCCCTCGATAGCATCGAAGCAAAGGCGCATGCGGGTGTAGCTCAATGGTAGAGCAGCAGCCTTCCAAGCTGAATACGAGGGTTCGATTCCCTTCACCCGCTCCAGTCTTTTCAATGACTTACGAATTTGCTTTTCCGAATGCGGGCTACCCGTTCGGAATCGATTTCAGTTTTATTCTTCCTGCCGCCATTTCGAATGCCGCAAAGCATCCGTCTGCGACGATCTTGTCGCAAGCGCCGCGCGCGCCCTTCGATGACTTCCCCTCATGTCGCGCTGGAACTTTTGATCAAGTAAACGCCTCCAATAGAGAAATATGACAGCAACATAACAAACATAGATCTAGACTTGAATAAATATGCAAAATATATTTTAGATGGCGGCTTTTATTATTTTATCTTTCGGCCGCGACATCCTGGACAATGACCGCGTTGGGGCGGCGGCATGCGCGAGGCTCGGACTCGTCTCGATCAATGGCGCCGGAGGCCGAGACGCGTTGCGTGGCTTGGCGGCGCTGCTGCCAATTCTTCTGACGGGGTTGGCCGCGCCGGCCTGCGACGTCGCTCATGCGGAGGACATGGGGTCGACTCCTGCGCAAGGGGTTGTGGCTCCCCCGGCGGCCGCTGAGTCGACGATTTCCTCTCTCATTCCGGCGCTGGGGGATTTCAAGAAAGGGCGGCTCGACCGCGGAGTCGATTTCGAACTGGATTACATCCAGGACACATTCGGAAATCCCACGGGCGGGGTCAAGCAAGGCGCGAGCTACCAGAGCGTGCTCTACATGAAGGTCGACGCCGACCTCGCAAAGCTCGCGGGGTTGACCGGCGCCAGCTTCCGCGTCAATGCCTATCAGATCCAAGGCTGCGGTCTGTCGGCCTATAATATCGACAATTTCTCGAACATCAGCAGCCTCGAGGCGCGGCCGACGACGCGGCTTTACGAGCTTTGGGCCGAGCAGAAGCTGTTCGCCGACGTAGCGTCGGTCCGCGTCGGTCAATTGGCGGCCGACAACGAGTTGTTCATCAGCGAATTCGGCAATGATCTCTACGTCAATGGAACGTTCGGCTGGCCGAATAACACTGCGGAGAATCGTCCGAGCGGCGGCCCAGGCTATCCGCTGGCGACGCCCGGCGCTCGTCTCAAAGTGACCCCAAATAATCAGGTTACGTTGCTCGCCGCCATATTTAACGGCGACCCTGCGGGGGCGGGGTTCACAGGCTTGGAGCAGATCAAGGATCTGCCGGGATAAGTTTCCGCCTCAAGGACCCGCCTTTGCTCTTCGGCGAGGTGCAATTCGCCTATAATCAAAACAAGACGACGCCAGCCCTCGCCGGGACGATCGAGCTCGGCGCCTGGCGTCACTTCGGCCGTTTCAACGATAACCATTTCGACGTCGACGGTCAGTCGCTCGCCAGCCCGACAAGCGACGGCGTGGCGCGGACCCATAGAGGGGATTATTGCGTCTATGGCGTCATCGATCAGATGCTTTGGCGTCTGCCGGGAGATGATCTAAAGAAAGGCGTCGGCTTATTCGCGCGCGTATCGGCGAGTCCTTCGGACCGCAATCTCGTCAGCTTCTACGCCGAGGCGGGGGTCGATTTCATGGGCTTGTAGCGGCAAAGACCGGATGATCAATTTGGCTGCGCCGCGGCCTTTACCAAAGTCTCCCCGCCGGTCGGCGCGCTCGATCGGGATACGGCTCTCTATGCGGGCGAGGCCTTGCCGATCCGCAACTATGAGCTCGCGCTCGAGTTCACCTATCAGGCGCAGATCGTTCCGGGTTGGATCGTTCTGCCCGATTTCCAATATATTTTCCGCCCGAGCGGCGGCGTGATCGATCCCGTTCATCCCGCGGTCGGGCGGATTCCGGACGCCGCGGTTTTCGGGCTACGCACGATGATCACGTTTTGATCTCGTCCGCGCGGCTTCTTGGAGGCGCGCCAGGGCACAAGCGAGAGAGGCCGAAGCTCGCGCGACGAGACCCGCGCGAGCGATCGGGGGGAAGGGAAAGTCCAAGCGAAAGTCAACGTCCGGGAAGAGGAATGAAACCCGGCAGGCCTTTAACCCGTTCAATCCATGCGCGCAGGTTTGGATAAGGCTCGAGCGAGATGCCTCCGTCTTCGGCCAGCGCGGTGTAAGGGAAGACGGCGATATCGGCGATCGTCGGGCGACCAAGCTCTAGCCAATCGCGGCCATGGAGGTGCGCGTCAATGATGTTGAATAGGGCCTTGGCGCGATCCTGAAGCTTCGGCAAATCGAGGTCGTAATTCGCAACTTTTGCGATGCGGGCGTCGCTGGCGCTCTTCAATTCATGGCCGGCGGTCGCAAGCCACTGGCTGACGAGACCCTGGGACGCGGCGTCAACCGGCCACCAGCTGCGAGCGAGGTCATACTTGCCAGCGACATAGATCAAGATCGCCAGCGAGTCGCGCAGGCGCAAATCGCCATCCTCGAATACGGGAACTTCGCCGAAGGCGTTGAGCTTCAAATAATGGGCGGCCTTTTGCTCCTTCTTGAGCAGGTTCACGTTCTGCTTTGCGTAGTCTACGCCGAGAATATTCAGGAGCAGGCGAATCTTGTACGCGTTTCCCGACAAATCGAAGTCATATAGTTTCGGCTTCTTTGCTTTGTCCTGATGATTGCCGGCGAAAGCCGAGCTGATGTGCGACCAGATATCATTCAGATTTGGCAAGCTTGCACACTCCTGTTTTGGCCCGACGCCGTGCGCTCATCAGCGCCAGCGTGTGCCCGGCTCTGGGTTTGCTCGACAGGCTCAGGTCATAGCGCTCGAAGGGCGTCAACTAAATGACAGCGGAGGCGCCGGTTTCGGCGCGACCTGCAAATGCTCGGAGCTCCGGCCTATTGCCTCGATGTGAATCGTGGCCGTGGCGCGACGATCCGGCGGGCGTCGGGGTCAGGCCGCGGCTACATCCATCCCGCCGGTGGCGAGAAATTTTTCGAGCCAATGGATGTCATAGAGGCCGTTCTGAATGTCGGCGTTTCGAACCAGCGTTTGAAACAATGGAATCGTTGTGTCTATGCCATCGATGATGAATTCGTCGAGGGAGCGGCGCAGCCGCATCAGCGCCTCGTTGCGGTTGCGCCCATGCACGATGAGCTTGCCGACGAGCGAATCATAGGTCGGCGGAATCGTATAGCCGGCGTAAACCGCGCTATCGACGCGAACGCCGAGGCCACCCGGTGGATGGTAATAGGCGATCGCGCCAGGCGAAGGCCGGAATGTCGCGGCGTGTTCGGCGTTGACCCGGCATTCGATCGCGTGCCCGTAAAAAACGATCTGCTCCTGGGTCAGGGACAGCGGCGAGCCGGCGGCGATCTTGATCTGCTCGTTGACGAGATCGACGCCGGTGACCATTTCGGTCACCGGATGTTCGACCTGAATTCTCGTGTTCATCTCGATGAAGTAGAATTGTCCCTCTTCATAGAGAAACTCGATCGTGCCGAGCCCGGCGTAGCCGAGCTTGCGCATTGCGCTTGCGCAGATTTCGCCGATCTCTTGGCGCTGGCACGCATTGAGGGCCGGGGACGGGCTTTCCTCCCAGACCTTCTGATGCCGACGCTGCAGGGAGCACTCGCGCTCGCCAAGATGAATGGCCTTGCCGCGCCCGTCGCCCAGAATCTGGACCTCTATGTGGCGGGGCTTTTCGAGAAATTTTTCGAGATAGACCGCGTCGTCGCCGAACGCCGTCTTGGCTTCCAATCTTGCGGTTGCAAGCGCGACTGATAGCTCGTCCTGCGACCGGGCGACCTTCATTCCGCGTCCGCCGCCGCCAGCCGACGCCTTGACGAGGACCGGGTAACCGAGCTCCCGAGCGACCGCCGCGGCCTCGTGATCGCCCGCGATCGCGCCAGCCGAGCCCGGCACGCAAGGAATGCCGAGCGCATTCACGGTGCGCTTGGCCTCGATCTTGTCGCCCATCATCCTGATATGCTCTGGCTTGGGGCCGACGAATACGATGTGATGGTCGGCGAGGATTTCGGCGAAACGCGCGTTCTCGGCGAGAAATCCATAACCCGGATGCAGAGCTTCGGCCCCGGTGATTTCGCAGGCGGCGAGCAGGGCTGGAATGTTCAAATAGGAATCGCGCGCGGGCGGCGGTCCGACGCAGACCGATTCATCCGCGAGCTTCACGTGCATGGCCTCGGCGTCGGCGGTCGAATAAACGGCGACCGTCGCGATGCCAAGCTCCTTGGCGGCGCGCAGAATCCGCAAGGCGATTTCGCCGCGATTGGCGATAAGGATCTTATCGAACATGTCAGCTTGCCGGCAGCGCGGCCCTCATTCGATCACGAGAAGCGGCTGGCCGTATTCGACGGGCTGGCCGTCCTCGACCAGAATGCCCGTCACCGTTCCAGCGCGGGGCGCGACAATTTCGTTGAACGTTTTCATTGCCTCGACGAGAAGGAGCTTGTCGCCGACCCTCACGCGCGAGCCGATTTCCACAAAAGGCGCGGAATCCGGCGCGGACCGCAGATAGGCGGTTCCGACCATCGGCGATTTGACCGCTCCTGGCGCTTCGGGCGCCGCGGCCGAAGCCAGTTGAGGCGCGCTGACCGAAGCCGGAGAAGGCGGCGGCGCAACGTGCTGAATCGCAGCGGCCGAAACCTGCCGCCCGATGCGGATCTTGAGGTCGCCATGGGCCACCTCGATCTCGGAGAGACCCAGGCGCGTGACCATTTTCGCCAGCGTCTCGACGAGGTCCGTGTCGATGGGGCTGGCTGCGTTGTTCCCGGCGGGTTTCGGCCCCGGATATTTCATTTTCTTCAACTTTCGCTGGGTCCGGCGCCGGCGAGAAGGGCTTCAAGCGCAAGATCATAAGATAAAGCGCCGAAACCTTGGATTACGCCCTGCGCGACAGGAGAGACAAAGGAATGGTGGCGAAAGCGTTCCCTTGCGTGAACGTTCGAAAGATGGACCTCGATGACTTTTGTCCTTGCGCCCTTGATCGCGTCTTGGAGGGCGACCGAAGTATGCGTATAGGCGCCCGCGTTCAAGATCACCGGCTCGCCGGCGAGGCCCGCCTCCTGCACCCAAGTCACGAGGTCGCCTTCGTGATTCGATTGGCGAAAATGCAAGGCGATCCCGCGCCGCTTGCAGACTGCGCCGAGACGCGCCTCGATTGCGGCGAGAGTCGCATCGCCATAGATCTCGGGCTCCCTCGCGCCGAGGAGATTGAGGTTCGGTCCGTTCAGGACGTGGACGGCTTGCATGGCAATCTTGGCGGAAGGAAATCCTTGGTGCGCTTCCATAGCTGGGATCAAGAGCTAATGAAAGCCCGCGCGCGAAATCGATGTGGAGAGACGTGAGGGTCGTTGAGGGTATGGCGCGGTTCTTTTCAAGCTGGCGGGCTGGCTTGTGTCGGGAGGTCAGCGGGGGAGCGCCCTTCAAATGAAGGCGACGCTTAAGACAGGTCGCGGCGCTTTTGAATGGAGAAAGCTAAAAATGGATTTGCGTTCTTCCGCCGCTTGTCTATAAGGTGCGCTGTTGTGGCGCGCGGCCTTCGGGTTCCGCGCCCTGATTTTTTGTGCGGCCTTGCGAGGCCCGCGCGGCGAGGTCTTTGCCAGAACATGGTTAATCCTTTTGAGTTCCTTCAGGAAGTGCGCGCCGAAGCCACCAAGGTCACCTGGCCTACCCGCCGGGAGACCCTGATCACGACAGGGCTCGTGATCCTTATGGTTGTTTTCGCCAGTCTCTTTTTCGTCGCGGTGGATCAGGGGCTGCGCCTGATCGTCACTTTGATTCTGGGCCTAGGGCATTGAATCCAAATCGACAGAGGTTGGAAGATTACCCGATGAGCATGCACTGGTATATCGTCCAGGCCTATACGAACTTCGAGAAAAAGGTCGCCGAATCGATCAAGGAGCAGGCGGCGCAGCGCGGCCTTTCGGGCAAGTTCGAGGAAATTCTCGTGCCGACCGAGCAGGTCGTGGAAATACGCCGCGGCCGCAAGTTCAATTCCGAGCGAAAGTTTTTTCCAGGCTACGTTCTTATCAAATGCGATCTCTCTGACGATATCTACCACCTGATCAAGAATACGCCGAAGGTCACCGGATTTTTGGGGGCCGACAAGAAGCCTATGCCGATTTCCGACAGCGAGGCGGCGCGGATCAAGGGGCAGGTCGCCGAAGGGGTCGAGCGGCCGAAGGCCTCGATCTCCTTCGAAATTGGCGAGACCGTTCGCGTGGCCGATGGTCCGTTCGCCTCCTTCAACGGCATTGTCGAGGAGGTTGACGAGAGCCGTTCGCGGGTCAAGGTCGCGGTTTCGATCTTCGGGCGCGCGACGCCGGTCGAGCTGGAATATGCTCAGGTCGAGAAAGTCTGACGCGAGCGGGTCTTTGGTCCAACCTCTTCGGGGTCGGAGTAGGAAAGCGAGCCATCATTGGCTCGCTTTCAAAAAGCTGTGAAGTTTTTGGGCGGAGCCTTGCTCAGCCCAAGAAAGCGCCGCGGGCTATGCCCCATCGGCGTGAGAGACGTGGGAGGCAGGCCCGGCGCGCCATTCCGGGTCCCTGTCGCCACCACGACCGCAACCGCCGCGCCCGACAGAGGGCCGGCTTTGTTTGGGAGCATGCAATGGCAAAGAAGATCACGGGCTACGTGAAGCTTCAGGTGCCGGCCGGGGCGGCCAATCCTTCGCCTCCGATCGGTCCCGCGCTCGGTCAGCGCGGCTTGAACATCATGGAATTCTGCAAGGCGTTCAACGCCCGCACAGCTCAGATGGAGAAGGGGACGCCGATCCCCGTCGTCATCACCGCCTATCAGGACCGGTCCTTCACGTTTGAGATGAAGCTGCCGCCGGTGTCCTATTTCCTGAAGAAGGCGTCAGGCATCCAGTCCGGCTCTAAAACGCCCGGCCGTGGTTTTGTCGGCAAGGTGACGAAGGCGCAGATCAACGAGATCGCCGAAAAGAAACTGCCCGATCTCAATTGCGCCTCGGTCGAAGCCGCGGCGGCGATGATCGAGGGCTCCGCCCGTTCGATGGGCCTCGAGATAGTGGGGTAGGCAGATGGCGCATGTAGGAAAACGCGTGCAGAAGGCGCGCGAAGGCGTCGACCGGATCAAGCTCTATCCGGTCATTGAGGCGGTCAAGCTCGTCAAGGAGCGCGCGAGCGCGAAATTCGACGAGACCGTCGAGATCGCCATGAATCTCGGCGTCGATCCGAAACATGCCGATCAAATGGTGCGCGGCGTGGTCAACCTGCCGAATGGGACCGGGCGCACCTTGCGCGTCGCCGTTTTCGCGCGCGGCGCCAAGGCGGATGAGGCGAAGGCGGCCGGGGCCGACATCGTCGGGGCGGAGGATCTCGTGGCGACGGTCCAGGGCGGCACGATCGCCTTCGATCGCTGCATCGCGACGCCCGATCTGATGCCGCTTGTCGGCAGGCTCGGCAAGGTTCTGGGCCCGCGCGGCCTGATGCCTAATCCCAAAGTCGGCACCGTGACCATGGACGTCGCCGGCGCGGTCAAGGCCTCCAAGGGGGGCGCTGTAGAGTTTCGCGTCGAAAAGGCGGGGATTATTCAAGGCAGCGTCGGCAAAGCTTCGTTCGATGACGAAAAGCTCGTGGCGAATATTGTCGCATTTGTCGATGCGGTGGCCAAGGCCAAGCCGCAAGGCGCCAAAGGCACTTATATTCAACGCGTTGCGATCTCCTCCACGATGGGGCCTGGGGTCAAGGTCGATCCGACGACAGTCACTGCGTAGGGCGCTTTCCTGCTGCGACAAGAGCGGTGGAGCGTAAATTTTCCCTTCCACCCTTGGCATTCGATGGGAATTGGTCTAAATAGAAGGTTCGGGGTTGATCGGATTTTGCAACCCCGCACCCACAAAGCTTCCGCAACTACGAGATGTCCGTCAGGTTTTTGCTTTCGGCAAAGGGCGGCGCGTGGTGCGGTGGATAGGCCGGAGGATAGGTGGTCGCCACCTGTCCTTTCCGGCTTTGTCCTGTCCAAGACTGCCGGCGCTGGGGTCCAACTTTAAGGCGGGTCCCAAGCTTAATCTCTCGACCGCCGACCCGGCTCTCGCCGGAGCGGCTAAGAAAGCCGGCATAGACGGGGTAACAACCGGATTTTGGATCGCAGGACCGCCCGCCGGGCCTGCTTCCTTCGAGTTTGGTCTAATCCCTCTGTCCGGAGCGGCGCATTCGTTCCGGGGACAGGCACAGCGGCGCTTTGAGCGCGGGCATCTGCTCGCGGCGACGAGAAGCGTCAGTTGCAGCCCGCGGGCGCCCCTTCATCAAGGGTCCGCGCCCGCGCAAGGAGTATAGAACTTTGGACAGAGCGGAAAAGAAAGAATGCGTCGCCGCCCTGACTGATGTCTTTAAAACGACGTCGGTCGTGGTGGTCGCACATTATTCCGGCTTGACCGTGGCTCAGATGCAAAATCTGCGCAAGCAGATGCGTGCAGCTGGCGCCAGCGTTCAGGTCGCCAAGAACCGTCTCGTCAAGATCGCTCTCGAAGGCTCCGAGGTCGCATCGATCTCGGGGCTGATGCGGGGTCCGACCCTGATCGCCTATTCGGACGATCCGGTCGCGGCGCCGAAGGCGGCGGTGGCTTTCGCCAAGGAGAACGACAAGCTCGTGATCCTCGGCGGCGCCATGGGCTCGACCGTGCTGAACCCGGATGCGGTGCGGTCGCTTGCGACCTTGCCTTCCCTGGATGAATTGCGGGCCAAGCTGCTTGGCCTCATTCAGGCGCCGGCGACGAAGCTCGCGCAGCTCACCACCGCGCCAGCAGCCAAGCTCGCGCGCGTCTTTGCGGCTTACGCCGATCGAGACGCCGGCTGACGGCCGATCTTTTAAGAGACATCAGACGAATCAAGAGACCAATCGAAGGAACTGGAAATGGCTAATTTAGAAAAGATCGTCGAGGACCTGTCGAGCCTCACCGTCCTCGAAGCCGCGGAACTCTCCAAGCTGCTCGAGGCCAAATGGGGCGTCTCCGCCGCCGCGGCCGTCGCCGTAGCTGCGGGTCCCGCGGCCGCCGCCGCCGCGCCGGTCGAAGAGCAGACGGAATTCACCGTGGTCCTCGCCGCGATCGGCGACAAGAAGATCGAAGTCATCAAGGAAGTGCGCGCGGTGACAGGTCTCGGCCTGAAGGAGGCGAAGGATCTCGTCGAAGGCGCTCCGAAGCCTGTCAAGGAGGGCGCGACCAAGGAAGAGGCCGAAAAGATCAAGGCCGCGCTCGAAAAGGCCGGCGCGAAGGTCGAGCTCAAGTGATTTCATGCGGATCGCCGATGCGATCTTGATTTTCCACAAGCGACGGTCCCGTGGGAAACCACCGGGCCGTCGATCCGTTGCTGAAAGGTCGTTCGAGGCTTCTCAGCTAAGCGCTTAGCGGCGACTTCGCCGCGGCGTAGGGGACCAGGCAGGTCCCGACCCTCCAGCGTCCGAGCTGGATGCGGACAGGCGAATCTCCATTCGGGAGATCGCCGTTTTGACGAGGTGCGAGAAGCGACATGGCTCATCATTTGGCGCAGACGTTCACCGGCCGTAAGCGTATTCGCAAATTCTTTGGCCATATCCGCGAAGTCGCGGAAATGCCCAACCTGATCGAAGTTCAAAAAGCGTCCTATGACCAGTTCCTGCTCGTCGACGAGCCGCAAGGCGGCCGGCCGGACGAAGGGCTGCAAGCCGTCTTCAAGTCGGTGTTTCCGATTTCGGATTTTTCGAACACCGCTCTGCTCGAATTCGTCAAATATGAATTCGAGCCGCCGAAATATGACGTCGATGAATGCCGCCAGCGCGGCATGACTTTCGCCGCGCCCCTCAAGGTGACCTTGCGCCTTATCGTGTTCGACGTCGACCCCGACACCGGCGCGCGGTCCGTCAAGGACATCAAGGAGCAGGACGTCTATATGGGCGACATGCCGTTGATGACGATGAACGGCACATTCATCGTCAACGGCACTGAGCGCGTCATCGTCTCGCAGATGCATCGTTCGCCGGGCGTGTTTTTCGATCACGACAAAGGCAAGAGTCATTCCTCCGGCAAGCTTCTGTTCGCGGCGCGGATCATCCCGTATCGCGGGTCCTGGCTCGACATTGAATTCGATGCCAAGGACATCGTCTATGCGCGCATCGATCGCCGCCGGAAAATTCCTGCGACCTCGGTCCTCTATGCGCTCGGCATGGACGGCGAGGAAATTCTTTCGACCTTCTACAAGACGATCGCCTTTGTGCGCGACAAGGACGGCTGGCGCCAGCCTTTCGACGCGGACCGCCTGAAGGGCCTGAAGGCCGTGGTCGACCTGCTCGACGCCGACACGGGCGAGGTCGTGCTCGAAGCCGGCAAGAAGCTCACCGTGCGCACCGCGCGTCAGCTCGCGGAAAGGGGCGTCAAGTTCCTTCGTGTGCAGGACGAGGATCTCTACGGGCAATATATCGCAGTCGATCTCTATAATCCCCAGACCGGCGAAATCTTCGCCGAAGCTGGCGATGAAATCAGCGCCAAGTCGCTGCCGCTTCTCATCGAGGCCGGCTTCGACGAACTGCCGCTGCTCGACATCGACCACATCAATATCGGGCCCTATATCCGCAATACGCTCGCGGTCGACAAGAATAGCGCGCGCGAGGACGCCCTGTTCGACATTTACCGGGTGATGCGCCCAGGCGAACCGCCGACGCTCGAGACGGCGGAAGCGATGTTCAATTCGCTGTTCTTCGATCCCGAGCGCTATGATCTCTCGGCGGTTGGCCGGGTCAAGATGAACATGCGCATGGATCTCGACGCCGCCGATACGGTGCGGACGCTGCGCCGGGAGGACATCATTGCGGTCATGCGCGCGCTTGTCGACCTGCGCGATGGGCGCGGCGAGATCGACGACATCGACCATCTCGGCAATCGCCGCGTTCGCTCGGTCGGCGAGCTTATGGAGAACCAATATCGGTTGGGCCTCCTTCGCATGGAGCGCGCCATCAAGGAGCGGATGTCGTCGGTCGACATCGATACGGTGATGCCGCAGGATCTCATCAACGCCAAGCCGGCCGCGGCTTCGGTGCGGGAGTTCTTTGGCTCGTCGCAATTGTCGCAGTTCATGGATCAGACCAATCCGCTGTCGGAGATCACCCATAAGCGGCGCCTGTCGGCGCTGGGGCCGGGCGGCCTCACGCGCGAGCGGGCCGGCTTCGAGGTGCGCGACGTGCATCCGACGCATTACGGGCGCATCTGCCCGATCGAGACGCCGGAAGGCCCGAATATCGGGCTCATCAACTCGCTGGCCACTTTCGCGCGGGTCAATAAATATGGCTTCATCGAAGCGCCTTATCGGCGGATCAAGGACACCCGCGTCACCGATGAGGTCGTCTATCTGTCGGCGATGGAAGAGGGAAAATATTACGTCGCGCAGGCGAATGCGCCGATCGATGAGAACAAGACCTTGGTCGAGGATCTCGTCGTTTGCCGTCATTCGGGCGACGTCGTGATGGTGCCGCGCGAACGCGTCGATTTCATGGATGTGTCTCCAAAGCAGCTCGTGTCGGTCGCGGCCGCCTTGATCCCATTCCTCGAGAACGATGACGCGAACCGCGCCCTCATGGGCTCGAACATGCAGCGCCAGGCCGTGCCTCTGGTGAGAGCGGACGCGCCGCTCGTCGGAACCGGCATGGAGGCCGTCGTCGCCCGCGATTCAGGCGCGGCGATCGCGGCGCGGCGGACCGGCTATATCGACCAGATCGACGCGACGCGCATCGTCGTTCGCGCGACCGAGGAAACCGACGCCGGCAAGCCGGGCGTCGACATCTATCGGCTGATGAAGTTCCAGCGCTCGAACCAGTCGACCTGCGTCAACCAGAAGCCTCTGGTGCGGGTCGGCGATTTCGTGCGCAAAGGCGACATCATCGCCGATGGCCCCTCGACCGATCTGGGCGATCTGGCGCTCGGGCGCAATGTGCTCGTCGCTTTCATGCCTTGGAATGGCTACAACTTCGAAGATTCGATTCTCCTCAACGAGCGCATCGTCAAGGACGATGTCTTCACCTCGATTCATATCGACGAATTCGAGGTCATGGCCCGCGACACCAAGCTCGGCCCGGAGGAAATCACGCGCGATATTCCGAATGTCTCGGAAGAGGCTCTGAAAAATCTCGACGAGGCCGGCATCGTCTATATCGGCGCCGAGGTGCAGGCGGGCGACATTCTCGTCGGCAAGATCACGCCGAAGGGCGAAAGCCCGATGACGCCGGAAGAAAAGCTCTTGCGGGCGATCTTCGGCGAAAAAGCTTCCGACGTGCGCGACACCTCGCTTCGCGTGCCGCCGGGCGTGCAGGGAACGATTGTCGAAGTGCGCGTCTTCAATCGCCACGGCGTCGAGAAGGACGAACGGGCTCAGGCGATCGAGCGCGAGGAAATCGAGCGTCTCGCCAAGGACCGCGACGACGAGCTCGCCATCCTCGATCGCAACGTCTATGCGCGCGTGCTCGATCTTCTCATTGGCAAGAAGGCGATCGCGGGACCGCGCGGCTTCAAGAAGGACGCCGTGCTTTCGAAGGAGATCATCGAGGAATATCCGCGCTCGCAATGGTGGATCTTCGCGATCGAGAACGACCAGACCATGGCCGAGCTCGAAGCCATGCGCAAGCAATATGACGAGGCGAAGAAAGGCCTCGAGAGTCGCTTCCTCGACAAGGTCGAAAAGCTGCAGCGCGGCGATGAATTGTCTCCCGGCGTGATGAAGATGGTGAAAGTCTTCGTCGCCGTGAAGCGCAAGATCCAGCCCGGCGACAAGATGGCGGGACGGCACGGCAATAAGGGCGTCGTCTCGAAAATCGTGCCGCAGGAAGATATGCCCTTCCTCGCCGACGGACAGCCGGTCGACATCGTCTTGAATCCGCTCGGCGTGCCGAGCCGAATGAATGTCGGGCAGATTCTCGAAACCCATCTCGGCTGGGCTTGCGCCGGTCTCGGCAAGCAGGTGAGCAATGCTGTCAACGCCTATTTGCGCGATCACGACGCCGCGCCATTGCGCAGTAAGCTGAGCCAGATCTATGACGCCGAAAAGGAAATTGGCGAGCTATCTGATGAAGAGATCGTCGAACTCGGCGAAAATCTGCGCCGTGGCGTCCCGATCGCGACGCCTGTGTTTGACGGCGCGCGGGAGAAAGACATCGTCGAAATGCTCGAGCAGGCGGGTCTCGACTCCTCGGGCCAGGTGCATCTCTATGATGGACGCACAGGCGAAGTCTTCGACCGTAAGGTCACGGTCGGCTATATCTACATGTTGAAACTACATCATCTTGTCGACGACAAGATCCATGCGCGGTCGATCGGGCCCTACAGCCTCGTTACGCAGCAGCCGCTCGGCGGCAAGGCGCAATTCGGCGGCCAGAGGTTCGGCGAAATGGAGGTCTGGGCGCTGGAGGCCTATGGGGCGGCCTATACGCTGCAGGAAATGCTGACCGTGAAATCCGACGACGTCGCCGGCCGCACCAAGGTCTACGAGTCGATCGTGCGGGGAGACGACGCGTTTGAGTCCGGCATTCCGGAGAGCTTCAATGTGTTGGTCAAGGAAATGCGTTCGCTGTGCCTCAATGTCGAGCTGACCCAGACGGCGAAGGCTTTGAACCAGCCTCCGGCTGAGGCGGCCGAGTAGCGCTTCGCGAGCGAGCTTGCGCAAGCCTCGGCTCGCGCAACGTTGCGATGCGCTTTTTCAAGATTTTCCGGCAAGTGGCCTGGCGCGCCTTCGCGCCGGCCCAAGCATCAGGAGATGGCAATGAATCAAGAGGTCATGAATCTCTTCAATCCGGTCGTCCAGCCGCAGGCTTTCGATCAGATCCAGATATCGATCGCCAGCCCGGAGAAGATTCTGTCCTGGTCCTTCGGCGAAATCAAGAAGCCGGAGACGATCAACTATCGGACGTTCAAGCCGGAGCGCGACGGCCTGTTCTGCGCCCGCATCTTTGGTCCGATCAAGGATTACGAGTGCTTGTGCGGCAAGTACAAGCGGATGAAATACAAGGGCGTCATCTGCGAGAAATGCGGCGTCGAAGTGACCTTGTCGCGCGTGCGGCGCGAGCGCATGGGACATATTTCGCTTGCCGCGCCGGTCGCGCATATCTGGTTCTTGAAGTCGCTGCCGTCCCGCATCGGCCTCTTGCTCGATATGACGCTGAAGGATCTCGAGCGCATCCTTTATTTCGAATCCTATATCGTGCTCGATCCGGGCTTGACGCCTTTGAAGGATCGCCAGCTCCTCAATGAGGAGGACTATCTGCGCGCGCAGGATGAATATGGCCAGGATTCCTTCACCGCTCTGATCGGCGCCGAAGCGATCCGCGAGATCCTGCGCAACATGGACCTTGCCGGGATCGCGGAGCAGCTCAAGATCGAGATCGCCCAGTCCACCACGGAATTGAAGCCGAAGAAGCTCGCAAAGCGGCTAAAGATCATCGAGGCGTTCATCCATTCTGGCAACAAGCCGGAGTGGATGATTCTCACCGAGGTTCCGGTCATTCCGCCGGACCTGCGGCCGCTTGTGCCGCTTGACGGCGGAAGGTTCGCGACCTCCGATCTCAACGATCTCTATCGCCGCGTCATCAACCGCAACAACCGGCTGAAGCGGCTGATTGAATTGCGCGCGCCAGACATCATCGTGCGCAATGAAAAGCGCATGCTGCAGGAGGCTGTCGACGCTTTGTTCGACAATGGCCGGCGCGGCCGCGTCATCACCGGCGCCAACAAGCGGCCCTTGAAGTCGCTTGCGGACATGTTGAAGGGCAAGCAGGGTCGGTTCCGCCAGAACCTGCTCGGCAAGCGCGTCGATTATTCCGGCCGCTCGGTCATCGTCGTCGGTCCCGATCTCAAGCTGCATCAATGCGGCTTGCCGAAGAAGATGGCGCTGGAGCTTTTCAAGCCCTTCATCTATTCGCGGCTCGACGCGAAGGGCCTGTCGGCGACGGTCAAACAGGCGAAGAAACTCGTCGAAAAGGAAAAGCCGGAAGTCTGGGACATTCTCGACGAGGTCATCCGCGAGCATCCGGTCATGTTGAACCGGGCTCCGACCTTGCACCGCCTCGGCATCCAGGCTTTCGAGCCGAAGTTGATCGAGGGCAAGGCGATCCAGTTGCATCCGCTTGTCTGCGCGGCGTTCAACGCCGATTTCGACGGCGACCAGATGGCGGTTCACGTGCCTTTGTCGCTCGAGGCTCAGCTTGAAGCGCGCGTGCTCATGATGTCGACCAACAATATCCTGCATCCGGCCAATGGTCAGCCGATCATCGTGCCGAGCCAGGATATCGTCCTCGGTCTCTATTATGTTTCGCTGATGCGCGACGGCGAGCCCGGTCAAGGCATGGCCTTCGCCAATATCGGCGAGATCGAGCACGCCATACAGGCCAAGGCGATCACCTTGCATACGCGGATCAAGGGCCGCGCATGGACCTATGATTCCGACGGCCAACGCGTGTCAAAGATCTTCGACACCACGCCCGGCCGTTTGATCCTTGGCCAGCTTCTGCCCAACCACACGAAGATTCCTTTCGACGTCGTGAACAAGCTCATGACGAAGAAGGAAATCTCCAACATGATCGACATCGTCTACCGCAATTGCGGGCAGAAGGAGACGGTCATCTTCTGCGACCGGATCATGGCGCTCGGCTTCCGCGAGGCGTTCAAGGCCGGCATTTCCTTCGGCAAGGACGACATGGTCGTGCCCGAGACGAAGCCGCGCATCATTGCGGAGACGAGCGCGCTCGCCAAGGAATATGAGCAGCAATATAACGATGGCCTCATCACTCATGGCGAGAAATACAACAAGGTGGTCGACGCCTGGGCGAAATGCTCCGACAAGCTCGCCGAGGAGATGATGTTGCGCATCTCGTCCGTGCAAAAGGACGAATCTGGCCGCGACAAGCCGATCAACTCGATCTACATGATGTCGCATTCCGGGGCGCGTGGCTCGCCGACGCAGATGAAGCAACTCGCCGCGATGCGCGGATTGATGACGAAGCCTTCGGGCGAGATCATCGAGAGCCCGATCATCTCGAACTTCAAGGAAGGGCTCACCGTGCTCGAGTATTTCAACTCGACGCATGGCGCCCGCAAGGGCCTCGCCGACACGGCTCTGAAGACCGCGAATTCCGGCTATCTGACCCGCCGGCTCGTCGACGTCGCGCAGGACTCGATCATCACGACGGTTGACTGCGGCTCCCAGAACGGCATCCGCATGCGCGCGATCATCGACGCCGGCCAGATCGTCGCGTCGCTCGCCATCCGCATTCTCGGACGGACGGCAGCCGAGGACTTGAAGGACGTCGACGGCGGAATTATCGTCGCCGCGGGCGAGATGATCCAGGAATGGCATATCGACCGCATCAACGCGGCCGGCATCCAGGAAGTGAAGATCCGCTCGGTGCTGACCTGCGAAGCCAAGAACGGCGTCTGCGGCAAGTGTTATGGCCGCGATCTCGCGCGTGGAACGCCGGTCAATATGGGCGAGGCGGTGGGCGTCATCGCCGCGCAGTCGATCGGTGAGCCGGGCACGCAGCTCACGATGCGCACGTTCCATATCGGTGGCGCCGCGCAGATCGCCGATCAGTCCTTCATCGAATCCAATTTCGAGGGAACGGTGAAGGTCCGCAATCGGCATCTCGCCCGTAATTCCGAGGGCGACTTGATGGTCATGGCGCGCAATGTCGCGATCGTCATCGAAGGCCCGGATGGCGTCGAGCGCGCGGTCCATCGCGTCCAATATGGCGCGAGGCTCAAGGTCGACGAAGGCGACAAGATCAAGCGTGGCCAGCGCATCGCCGAGTGGGATCCCTACACCCGGCCGATCCTGACCGAGATCGACGGCGTCATCGGCTTCGAGGATCTTGTCGAAGGCGCCTCGATGACCGAGACCATCGACGAGGCGACAGGCATCGCCAAGCGCGTGGTCATCGACTGGCGGCTCAATCAACGGTCGGCGACCTTGAAGCCGTCAATCGTGATCAAGACTGCGGATGGCAAGATCGGGAAGCTGCAGCGCGGCGGCGACGCGCGCTACACGCTGCCAGTCGAGTCGATCATCGGCGTCGACCCGGGCGGCGAGGTCAAGGCGGGCGACATCATCGCCCGCATCTCGATGGAATCGGCGAAGACGCGCGACATCACGGGCGGCCTTCCACGCGTCGCCGAATTGTTCGAGGCGCGCCGGCCGAAGGATCATGCGATCATCGCCGAGGCCTCGGGCACGGTGCAGTTTGGCCGCGACTACAAGAACAAGACGCGCATCTCGATCATTCCGAACGAGGAGGGCGCCGAGCCGATCGAATATTTGATCCCCAAGGGCAAGCATATCCATCTCCAGGACGGCGACGTCGTGGAGAAGGGCGATTATATCGTCGATGGAAATCCGGCCCCGCACGACATTTTGGCGATCAAGGGAGTCGAGGAGCTCGCCGCCTATCTCGTCAACGAGATCCAGGAAGTCTATCGCCTGCAGGGCGTCAGCATCAACGACAAGCACATCGAGGTGATTGTCCGCCAGATGCTGCAGAAGGTCGATATCGTCGATCCCGGCGACACCGATTTTCTATCCGGCGAGCAGGTCGATCAGACCGAACTCGATGAGGCCAATACAAAGGCGATCGAGGAGGGCAAGAAGCCGGCCTCCGGAACCCCGGTCCTGCTCGGGATCACCAAAGCTTCGCTGCAGACGCGGTCCTTTATTTCCGCCGCGTCCTTCCAGGAGACGACCCGCGTGCTGACCGAGGCGGCCGTTAACGGAAAGGCCGACACGCTCGAAGGGCTGAAGGAAAACGTCATCGTCGGCCGGCTCATCCCGGCGGGCACCGGCGCGGCCATGTCTAAACTGCGCCGGGTCGCGGCCATGCGCGACGAGCTCATATTGGCGCAAAAGGCGGAGACATCGAAGCCGGCCGCGCCTGAGCCGACGCCCTTGCTCGAACAGCCGCGCGTGACCGTGGACGAATAGGCCAAGGCCTTTTGCAAGCATTTTACGAACCTCGGGGGTCCAATGGTCCCCGAGGTTTTTTGTGTCCCGCGGACGCCGCGGCCCCGCGCCTTAGAGCATGTTCCGAAAAAGTTGTTCGACTTTTTCGGTCAGAACATGCTCCAACTCTTTGAGTTTGAGCGATTCCTTTTCGATCAGATGAGTCCATCTGATCGGGAAGCGCTCTAGCGAAGAGAAAGTTTCATGGGTTGCGGCGTGAGAAAGACACCGCATAGGACCCATCCCGCACGTCGATCAGGGGATCGTCGGAGGGCTCAATTCCGTCGATAAGGCGGCCCGGCAGGAACAAAAGCTCCTTTTGGGCTTCCAGGCTATTGGGCGCGGCTTTGTCGATCGTCAGCACCCCGAGCTCCACGATCTTGTTGGTCTCCGGCCAGGGTTGCGAACCGTCTTTCGTCTGGTCGGCGGGCGTCGCCAGCTGGGCCTTCAGGTGGAACGTCACCGGGGCGCGCGCGAGACGCGCCGGCAATTCGTCGATGAGGAAATCCGGCGGTCTTTTGGCGGCTTCCGCCGCATCGAGATGCACGAGCTTCTCCGGCGCCGCTATATAGCGTATGGCCTGCCTCTCGCCTTTCTTGTTGACGAAGACGAAGGCGTTGATCCCATAATATTGTTCGTCGGCGAAACTGTTCGGCGTTTGCACCGTCGCCTGGGCGCGCGGCGCGTTCGGATGGCTCGCGACGAATTCGTCGAATTTTGTTGGCTTGGGCGCAGTGGGCGGACTGGCGGCCAAGGCCAGCAGCATGTCGCGGAAATCGGCGCCGGTGGCGACAGGAAAGAATTTCAATGAATTGATCACCATGTCGGTCTCATTGCCGTCCGGCAAATGAAACTTGATCGCGAGCCCGTGCGGATTAGCCAAGCCTGATCCATCAGGCACGTTCGGAATGCCCGTAGCGTCCGAGAAGCGCACCGTAACCGGGATGACGCGGCCGTCGAACAGCGCCGCCTTGCTCAGCGAGGCCGCATCGGGCGAGGCCTTGAAACTTCCCTCCGCGACGATTCCCTTCGCGTGATTGGCGCGAAACCCCGGATGGACGCCGAACAGCTTGTTCATTGCGTCGACGATCTGCTCTTCGACTGGCGCATCCTGCGCGGCGACCGGCCAGGAGGCTGAAGTCAGCAGCGCAGCCGCCGCGATGTAAAGCTTGATCGGCGCCATCATGAACCTCCAGAGTGAAGTTTGCGCAGCCTGCCCGCCGCCATTGCTTCATACGCCCAGAATATGTCGCGGCCTTGCCGGTGCGTCCAGATGACCTCGGCGAGACATCGGGGGCAAGAGGCCCATCGCGAACTCTTCCATAGATCAAGGCTTTGTCGACCACGCCAAATCATTCTCGACCCCTAATGCACTTACCGAAAGCATCTAGGATCGTCGAATAAAGGCTCACAGCATCTTATAGATGTCGAATGCCAGCAGCATAAAGAAGGAAGGCGCCAGCAGCCATAATCGAAAAGGGGCCAGTCGATCTTGGCAATAATAATTGAAATTAACTAATCGTTCGGCATGTCTGACAAGCAGCCAGATCATGCACCCCAGGGATGGCGCCAGGCTCAATATTACCAAAGCTATCCATATTCCGCTGCTCGGCGTTTTCCGCTCAATCGTCGCCATAGTGAGGGCAAATGGGAAAATAGCGATTCCAAGCACCGCAACCAAATTCACCCATAGCTTGCGGGTTTTCGGCCGATCCTCAGAGGCGCTCGCGTGGGCGGATTGAGTCCCTTCTAAGCCTGTGGCTGATTTCGGCGACGCCTTTGCGATGAGCGCAGCAAAAAGCTCATGCACGCTGATTTTCTCGCGCATCGACCATGCCGCGTTAAATTCTATATAGACATGTGGATGTCCCATCGTTTCCAGGGCCGACCCATGATAGTAATAACTTCCATCGAGCGCTGGCGTCGCCTCCTTTAAATATACCGTTTCGCCGGGACGCATCCAGAGGCCCCTTCCGCGTTGTGTAAAGTCAACTTTTTTGCAAGCAGTCCACGGAATAAACTTGTCCGATAGCCTGGTATCTCGGAATCCGTCGATCCCAATTGTAAGTACGCCATTTCCAAATTTTCGCTGCGCACGCCATTGTCTTATGAGCGTAATCGAAAATAGAATCAGAACTGGGCTAAAGCTGAGAATTATGACCAGATCGTTTCTGGATCTGCTTATAATCACGAGCATGAAGAAAAGAATGGCGATGATTTTACCGATAGAATCATTCCAGTTAAAGGACATTCGCCATTCTACTGGAAGGGTGACTTTCTCTTTTTCCCAGGTATTTCGCGACTTTAAAAATTCGGGCTTCCTGGTTTCGACATAACTTACAGGACTATCCGCCGAGCTCTCTGGCATAACCATCATAAATCCCCACGGAACACGAAATTCTCGCATAAATCGGAGCATTTTCCAGCTCTCTGTGATTTGCGGCTGCCGCTGCCAAAAAGCCCTTTGACGACGGGGATCGGATTACGGAAGCAATCGTCATTCCGCTCTGATCCGGCCGCCAATTTCCCAAACCTGACGCTTCGTCCCGGATGCGTTGACGGGACGCCCTTCGGGGGTCTAATCCCTCCTGCCAGGAGGGACGATGAGCGATCCGGAGATTACTTGCGAGAAAGAGGGCCGTTGCGGCGTCATCACGCTCAACCGTCCCCACGCGCTGAATGCTTTGACCTTGCACATGGTGCGCGAGATCGCGCGGGCGCTCGACCTGTGGGAAGGCGATCCGGCTGTTCAATGCGTTCTCGTCAAGGCGGCGGGAGACCGGGCTTTTTGCGCCGGGGCGGACATCAGGATTCTGCACGAATTGGGCAAGGCTCAGCGTTTCGCCGAGCAACTCGCCTTCTGGCGCGAGGAATATATCCTCAATCGCCGCATCAAGCTCTATCCAAAGCCCTATGTCTCGCTCATCGACGGAATCGTCATGGGCGGTGGCGCTGGCATATCCGCGCATGGCTCCTACATTGTCGCCGGCGACAAATACAGCTTCGCCATGCCGGAGGCGGGCATAGGCTTTTTCCCGGATGTCGGGGCGACGTTCTTTCTGCCGCGCCTGCCCGGCAAGACAGGGGCCTATCTCGCCTTGACCGGAGCGCGCATGAACTGCGGCGACGCCGTCGCTTTCGGGCTCGCAAACGCTCATGCGCCGTCGCAGCGATTCGCGGCGCTGGCGCAGCGGCTGGTCCACGGCGAGGATGTTTCGGCCGCGATTGCGGCTGAAAGCGCGCCGCCGCCCGTTTCGTCGCTAGCGGGTCAAAGGCATTTCATCGACGGCTGTTTCGGCGCGCCGACGCTTTCGGCCATTCTCGAGGAGATCGACGACGCGGGCTATGGGGGCTCGGAATTCGCCCTCGCCACATATGACACGATACGCGCGAAATCGCCGACTAGTCTCGCGATCGCGCTGCGGCAAATGCAGATCGGCGCGAGCCTCGATATTGACGAGGCCATGCGAACGGAATTTCGGATCGTCTCGCGCATCGCCAAGGGACATGATTTTTACGAAGGCGTCCGCGCGGTTATCATCGACAAGGACAATCGGCCGATTTGGAATCCGGCCGAAATCGAAGCCCTCAAGCCGGCCGATATCGACCCCTATTTCGCGCCTCTGACTGACGGCGAGCTCGAGTTTTCCGCAGAAGCTCACGCGCCATGAGAGTCCTTCCGGGATTCGACAAGAAAGCGGAGCAGGGCGATTCCGGGGCGGCTATCCGCCTCGGCGAGGCGGCGCATCGCACCGGCAATGAAGCGCCTTGGGACCTTTCCTGGGGGCTCATCCTCGTCGTGTTCATGCGCCTGCTCGCGGTGATCTGGGTCTTCCAGGGGCTGGTGCAATGGGGCGCGGTGCTGCTGCCGCGCGAACCGCTCTTCGATGTCGTGACGCCGATCTGGGGCGGGGCGGTGATTTTCTTTGCGGTTCTCGACCTTGTGGCCGCGGTCGGCCTGTGGCTTGCGACCCCTTGGGGCGGCGTGCTGTGGCTTTTTAGCGCGCTGGCGCAGATCTTCGTCGCGCTGGCGATCCAGAACTTTTTCTCCATGATCTGGATTAGCTGCGACATTGTCTTGATCGTCCTCTATTTCGGCTTAACTTGGCTAGCAGGCCGATCGAGCGCGCCGTTCGGCGGAGCCGAGCGGCGTCGGCTCTAAAGCGAGTCCTTGCTGATCAAATAGAGTCATTTGATCAGCAAAGACTCGTTCAAATTCAAAGACTTGGAGGATGTCCTGATCGAAAAAGTCGGGCAACTTTTTCGGGACATGCTCTGAGCTGCGGCGCAGTGCTCGGGTAGATTTCAGCAGGCTCGCGGACGCGCTCTTTACAACCTTTCCTCGAGCGACCAAGCTCGCTTTGACGGATGCGCAGACGGCGCCTTCAGCTTATGCGCGGGGCTTGCTCTTCGAGATGCGCGTTAGAGCCCCGCCAAGTCACGTTCTCGTCATGAAAAGCGATGAAGTTCCGGCGATTTTCCAACGAGGAGGCCATTTTGAGTTCACCCGCCCAAGGGCCTAAGACGGCCGAATCAAAGCGCGGAACCGAGACAAGGCGCGGCGGGAAACATAATTCGATCGCAGCGGAAATTACGCCGCCGCGCGCCGCGACTCCGGCGCCGGGCGACGGACACGCGAACGATGCCGAACCTGGTCTGAAAATCGAGGCCTCGGAAAACCCAAGGCCAGCGACGGACGATCGCAGCGATATGGCGACGCATCCAAGCGAGCTTGCGCATTCGCCGCACCGTTTCATCAATCGCGAATTATCTTGGCTCGAATTCAATTGGCGAGTCATGCAGGAAGCCTCGAATCGCAATCATCCCCTTCTCGAACAATTGCGCTTCCTGACGATCTCGGCCGATAACCTCGACGAATTCTTCATGGTGCGCGTCGCTGGTCTTCGCGGCCAGTTGCGCGCCGGCGTCATGACGCCTTCCGAGGATGGTCTTACGCCGGCTGAGCAGCTCGCCAAGATCCGCGAGCGCGTGAGTCTTTTGGCGGTGGAGCAGCAGCGCCGCTGGCGCGAGCTGCGCAAGGAGCTGGATGGCGTAGGGATTGCGATTCTGGATCCGCCGGATCTCGCCAAGTCAGAGGCGGCTTGGCTCGAGCAATATTTTCTGGCGCATGTCTTTCCGGTGCTGACGCCGCTTGCGATCGATCCGGCGCATCCGTTTCCCTTCATTCCCAATTTCGGCTTCACCATTGCGCTCGAATTGATCGGGCCCGGCGGCAACAAGAATTCCAAGGCCCTCATCCGCCTGCCGGCCAAGATCGAACGGTTCATCAGGCTCCCGGACGAGCAGGGCGAAAAGCGCCAACGTTTCGTCGCTCTCGAAACATTGGTGGGCATGTTCACGCAGAGCCTGTTTCCCGGCTATAACGTGCGCGGGCTTGGTCTGTTCAGAGTCATTCGCGATAGCGATCTCGAGGTCGAGGAAGAGGCGGAGGATCTTGTTCTCCTCTTCGAAACAGCGTTGAAGCGCCGCCGTCTCGGCTCCGTCATTAGGCTCGAATTCGATAGCCTCATGCCGGAGGAGCTGCGCGCCTTCGTCGCAGAGGAGCTCGACGTCGTGGCCGAGGAGATCTTCATCCTCGATGGAATGCTGGCTTTGAACGAGCTGTCCGAGCTCGTGAGCCTCGATCGGCCGGAGCTCAAGTTCAAGCCCTATAATCCGCGCTTTCCAGAACGCCTGCGCGACAATGGCGGCGACTGCTTTCTGACCATCAAGCAAAAGGATCTCGTCGTCCACCATCCATACGAGTCCTTTGACGTGGTGGTGCAGTTTCTAAATCAGGCCGCAGCCGATCCGCATGTGGTCGCGATCAAGCAGACGCTCTATCGCACATCCTCGAACAGTCCGATCGTTCGCGCCCTCATCGAGGCGGCGGAAGCCGGCAAGTCGGTGACCGCTCTTGTCGAACTCAAGGCGCGTTTCGACGAGGCGGCCAATATCCGCTGGGCGCGCGATCTCGAACGCGCGGGCGTGCAAGTGGTCTTCGGCTTCATCGAATTGAAGACGCACGCCAAATTGTCCATGGTCGTGCGCAAGGAAGGCGGCGCCTTGGTCACTTATTGCCATGTCGGCACCGGAAATTATCACCCCGTGACGGCGAAAATTTATACCGACATTTCCTTTTTCACCGCGGATGCGGCGATCGGCCGCGACGTCTCCAAAATTTTCAATTTCATCACCGGCTACGCGAAGCCGGCCGGTCTTGAGCGCATGGCGGTGTCGCCGATTTCATTGAAGACGCGCCTGCTGGACCATATCGCTCAGGAAATCGCCTTCGTTAAGGCCGGCAAGCCCGGCTCCATCTGGGCGAAATGCAATTCTCTGGTCGATCCGGAGATCATCGACGCCTTCTACGAAGCGAGCCAGGCAGGCGTAACGATCGACCTCATCGTGCGCGGCATATGTTGCTTGAGGCCGGGCTTGCCGGGCCTTTCCGAGAACATAAGGGTGAAATCCATCATCGGCCGCTTTCTCGAACATGCCCGCGTCTATTGCTTTGGCGGCGGTCATGAGCTGCCGCATCCGAAGGCGCATGTCTATATTTCATCCGCCGATCTGATGCCGCGCAATCTTGATCGTCGCGTCGAGGTATTGATGCCGATCCTCAATCCGACCGTGCACGAGCAGGTGCTCGACCAGATTATGGTCGCCAATTTGATCGACAATCAACAGAGCTATCGGGTCTTGCCGGATGGATCTAGCGCGCGCATACAGGCGGCGGAAGGCGAGGAGCCTTTCAATGCGCATTCCTATTTCATGACGAATCCGAGCCTGTCCGGTCGTGGCAAATCCCTCAAGCACTCAAGCCCGAAAAGCCTCTTCAAGCGGCTGGAGAACCGTTGACTCCTCCATGTTGAATTACGATCGAGACCGAGCGTTGAATCTGCGGACGAAACATCCGGTCGCGATTGTCGACATCGGATCGAACTCGGTTCGTCTTGTCGCTTACGAGAGCCTAAGTCGGTCGCCGCGGCCGATCTTCAACGAAAAATCGCTCTGCGCGCTAGGCAATGGCGTGGCGACGACGGGACGGCTTCCCAAGGCCGGCATGGAGAAAGCCTTTGCGGCTTTGCGCCGCTTCCGCGTCTTAAGCGACATCATGGGGGTTTCGGACCTCTATGTGATTGCGACAGCCGCGGCGCGCGACGCTGTGAACGGCGGCGAATTTCTGGCGGCGGCGACGCAGGCGATCGGCGCGCCGATCTCTCTCCTGTCCGGCGACCGCGAAGCGGAATTGTCGGCGCAAGGGGTCGTCTCGGGAATCAACAAGCCGGACGGCGTCGTCGGCGATCTCGGCGGCGGTTCGCTCGAACTGATTGACGTGAAAGGCGCCACTCTCGGCAAAGGCGCGACCCTGCCGCTCGGCGGCCTCACCTTGATGGACGCCTCGGGGCGTTCGCCGCGCGCCGCGGTCAAGATTGTCCGCGAGGCTCTCGCGAAGTCGCGCATTCTCGATCGCGTCGCCGGACGCAGCTTCTACGCTGTCGGGGGCACTTGGCGCGCGCTGGCCAAGCTGCACATGAGCCAACGCCATTATCCGCTGAATGTGATGCACGGCTATGTGATTCCCGCCGAAGACGCTGCCGATTTCGCGGGCCTCGTCGAGCGTGTGGACACGGACACGCTGATCTCGATCGACTCCGTCAATGCGGCGCGCCGGCCGCTCCTCGCCTATGGCGCCGTGGTGCTCGAAGAAATCATTCGCAAGTCGCAGCCGAGGGAGGTGATGATCTCAACCTCAGGCGTGCGCGAAGGTCTGCTTTACGAGATGCTTCCTCCGGCGCAACGCCAGCAGGATCCTTTGCTGGTCGCGGCGGCGGAATTCAATCAGCTCTTCTCTCGCGCGCCGCGCCACGCCGAGGATCTTTGCGCCTGGACCGATCATTTCATGAAGTCCACGCATCTCGAGGAGACCGCCGAGGAAAGGCGGCTTCGCCACGCGGCCTGCCTCTTGGCGGATGTGAACTGGCGCGCGCATCCCGATTATCGCAGCGAGGAAAGCCTGAATCTTGTCGAGAACACCGCCTTCACGGGGGTGGACCATCCCGGCCGGTCTTTTCTCGTTTTGGCCATGTCCTATCGCTATCTCGGCCTCGACGCGGACGTCAGTCCGCAGATTCGCGCGCTCGTATCCTCGCGAATGCTCGACAAGGCGCGAATTCTCGCCGCGGCGTCGCGGCTCGCCTATCTCATCTCGAGCGCCATGCCGGATGTCCTGCCGCGCGCGCCTGTCGCCTGCGTCAAATCCAAGGTGGTCTTGACCTTGCCTACCGATCTCGCGGATCTGGCGAGCGACCGGCTCTACAATCGATTGAAGCAGCTTGCTCGCCTCATCGGACGCGAGCCGGTGATCACGGTTTTGGGGTGACGATCAATCAGGCCCGCAGTCTTATCCGGGATGCGGGCCGCCTCGAGCCCTCACTTGGCCGCATCTGCTGGCCCCCCGGCGTCCTGCCATTCGAGGGTGATGACTTTGCCATGTTCGACCGTCAGGGCGAGACGGCCGTGCTTCAGCTCAAGCGCCTTGACGCCGAAAAGCTCGCGCCGCCAGCCGCTCAAGGCCGCGACCTTGGCGTTGTCGTCGGCGGCGATCGCCTCGAGATCATCGACCGTCGCGATCATCTTCGTAGCCACCCCGTGGCTTTCGCTGACGTGGCGGAGCAGCACTTTCAGGAGCTCGACCGTCGCGCCATTGCCGCCCGTGCGCCGTTCGCGCTCGAGTTTCGGCAGCGTCTTGGGATCGCGGGCGAGGCCGCGTTCGATCGCCGCCAGAATATCGACGCCCGTGCGGGAGCGCTCCATGCCGCGCGGAAAGGCGCGAAGGTTTCCCAAAGCGTCCGCCGTTCGCGGAGCGGCGAGCGCAAGCTCGACCAAGACATCGTCCTTGAGCACCCGCGAGCGCGGCACGTCGCGCGTCTGAGCCTCGGCTTCGCGCCAGCCGGCCACTTCCATCAGGACCGCGAGGTCGCGCGGTTTGCGGACCCGATTGCGCAAGCGCTCCCAGGCGTTTTCGGGATGCTGCGAATAGGTTGAAGGCGAGGTCAAAAGCGCCATTTCGTCGCTTAGCCAGGCAAGTCTTTCGCTCTGCTCCAGCTTCTGGCGCAAGAAAGCATAGATGTCGCGCAAATAAGTGACGTCGGCTATGGCGTAATCGACTTGAGTCGCCAAGAGCGGACGGCGCGACCAATCGGTAAAGCGTGATGATTTATCGAGGGTCACTTTCGTGACGGTTTGGACAAGATCGCCGTAAGAAACTTGATCGCCGAAGCCGCAGACCATGGCCGCGACTTGGGTGTCAAACAGCGGCGCCGGAATCAGCTTGGCGAGATTCCATATGATTTCAATATCTTGCCTGGCGGCATGAAATACTTTCGTGAGCGTCTGGTTGGCCATGAGCTCGAAGAAGGGCGAGAGATCGAGCCCCTCCGCCAGGGCGTCGACGGCTATCGCCTCCTCTGGCGACGCAAGCTGAACGACGCATAGCCGCGGCCAGAAGGTGGTTTCCCGCAAGAACTCGGTGTCGACCGTGACGAAGGAATGTTTTGCAAGGCGGCGGCAGGCTTCCGCCAAGTGTTGCGTGGTCGAGATCAGGCTCATATTTGCTCAATAAAGCAAAGCTCGGCGCGCGGCTATAGGCTCGAATGACTGTCGACCTCCGATCGCGAAGCAATCCGGTGGATCGCCCCCCGGCCGATCGCCGCAGCCGAGCGCCTTGACAGAAGCCCGCGCCCATGCCGTTCTCCGCCCGCTTCGCGAAACCCGCAAGGCCATCGTCAAGCCCTTCCCCTCTTTTGTTCGTGATGAAATGATGCATCGCTACCGTTCTCATACCTGCGGCGACCTGCGTGAAGCGCTAGCCGACGAAACGACCCGCCTCTCCGGCTGGTGCCATCGAATTCGCGACCACGGCGGCGTGCTTTTCATCGATCTGCGCGACCATTATGGCGTGACGCAATGCGTCGTCGACCCCGATTCGAAAGCTTTCGCTTTGGCCGAGAAACTCCGGTCCGAATGGGTTGTGCGCATCGACGGTCTGGTTCGGCGGCGCCCGGAAGGCACCGAAAACCCCGAGATGCCGACGGGCCTCATCGAGGTCTATGTGACAGAGATCGAAGTCCTCGGACCCGCCGCCGAACTGCCGATGCCTGTCTTCGGCGACCACAATTATCCGGAAGACATGCGGTTGCGCTATCGTTTTCTCGATCTACGCCGCGACAAGCTCCATAAGAACATCATGTTGCGCGGGCAGATCATTGATTTTTTGCGCGCCCGCATGAAGGAGCGTGGCTTTTTTGAATTTCAGACCCCGATCCTGACTGCTTCGAGCCCGGAAGGCGCGCGCGATTTTCTCGTGCCCTCGCGCCTGCATCCCGGCAAATTCTACGCCCTGCCGCAGGCGCCGCAGCAGTTCAAGCAGCTGATCATGGTCGCGGGCTTCGATCGCTATTTCCAGATCGCGCCCTGTTTCCGTGACGAGGACGCCCGCGCCGATCGTAGCCCCGGCGAATTCTACCAGCTCGATGTCGAAATGAGCTTCGTCACGCAAGAGGATGTTTTCGCTGAGGTTGAGCCGGTGCTGCGCGGCGTGTTTGAGGAATTCGGCGGCGGCCGGCCGGTGACGCAGAAATTCCCGCTCATTTCCTACAGCGCTGCTCTGAGGGCGTTCGGAACGGACAAGCCGGATCTCCGCAACCCGCTTCTCATCCACGACGTCACAAATGTCTTCCGCGACTCCGGCTTTGGCGTTTTCGCAAAGCGCCTCGCCGCCGATCCCGAGGCGGTCGTTTGGGCTGTCCCCGCGCCGGGCGGCGGCCAGCGAACCTTCTGCGACCGCATGGACAGTTGGGCCAAGAGCGAAGGCCAGCCGGGACTCGCTTATATTTTCTGGCGCGAAGGCGAGGAAGGCGGCGCCGGGCCGGTCGCGAAAAACATCGGCATCGAGCGCACCGAACTTATTCGTCAAGGCGTGAATGGACGGCTGAGCGAATTCGTGCGGCTGCCCGCGCCGGAAGACCAGAAAGAGGAGAAATTCCCGCTCGAGATCGCCGAACCCTACAGGGAACTTCGGCCTGTTGGATTGAAGGCGGGCGACGCCATCTTTTTCGTGCTGGGCAAGCCGAAGGATATTTACAAATTCGCCGGCGCCGCGCGGCAGCGCCTCGGCGAAGAGCTGGCTCTATCGAAGACCGGCGTCTTCGAATTCTGCTGGATCGTCGATTTTCCGATGTATGAATGGAACGACGACGAGAAGAAAATCGACTTCTCGCATAATCCGTTTTCAATGCCGAATTTCGAGCATGACGCTTTTGTCGCCCTGGATCCCTCGGACGAGAAGACCATATTCGGCATCAAGGCCTTCCAATATGACATTGTCTGCAATGGCGTCGAGCTGTCCTCCGGCGCGATCCGCAACCATCGTCCCGACATTATGCGGAAGGCCTTTGCTCTCGCCGGCTATGACGAGCGCGTGCTCGAGGAAAAATTCGGCGGCATGTATCGCGCCTTTCAATATGGCGCGCCGCCGCATGGCGGGATCGCGCCGGGCGTCGACCGCATCGTCATGCTGCTCGCGGGCGAAGAGAACTTGCGCGAGATCGTGCTCTTCCCGATGAACCAGCGCGCCGAGGATTTGCTCATGGGGGCGCCCTCCACCGTCACCGCAAAGCAATTGCGTGAATTGCACATCAGGCTCAATCTACCCGATAACTAGCGCTTAGCGCTGGCGGGTCTCCGCGTCACGGCAATCCAAGGACTGAGGCGCGCCATGAATGTCGTCATGCTTCTTTACCCGCGGCTGACCCAGCTCGATCTCACAGGGCCGTTCGAAATCTTCGCACGGTTCAGCGAACTGACGATTCATCTCGTCTGGAAGGACCTCGAGCCGGTCGCCAGCGACCCCGGCGGTCTTCGGATCCTGCCGACCACAACCCTCTCGGATTGCCCGCAGGCGGACATTCTCTTCGTGCCCGGCGGGCCAGGCCAGGCCGCGCTCATGGAAGACCCTGAGGTCCTCGGCTTCCTGCGGCGGCAGGCGGAGGGAGCCTCCTATGTGACGTCGGTCTGCACCGGATCGCTTGTGCTCGCCGCCGCCGGGCTCCTCACTGGCTATCGGGCGACCTGCCACTGGGCCTCGTTCAACCAGCTTGCTTATTTCGGCGTTATTCCTGTCGCTGAGCGCGTCGTGATCGATCGCAATCGGGTGACCGGCGCGGGCGTGACTTCCGGGATCGATTTCGCTTTGACCTTGGCTGCCCGCCTTTTAGGCGAGGACCGCGCGCGGGGGGCGCAGCTTGCGGTGGAATATGATCCGAAGCCGCCATTTGAGGGAGGATCGATCGATTCGTCCGATCCGGCGCTCGTCGCGAGCCTGCGCGAGGCGGTGGCGGATTTCCAGAAGAAGCGCGAGGACATCGCGCGGCGCGCCGCAGCAGCCTTGCAAGCTCATTCATAAATCTATGCGCGGCTGCAGCGGGCGTCTCCGAAACGCAGCTAGTCTTCGCTTTCCTGGCCGGCCGCAAGCCAGCTGTAGCCGCCCTGATCCCAGATCTGGGCCAGCCTTTGGTCGGGCCCATATTGCGGATATTGGACCTTGATCAGATTATATTCCTTCAAGAAGGATTCGAGATCCTCGCCCTGCAAGGAAACGATCTGGCTTTCGGACTTGAAGTGGAGCGTATAGGCGGAGCCGTCTTCGTTCGAGCGCAATTCATAATCCTCGCCGCCCTCGACAAATTTATTCAGCTGCTCGATTTCGGCCATGCTCATGCTCCCCCGAAGCGGGTCCTCCATGTCGGCGCCTGCGATCCAATCAAGGGAGCTGGCCGATTTTAGATTTTTTGCCGGATTTCCTAAACCCGACCTCCAGCGAGGCCCAAGAATCCCCCCTTGGCCGGCGCAGGTCAAGACGCGCCAATGACGGCGGGGCTCGCCTGCTGGCGCCCGGCAATTGTAGACGCATGACGAGGTTTTGTCTTCGCCGATGAGCGGGCGCGTCGTGGCGGGATTTGGCTCGCCGCCTAGACCATCAGGATGTGATCGATCGAGGAGTAAGGAATGAGATAGGTGCGGCTGCCGTCGGTCCAGGACACCGAAACATCGCCGATGGCGATCTCCTGATCTTGGACGCTATGCCCGGAAATGATGTGCGTCGAGCCTGCGATCGTCGTGATCTTGGTGTCGCGATGGGCGTTTTTCGCCTTGCCGACGAGCCCTTCGATCAAGCCCTTCATGATGGCGTCCTTGTCACTCATTTTAGCCTCTACTTGCTCAGAGTTGCCGTTTTTCGTCCAAGGCGGCGCGTTTTTCGAGCGCGGCCTCAAGGGCTGCGCGCATCAACGCCCATATCGCCAAACGCCGCTCAAAAGGCTGGCCTCATATATCTCGTTTGTCGTCATAACTGTCGGCGCCTGGTCGAGGATTGGCGCATTCAAGAAACGCGCCGAATTCCCCCTCGCGAAACGGCCGGCATTGGCGCCACGGGAGCTCCTCTTCGTGGTGTCTTCCGCATTCGACGTTCGTTCGCGTGAGCTTCGACATCCGTCGGGGATCGAACTCTCCCACTCGGCCTGGACGATTGCTAGAGCACTTCCCGATCAGATGGACTCATCTGATCGGGAAGGAATCGCTCAAATTCAAAGAGTTGGAGCAGGTTCCGAAAAAGTCGGTCAACTTTTTCGGAGCCTGCTCTAAGAAGCGGGCTTCGCCGCTTCCGGCGCGACATAGGGCTCAAACAGGAAATCCCGCGTCTTCATGCTGGCGAGACGTCCGTCCGCCCGGATCGACGGGTCGCGCGCCCGCGCCGCTGCGATCGAGCGCCAATTGGTGCCGGGCGCCGGCCAGGCCGAAAGGATCTGCTTGCTGTCGCTGTTTCGATAGAGCGCGATGAAGGGATAGATTGGGTTCTGGATCTGATGCTTGCTGACTTGGTGGAGCTGGCCGGAAATCTGCGCCGGGATGCTCAGCATGTCGCCGAGCCGCTCGCCGACATAGGCTTCGCCGAAGGATGCCTGCTTGTCGAGCCCTACGCTGATCAGCGAAATGAGCAGGTTCTGTTGCTCCAGGGGCGTGTCTGGGGCGTTGGGCGCGCTTTGGCGCTCGGATATGGTCTCGTAAAAGGTCGGCATGATTGTCGTTTGATCGACGCAATCGGGGAGGCGCAGGACTTCCTTGCTGGTCTTGACGCCATATTTCTCCGCGATGCCGTTTCTGACCGGCTCGACGTCTTCCAGCTCGAAGAGCGCCAGGAATTGCTGCAGCGGCCGGACGTCGATCTGATTCGGGCCGAACATGAAATTTTGGGCGGATCTCACCCCGGCGAGGCCTCGGATATGCTCAAAGAATTCGGCATACCACTCGTGGAAGGCTGCTTCTTTTTTCGGGACCGGATCCAGTAAGACGATAAAAGTCCCCTCCGACATCGATGTCTCCTCGCGAGCTTAATGGCGCAGTTTCAATTCCGGACGGCCATTTCCCAAGTGTGTCGAATCATTGGCGCATGCGATCAAGCATTGCCGATGCGGCTGCTCCAGCCGGCGGAAGCGGCGGCATGGCGGAGCTTTTCGAAATCCCATTTGGCCGCGATCGGAAATCCTTATCTCGTCGCCTTAAAGCGCCTCATTCAAGATTGGCGCCGGGCGGAGCGCTCTGTCGGGCTCGGCCTCTGCGCGGAGGCGGCGCATGCGGCGAAACAGCCTCGGTCCGGATCGTTTTTCCGTCTCCGTTGTTCTACGTATGGGAAGGTTCCTAAGGGATCGACCCGAATGTCCGATTGACCAATCTCAGGCTAGCTTTCGGCACCGTTAAGGAGGCGCCAACATGCTTATGCAAACGATCAGGACGAATTCGACGCCCGTGCCGGGCCGGCCGCAATTCGGGACATTCGAAACGGGTCTTTTTGCGAGCGCCGCCGAGCTTTCCGGCATGAGCTTGAGCTATGGCAGAGATGAGGAGATTTACGGCGAGGGCGAGGACGCCGAGTTCGTCTATAAGGTCGCTAGCGGGGCGGTGCGCACCTATAAGCTGATGCGCGACGGGCGCCGGCAGATTGGGGAATTTCATCTCGCGGGCGATTTTTTCGGCTTTGACATCGGCGGGCGCCACCATTTGACCGCCGAGGCGGTCATTGACAGCAAGGTTCTCGTCTTCAAGAGGCGTCAAGTCGAAGCCGTCGTCGCCCATAATCTTGACGCCGCGCGCGAGCTTTGGCTCATGACGGCCAACCATTTGCAACATGCCGAAGATCATATGCTTCTCCTCGGCCGGAAAACGGCCCGAGAGCGGCTAGCGGCCTTCCTGCTCGAGATGGACGCCCGAAACGGCGACACCGGGCTGATTGAACTTCCGATGCTGCGCCGGGACATCGCCGATTATCTAGGCCTCACTTTGGAGACCGTGTCCCGCAGCTTCTCGGAGCTGCAATGCGAAGGCGTGGTCGAGCTTGACGGCGCGCGTCATGTCACCTTGCGCAAGCGCGCCATGCTCGAGGCTATGGGCGCCTAGAGCGCCTCCCGATCGGATGGAATCATCTGATCGAAAAGGAATCGCTCAAATTCAAAGAGTTGGAGCATGTTCTGATCGAAAAAGTCGATCAGAACATGCTCTTAGCACCCGCCCCATTGTAAATTCTAAGGGCATTTCATACCTTTGCTGCGCCGTGTTTTCATTCGTGCGGGCCGTTTGTGGTTCGCCCGAAGCTGGTTTGGCGCGTAGAATGATGGAAACGCGCAATTTCGAGTCCGGGATTTGGCAAGCGTGACCAGCATTCGTCCTACCGAAAACGCCGCTCAGCTTTCCATCGATCCTCGGGACGAGAGCGCGGAAACTTCGGCGCCGACGACAACCGCTCTCGTGCCGCGACGCGAAAACTTGCCCGCGATCGTGGATGAAGTCCCGGTCCGCAAGAAGTCCTGGAGGAAAATCGGATTTCGTCTTTTGCTTCTCGTCTGCCTCATTGGCGGCGGGGGAGCCGGCGGATTTTATTGGTGGCGCTCGCGCCTTCCTCCGGTGCCGGCTGGCATTGTTTGGAGCAATGGCCGCACCGACGCCGAGGAAATCGACATTGACACCAAATTCGCCGGCCGCCTCCTCGAACTCTATGTCGATGAAGGCGACATGGTGAAGGCCGGGCAAGTCATCGCGCGCATGGACACGCGCGATCTCGAGGCCACGCTCAAAAGAGACGAAGCGCTGGTGCGCCAGGACGAGCACGCGGTCGAGGAAGCCCAAGCGAATGTCGCGCAACTGCAAACCCAGATGGTCCTGGCGCAACAGCAGCTCGATCGGACGAGCGCTCTGTTGAAGAGGGGCTATGCCACCGGGGAACTTTATGATCAGCGCTTGCAGACGCTGAATGGAACCCAACAGGCATTGAATGCGGCGAAGGCGCATGTGGTCGAAGCCACTCATGCCCTGAACGCGGCGCAGCATGACGTCGAGCTTTATAAGGTCAATATCGCCGACAATACCCTTATCGCTCCCCGCGCTGGACGCCTTCAATATCGCATCTCCGAACCCGGCGAGGTGCTCCCGGCGGGAGGCAAGGTCTTCACCATGCTCGACATCTCTGATGTCTACATGGACATCTATCTGCCGACGCTCGACGCCGGCCGGGTCAAGATCGGCAACGATGCGCGCATCGTGCTCGATGCTTATCCGGACCATCCCATAAGGGCCAAGGTGACGTTTCTGGCCACGCAGGCTCAGTTCACGCCGAAGGCGGTCGAAACGAAAAGCGAGCGCGACAAACTGATGTTCCGCGTCAAGGTGCGGATCGATCCCGATCTCTTGGTCAAATATGCCGAGTCGCTGCGGACCGGCTTGCCCGGGAACGCCTATGTCCGCGTCGATCCGAAGGTCGAATGGCCTGCATGGCTGCAAGGCCGGCCAGCCAATGACTCCTAGCGATCCCTTTGTCGCAAGGGTGAAAGAGGTCAGCCTCCGCTATGGCGGGAAATTCGCCCTCGAAAGAGTCTCCCTTGCCCTTCCAGCAGGCAAAAGAATCGCCCTGATTGGTCCCGACGGCGTCGGAAAGTCTTCCCTGTTGAGCCTCATTGTGGGCAGTCGACGGATCCAGACCGGCTCCGTCGAAGTCCTCGGCGGCGACATGGCGGACGCGTCCCACCGGACCGCAATCTGCTCGCGCATCGCCTATATGCCGCAGGGCCTCGGAAAGAATCTCTATCCCGATCTAAGCGTCAGCGAGAATATTGCTTTTTTCGCCCGGTTGTTCGGACAGGCGAAGGCGGAGCGCGAGCGCCGCATCGATGATTTGACCGAGAGCACCGGCCTGAGGCCATTCAAGGACCGGCCGGCCGGGAAACTCTCCGGCGGCATGCGGCAGAAGCTCGGGCTCTGTTGCGCCCTTATCCATGATCCGACCCTGCTTGTTCTCGATGAGCCGACGACGGGAGTGGATCCATTATCGCGGCGGCAATTCTGGGAGCTGATCGAAAGGATCAGGGAGCGGCGCCTGGACATGAGCATAGTGGTCGCAACCGCCTATATGGAGGAAGCCGAGCGCTTCGATTGGCTCGTTGCGATGGACGGCGGCAAAATCATCGCCACGGGCGCGCCGCAGGATCTCAAGGCGAAAACCGGAGCATCGAGCCTGGAGGACGCCTTCATCGCATTGCTTCCGGCTGAGCGTCGTCGCGGCCGCTCGGCCCTCGTCATCCCTCCGCGCCAGCCATCGACGGGCGAACCCGTTATCGTCGCCCGCGACCTGACCTGCCGTTTCGGCGATTTCACGGCTGTCGACAGAGTGAATTTCACGATTGAGCGCGGCGAGATCTTCGGCTTTTTGGGCTCGAACGGCTGCGGCAAGACGACGACAATGAAGATGCTCACCGGCTTGCTGCCCGCAACCTCCGGCGAAGCGCTTCTTTTCGGCCAGGCGATTGAGGCGGGCGGCATGAGCGCGCGCAAGCGCGTAGGCTATATGTCGCAATCATTCTCGCTCTATACGGAACTTACGGTCCGGCAAAATTTGGACCTTCACGCCCGCCTGTTCCATCTGCCGCCGGCGCAAGGGCGGACGCGGATCGACGCCCTCGTCGGCCAATTCGGCCTCGCCAATTATCTCGACCAAAACGCGGCTGATTTGCCGCTGGGGATTCGCCAGCGGCTATCGCTTGCCGTCGCGATCGTTCACAGGCCTGAAATGCTGATCCTCGACGAGCCGACTTCGGGCGTAGACCCCATGGCGCGGGACCGGTTCTGGGAGCTCTTGATCGATTTGTCGCGCAGTCAGGGCGTGACGATTTTCATCTCCACCCATTTCATGAACGAGGCGGCGCGCTGCGACCGGATCGCGCTCATGGACGCGGGCCGCGTTCTTGCGACCGGCACGCCGGCGGCCCTTATCGACGCCCGTCAAGCCGCCAATCTCGAAGACGCCTTTGTCTCTTATTTGGAGGAGGCGATTGACGCCCGCCGCGCTGCAGGCAAGGACGAAGCCGCCGCTACGGCGCAGAGTTTTCGGACGGACCAAACAATCGCGGGCGAGCCGGCAAAATCTGCGTCGTGGTTCAGCCCGCGCCGCATGTTCGCCTATACGATTCGCGAAGGGCTCGAACTCCTGCGCGATCCGATCCGATTGGGATTTGCGCTCATCGGCACGGCGTTCCTGATGGTGGTCATGGGAGCGGGAATTTCGACAGACGTCGACAATCTGACTTTCGCCGTCCTTGATCATGACAACACGCCGGAGAGCCGCGCCTATCTGGAGGAGCTCCGAGGCTCGCGCTACTTCAGCGAAAAAGCCCCGATCAAAGACTACGCGGAACTGGAGCGGCGCTTCGAGAGCGCAGATATAAGGGCGGCGGTCGAGATCCCTCCGAATTTCGGACGGAACATCAGGAAGGGCGTTCCCACATCCGTCGGCGCGTGGGTTGATGGCGCGATGCCGTTCCGAGCTGAAACCATCCGTGGCTATTTGCAGGCGATCCACCAGCAATATCTATCCGATCTCGCGACGAAGGAGGGCTTGTCGCCGAGCCTGGCTGAGCCCGCCACGATCGAAACAAGATGGGTCTACAATCAGGACTTTTACAGCGTTTACGCGATGGTGCCCGGCACGATAGCGTTTCTGCTCATCCTTATTCCGGCGATTCTCATGGCGCTGGCGATCGTGCGTGAGAAGGAGCTCGGTTCGATCACCAATCTTTACGTCACGCCTGTGACCCGGATCGAGTTCCTCCTCGGAAAGCAGCTCCCCTATATCGCCATCGGCATGACCAATTTCATGATTCTTTTCCTGATAGCGATTTTCGTTTTCGCGGTTCCGCTCAAGGGCAGCCTTCCGGCGCTCCTCATTGGCGCTCTGCTTTATGTTATGACGACCACCGGCTACGGCATGATGATCTCGTGCTTCGCGAGCACGCAGATCGCAGCCCTTTTTGGCACTGCCATCCTCTCCTATCTGCCGGCGTTTCAATTTTCCGGCATGATGACGCCCGTGTCCTCTCTGGCGGGAGTAGCGTATTTCATGGGACGGATATTCCCGATGACCTATTTCCTGCCGATCAGCGTCGGAGCCTTCACCAAGGGGCTCGGGTTTGAGGCTCTTGCTGGAAATCTCCTCGCTCTCGCTATCTTCGCAGTGGTTCTGATAGTTTTGAGTCTCTGCTTTCTACGCAACCAGGAAAACTAGGGCTCCCTGATATCTCTACAATGGCGTCAGCGAGCTTCAGACTTTTGAATGACCACATTTTCATGCGTCAATCCGGCTCTCGCGTCGCCTGAAGATGTTCTGGAAAGGGTTGGAGCCTATGCGCTCGCTGGCCAATATTTTCTGGCTCGGAACCAAGGAGCTGCGCAGTTTCGTGCATGATTACGTCCTGGTTGGATTGGTCATCTGGACGTTTTCCTTCGCAGTCTACGCACAGGCGCAAAGCAGGTCGCAAGAACTCAATAATGCGTCGATCGCGATCATCGACGAAGACAATTCCCTGTTGTCGCATCTGATCATCGAGGGCTTCTACCTGCCGCCCTATTTCCGGAAGCCGCAGGCGATCGCTCTGCGCGACGTCAACCGCCTGATGGACAATGGGAGCTACACGTTCATCCTGGATATCCCGCTGCATTTCGAACGGGATGTTCTCGCTGGACGCCAACCCGCCATACAAGTCAATGTTGATGCGACCGCGATGGTCCAGGCCGGGCTCGGCTCGGGCTATATCCAGCAAATCCTCACGACTCAGATCAGCAATTTCCTCTCCCGGTCCGAGAGATCGCCGCCATCTCCTGTCAGTCTCGACATACGCGTCGCGTTCAATCCCAATGTCACAACTTCGTGGTTCACGAGCGTCATGGGCATCATCAACAATGTCACGATGTTGGCGATCATCCTTTCGGGCGCAGCCGTTATCCGTGAGCGGGAGCACGGAACCATGGATCATTTGCTCGTGATGCCGGTGACGCCTTTTGAAATCGCCATGTCAAAAGTCTGGGCGAATGGGCTTGTGATCACGCTCGCGGTTGGCCTTTCGCTCAGTCTGATCGTGCAAGTCCTTCTCAGGATTCCAGTCGCAGGATCGGTTCCCCTCTTTCTGGGAGGCGTAGTGATTTACTTGTTCTTTGCCACGGCCATCGGCATTTTTCTAGCGACCGTCGCCCGCACGATGCCGCAACTCGGCCTCCTCTATCTCCTGGTCGCAACGCCGATGAACATTCTTTCGGGCAGCAATACGCCGCTCGAAAGCATGCCGCGGGTCCTTCAAATCGTCATGCAAGTGTCGCCCTCGACGCATTTCGTGTCCTTCGCCCAGGCGATTCTCTACCGTGGCGCCGGCTTCGACGTGGTTTGGCCTGAATTCCTGGCCGTCGCCTTTATCGGAAGTCTTTTCTTCGGCCTTGCATTGCTGCGATTTCGCCGCGTCTCAGCCCAAACGACATAGGGAGGCGGGCCGATCGCCACGGCCCTGCTTGACCCAAATCAATCATTGTGGCGGAATTTTCGGCCAAGATAGCCGATAGGCGGCTGCAAGGCAGCGCTGTAGTTCGAGGCCTGAGGAGATTCGGTATGGACGACAAGGTTCTGCGTCAATTCATTATCGACGAGCTTGATTTCGAACCGAGCATTCATGCGGCCAATATTGGCGTCGCTGTCGAAAAGGGCGTGGTCACGCTGACTGGACACGTGGGAAGCTATGTTGAAAAACTCGCCGCCGAACATGCGGTCGAGCGCGTGAAGGGCGTGAAGGCGATCGCCGAGGAGATCGAGGTGCGCTATGGCGACCAGCCTAAGCGGTCAGACGATGAAATCGCACAACGCGCGGTGAATATCCTGAATTGGAGCACGCAGGTTCCAGCCGACACGATTCACGTCAAGGTTCAAAGGGGCTGGGTGACGTTGACCGGAGCTGTTGAATGGCAGTTTCAAAGGATTGCCGCGGAATCGGCGATCCATAAGCTCAGCGGCATCCTCGGAGTCACTAATCTCATCGAGATCAAGCCGCATATCGACGCGCCTGACGTCAGAAAAAAGATTATCGACGCGCTGAAGCGCAACGCCGAGCTCGAGGCCGATTCGATTCACGTCACCGTCGAAGACAACAAGGTTATTCTCGAGGGCAAGGTCAAGGCCTGGTACGAACGCGGGCTCGCCGAGAGGGCAGCCTGGGCGGCGCCGGGCGTGAAGTCGGTCGAAGACCGGCTGACGCTGGGTTGATTGACGTTGAACGCAAGACGCCGCAATGAGCGGCGTCTTGCGTTTTTCAAGTAAGTTCGCATCGCGAAAGGCAGCCGCCGGACATGGCGTTGCATTCAACGTTCGAGCGTCTTCAAATATCTGATGAGGTTTTGAATCTGGTCGGGATCAAAGCGAAAGACCGGCATTGTAGGATGCCCGACGATGATGCCCTCGGCAAATGATTCCGCAAGATCTTCGACATTGTAGCGTTGATGCAACTCACGAAAGGGCGGCGCGACCTTTAGCGGACTATCGCCGTAGAGGCCGATGGCGTGACATTTCGCGCACCATTCCTGCGCGAGCTTTTGGCCCAGGGCTGGATTTCCTTCTTCCGCTCGCGCGGATGCGACGCAGATGAAAACGAGAGCGGCTGCGAAGGCGTTGCAAGTCGACTTGAGCATTTAGGAACCCGCGTTGAAAGACCGGCGCGCTTGCTGCGCTCGACCGGTGAACTGGCCGTCCAGAACAGCTTGCCACACTGCGGCGAGACAGGCGATGCGGCTTTGATTTCGATCAAAGCCGACCGAAACCAGTGTAACGGCAATACCAGCCTATTACATACGGCATTGATCGAAATCAAGGCGGCGGAGCCTTCGCGATGCTCCCTTCATCCGCGGCGCGAGCCTGATTTGCGTCAAGATATGGAGGTCGAACAATGCCGTTCAAATCTCTCATTCCAAGCTCGGGAAAGCCGCGAACCGCCCATCCGTTTTCTCTACTGCAAAACGAGATTGATCGTCTGTTCGACGACTTTGGACGCGGCCTTCACGGCGCCAGCTTGGGCGATATTACGCCTCGCATCGATGTTGCCGAGACGGACAAGTCGATCGAGGTCACTGTCGAGCTTCCTGGTCTTGAAGAGAAAGACGTCCAAATCGATTTCACCGACGATGTGCTCACGATCAAGGGCGAAAAGAAGTCGGAGAAAGAGGAGAAGGATAAGAACCACAGGATCTCGGAGCGAAGCTATGGCTCCTTCTTGCGGGCGATTCAACTGCCTTCGGGTATTGATCCGGCCGCGATCGAGGCCAATATTGCGAACGGCGTTCTCACGGTGAGAGCGCCGAAGCCAGCGCCTCGCGTGACGAAAAAGATCGAGATCAAGAAAGCTGGTTGAGAAGAGACCAGGCTACATGCATCGCTTTTTTGAGCGATGCATGTGTTCATCAGGATGATTTGGAGACTGCGATGTCCAAAGTGAAGATACAGGCCGGCGACTGGATTATCGTATCGGACGCCCGCAAGGCGCTTCTTCTCGCAAACGAAGGGGATGAAGTCTTTCCCAATCTGAAAACGCGCGAAGTCCGTGAACATGAAGAAGCGCCGAACCGTGTCTTGAATCCGGATAAGCCCGGCAGGGTGCAGCAATCGGCGGCAAGCTGTCGAAGCGCGGTCGAGCCATCAGATAGGCATGAAGAAGCGGACAAACATTTTATCGCCGGCTTGACCGAGCGGCTGCATGAACTGGTGGCGAGCGGAGAGACGAAGGGTCTCATCATCGTGGCGCCGGCGCATGCCCTTGGATTGATCAGGAAGAGCAGTTCGGCCACCGTGAGATCGGCGGTTCGCGCCGAAGTCGATCGCGATCTGACGCATTTGCCGGTCTATGAGATCGAAAAGCATCTGTTGAAGCAGAACGGCGATTGAGCAAGCTGAGACAGGTTGCGAGTGCTGTTATGCGGATTTGCGCGTTCTACACGCATTGGGAATCGGCTGGTCTTCAACATCCATCGAAGGGGAGGAAGGCGGCGCGAAGTTCAGACGGCGGACAGGCCCGCCTTGATTGCGAAGCGCACCAGTTCTGAAATGCTCTGCGCTTTCATCTTTGTCATCAGCTTGGCGCGATAGACCTCGACTGTGCGCGAGCTGAGATCGAGCTCGCGCGCGATTTCCTTGTTGGTGCGGCCGTTCATGAGTCCTACAAGGACTTGCGATTCACGCTGGCTCAAAGACGCCAGTCTCGATGTCATCTCTTCGCTCAACGTGTTCGCCGGGAAGGAGCGCGCCTCCGCGAAGGGGGGCGCGTCTGCGAAGGATTGGGCGTCCCGCGCGAGGGCCAAACTCACCGCGGCGACCAGAGCGTCGCCATCGAAAGGCTTTTCCATGAAATCGGTCGCGCCGAGTTTCATCGCCGCGACCGCGAGGGGCACGTCGCCATGTCCCGTTATGACAATCACCGGGATCGCATGATTCGCTGAGCGAAGGCGACGCACGAGCTCGACGCCGTCCAATCCCTGCATCCGAACATCGGTGATGACGCATCCACCGACGACGGACGAAAGAACGTCCAGAAAGGCCTCGGCGGACTCGAACAGGCGCACCGAAAAACCGGCCGATCCGAGGAGGAAGCCAAGCGAGTCGCGCAAGGCGGGATCGTCGTCTATGACATGCACGATGCTGCCGGAGCCGTTGCTAGAGAGCATCGCTCTTCGCCTCCTTCGCCGCCGCTGGAATCGTGAACCGAAACACGGTTCCGCCGACGGGGTTCGCCTCCATCCAGAGACGACCGCCATGGGCTTCGATAATCGCCTTGCTGATCGATAGCCCGACCCCCATGCCGGTCTCCTTGCTGGTCACGAAAGGCTCGAAGAGCCTTGGCAGCACTTCCAGCAATACGCCGTGACCGGTGTCCGACACCATGATTTCGACCATGCCGTCCGGCAAGGGCGTAGCGGATACGACGAGCTCGCGCCGCGTCGACGCCTCCATGGCTTCGAGGGCGTTTCGAATGAGATTGACCAGGACCTGCTGGATTTGCACGCCGTCGACGAGAACGGAATCGACTGCGTGATCGATCAGGAGGCGCACCATGACGCCTTGCTCTCTGGCGCCCACCAGCGCGAGGGCGCTCGCCTCCTCGATCAGCCGGCTGATCCGCTGGTTCGACTTGTCCGCTTCTTTTCGTGTGACGAAATCGCGCATCCTGCGGATGATTTCGCCGGCGCGCAGAGCTTGCGCCGCGGCCTTGTCGAGAGCATCCCGGATCACCGGTCCGTGCCGGCTCTCGTCGCTCTGAAGCAGGCGCTGGCAGCCTTTGATATAGTTGTTGATGGCTGCGAGGGGCTGGTTCAGCTCGTGCGCGAGGCTCGACGCCATCTCCCCGAGCGCGCTGAGACGCGACACATGGATGAGCTTTGATTGAAGTTCGTGCAGCTGGGCTTGAGTTTCCTGCCGTTCAGTCAGGTCGCGGATGAACCCGGTGAAGTAGCGGCGCTTCCCCGACCGCATTTCTCCGATCGACAGGCGCATCGGAAATGTCGAGCCGTCCTTGCGTTGGCCTGTGACGACGCGTCCGACGCCGATGATGCGCGGCTCTCCAGTCTCGCGATAGCGCGCGAGAAAGTCGTCGTGTCGGTCGTGATCGGGCGGCGGCATCAGAATACGGACGTTTCGGCCTATCGCCTCTGCGGCCAAATAATCGAAGAGGCGCTCCGCCGCCGCATTGAAAGACTGTATGACGCCGTCCTCGTCGATCACGATCATTGCGTCCGGCACGGTGTTGAGCAACAGCTGGAGGTGCTCCTTGCGGGCGCGCAGCTCTCCCTCCATCCGCTTGCGTTCATCAATATCGATGGTGACGCCGCTCATTCGTTTTGGACCGGCGTCCGGATCGCGGAAAATCCAGCCTTTCGTATGCAGCCATCGGACGCGCCCTTTCGGCGGCGCGACGCGGTAATCGACGTCAAAGCCGCCGTGCTCCATGGCCGTCGCGACCGCCAAACCCACCCGCTGACGGTCGTCCGGATGGACGAGGGAGTCAAAAGCCTGGTAGGTCAGCTCCGCGCCAGGGGCGAGGTTGAAGAACTTGGCGCAGATTTCCGAGCAGGCAATCGAGTTGCGTTCGATGTCCCAGTCCCAAGTGCCGATCCCGGCTGCTTCGATAGCGTAACGGACATGCTCGCTTTCGTGAGGCTGATCAGCCATGAATCCTCCGGCGTGCGTCCTTGAGGAAGAGCATTGTCATTGATTTTAATCAAGCTTGGCTTGAATTCCTAGCGGTTCAGACGAAAGCTTTTGCGAAACGGCCTGAAATCAACGTGATCAACAAAGGTCGCCTTAGCGGCGCGGTCGCCTTTCGAGCGCTAGAGGCGGGCTCCCTGCGCTAAAATCGCCTTTAGCCGGGTCAATGCAACGAAAGACACTTTGGCCTTCCTTAAGTCTGTGCGATTGATTGCGCTGCCCGCGCTGTCCTATAGGGGACTTCGAGTCTCGATGCGCTCCGCCGGGGCTCGCCGGAGCGGCTCCGGCATTGGGACCATGATCAGTGACAATCTCCGCCGCGATTCATCACGTCACCCACTATAAATATGATCGGCCCGTCATGCTCGGGCCGCAGACGATCCGCTTGCGTCCGGCCCCCCATTGCCGGACCAAGGTCCTCGGCTATTCGCTCAAGCTCACGCCCGCGAACCATTTCGTGAATTGGCAGCAGGACCCGCACGGCAATTGGCAGGCGCGCTTCGTCTTTCCCGAGAGAGTGACGGAACTGAAGATCGAGGTCGATTTGACCGCCGCGCTCGCGGTCATCAACCCGTTCGACTTCTTCATAGAACCCTATGCCGAACAGTTTCCCTTCGCTTACGAGCCCGGGCTCAAGACCGAGCTTGCGCCTTATCTCGATGTCGAACCCCTTGGTCCGCGCCTCGCCGCCTATATCTCGGCGCTGCCCAAGGAGCCGATCCATAGCGTCACCTTTCTCGTCGAGCTTCTCGCCAAGCTTCAGCAGGCGATTCGCTATGTGATCCGGATGGAGCCCGGCGTTCAGACGCCGGAGGAAACCCTGGAGCTCTCATCCGGGTCCTGCCGCGATTCCGCTTGGCTGCTCGTCCAAATTCTGCGCCGCCTTGGCCTCGCGGCGCGGTTCGTCTCCGGCTATCTCATCCAATTGCGCGCCGACATAGAGCCGCTCGAAGGGCCGAAAGGCACGCAGCACGATTTTACCGATCTTCACGCCTGGGCGGAGGTCTATCTGCCCGGCGCCGGCTGGATCGGATTGGACGCAACCTCTGGCCTGTTTTGCGGCGAGGGCCATCTGCCGGTCGCGGCGACCCCGCACTATCAATCCGCCGCTCCGATTTCCGGCGTCGTCGAGCCGGCCAATGTCGACTTCCATTTCGACATGCGCGTCACCCGCGTCGCCGAGGCGCCGCGCATCACCTTGCCTTTCTCTGACGCCGCCTGGGAAAAGCTCGACGCGCTCGGCGAAAGGGTCGACGCGGATCTCGTCGCGCAGGATGTCCGCCTGACGATGGGCGGCGAACCCACCTTCGTCTCGATCGATGATTTCGAGGCGGAAGAGTGGAACACCGCAGCCGTCGGGCCGACGAAACGGGCGCTCGCGGATAAATTGATACGCCGCTTGCGGACGCGTTTCGCGCCGGGCGGCATGCTTCACTACGGTCAGGGCAAATGGTATCCGGGCGAGAGCCTGCCGCGTTGGGGATTTGCGGTCTATTGGCGCAAGGATGGCGAACCAATCTGGAAAAACCCCGATCTCATAGCTGACGTGGGCGAGAGCAGGGCGATCGAACATGAAGCAGCGGCGCTTGGCGATGCGGCGCTCGACGAAGGCCATCGGGCGCAGGCCGAGCGCCTTGCGGCGGGCATAGCCGATCGTCTCGGGGTGGGCGCTGAATATGTGCACCCGGCTTATGAAGATCCTGCGACTTGGCTCCTCAAGGAAGGCAATCTGCCCGAGAACGCCGATCCGCTCGATCCGAAGCTGGAGGATGCGGAAGAGCGCAACCGCATGATCCGCACATTCGCGCGCGGCCTTACAAAGCCCTCCGGCTACGTCCTGCCGGTGCAGCGCTGGAACGCGGAGGCGAGCGGCGAGCCGGGCTTGCGTTGGGTCAGCGAGAAATGGACATTGCGGCGCGGGAAGCTCTTTCTCGTTCCAGGCGATTCGCCGGTTGGCTATCGGCTGCCTTTATCGTCCCTGCCTTGGGTTCCGCCTGCGTCTTATCCCTATGTCGTCGCCCAAGATCCGCTTGAAGAGCGTCAGCCTTTGCCCCTTGCGCATGAGATCGCCCAGCACTTCGAGCGGTCGCCGGCCCCAGCGACCGCGCGGCAGGAGCGCATCGAACAAGAGGCGATCGAGGGCGCCGTGCGCACGGCGCTTTCGGTCGAGCCGCGCGATGGCGTCATTTGCGTGTTCATGCCGCCAGTGGAGACATTGGAGGATTACCTCGAGCTCCTCGCCGCGGTCGAAGCGAGCGCCGAGGCCGCCGGCGCGCGCGTCCATATCGAAGGCTATCCGCCGCCGCCTGATTCGCGGATCAACGTCATCAAGGTCACGCCAGACCCCGGCGTCATCGAGGTCAATGTGCATCCGGCGGCGAGCTGGCGGGCGGCGGTCCTGACGACAAAGGGTCTTTATGAGGACGCCCGTCAGGTTCGGCTCGGCGCCGATAAATTCATGATCGACGGACGCCACACCGGCACCGGCGGCGGCAATCATGTCGTCCTCGGCGGCGCGACGCCGGCCGATTCTCCTTTTCTCAGGCGGCCGGACCTTTTGAAGAGCCTGGTGCTCTATTGGCAGCGCCGTCCGTCCTTGTCCTATCTCTTCTCAGGTCTCTTCGTCGGGCCGACCAGCCAGGCGCCGCGCGTCGACGAAGCGCGGCACGACCAGCTCTACGAGCTTGAAATCGCATTGGCGAATGTTCCGGCCCCGGGCCAGCCGGCGCCCTTGTGGACCGTGGACCGCTTGTTCCGCAATCTTCTGGTCGACGTGACCGGCAATACGCATCGCTCGGAAATCTGCATCGACAAGCTCTATTCGCCCGACGGTCCGACCGGGCGCCTCGGGCTTCTCGAATTTCGATCCTTCGAGATGCCGCCTGACGCGCGCATGAGCCTCGCGCAGCAACTTTTGCTGCGCGCGCTCGTCGCCTGGTTCTGGAGCGAACCGCAGCAAGGCAATCTGATCCGCTGGGGCACGGCGCTGCACGACCGCTTCATGCTGCCGCATTTCATCTGGGAGGATTTTCTTGGCGTCCTCGATGATCTAAGGCGCGTCGGCTATGTGTTCGATCCGCTCTGGTTCGAAGCGCAAAGCGAATTCCGCTTTCCGCTCTATGGCGTCGTCGAGCATGGCGGCGTGCGGCTCGAAGTGCGCCAAGCGCTCGAACCGTGGCATGTGCTCGGCGAGCAAGGCGCGATCGGCGGCACGGTGCGCTATGTTGATTCCTCGGTCGAGCGCCTGCAGGTGAAGGCGAATGGTTTTGTCGAGGGCCGCCACATCGTCGCCTGCAACGGCCGCCGCATGCCTATGACGGCGACAGGCGCTTCCGGCGAAGCGGTCGCAGGCGTCCGGTTCAAGGCCTGGCAGCCGGCCCAAGGCCTGCATCCGACGATCCCGGCTCATGCGCCTTTGACCTTCGATCTTGTCGACACCTGGAATGGCCGCTCGCTCGGCGGCTGCGTCTATCATGTCGCGCATCCCGGCGGGCGCAATTACGATACTTTTCCGGTCAACTCTTACGAGGCCGAAGCGCGCCGGCTCGCTCGATTCCAGGAGTTTGGCCACACGCCCGGACCCTTTGCGACGCCGGCCGAGGAACGCTCCGCCGAATTTCCGCTGACGCTTGATCTGCGCCGGCCGGCGGCGAACTGACGCGCCTGTCCTACTGGCTGGTCTAGTCGCGCCAGCGCCGGATCTCGGCGAGGATTGCCTTGGCGGAGGGAAGCGCGAACAGCATTTCGACAGGAGCGCGGATTTTACGCCGCCAGTTAGGGCGCTCGCGGTCGGTGCCGGGCATATTGACTTGAACTGTCTCCAGGGCGAGATCATCGACCTGGACCAGGGCGAGGACGGCGTTCGAGCGCGCGACATAGGCGTGTATGGCGGCGGCGCCGGCGTCGCTCAAAGGAGCCATCGGATCAAGCCCCTGTGTTAGAATGCTAGCTTCAGAGAGGGAGTCGATCAGCGCGATCTTCTCATCGGCGCGGGCTGCAACAGCAGCGGGCTCATCCCGAAGCAAGCCCAGCTGCGCCGCCTCAGTGAGATCCGTCCCCTCCCACCAGCCCGCGAGCGTCGCCAGATCATGGGTGGCGACGCAGGCGACGGCGAGGCTCGGATAGCGCTCCGGCGGCCGGAAGGCCGCGCCGTCGCGCTCAAAGCGCAGCACCCGGTAGGAGAGGATCTGCGCCGCGGCGAGCCTCTCCCGCAGGCCCTCTGGAACGGTGCCGAGATCCTCGCCGACGACGGCCGTCTCGGCCCGCCAGCTTTCGAGCGCGACCTGGCCGAGAAGATCCTCGAATGGGCAGGCGAGATAGGCGCCCTCCGACGCCTTCGCGCCCTCAGGGACGAGGAAAAGCCGCTTGAGGCCCATCACATGGTCGATCCTGAGAAGGCCTGCATGGGCCATGTTCGCTGCGATCAACCGGCCAAAGCCAGCAAAGCCTTCTTGCGCCAGCGCGCGCGGATCATAGGGCGGCAGGCCCCATACCTGTCCGTTCGGGCCGAGAAGGTCGGGAGGCGCGCCGATCGAGACGCCTTGCATCAGCCGCTCCTGTTCGGCCCAGGCTTCCACTCCGTCAGGCGCGCAGCCGACAGCGAGATCGCGATAGAATCCGAGCCCGAGGCCGCGCTCGCGCGCAGCTTTGGCGGCGGCGGCGAACTGCCGGTCGGCGAGCCATTGCAGGAAGGTGGCGCGGGCGACAGCCTCCGCACGAGCCATGGCGAAGGCGGCGACCTCGGGTCTATCGGGCGATCGCAGCGCTTCTGGGAATTTGCTGAGGGCGCCGCCAAAACTTTCCTCTATAGCCGTGAAGATCGCGAAGCGCCGCAAAGTCTCGCCGCCGGCGCGGACAAAGGCGGCATGGTCGGCGGCGAGCGGATCATCCGGCCTGTCCTGGAGGAGATCGCGGAACGCCGCATGGGCCGCTCTGAAGAGTTGGGTTTTGAGCCCGGCGACGGCCGGATGATCGACGAGCTGCGGCGCCGAAAGCCGCGCCGCTTCGGGCCTCATCCGCTCGATCATCGCGCGAACGCTCTCGGTCAAGAGGGCCTCCGGCAGGCCGAAGGCGTCGATGACGAGCGGATCAAGAAAGCGGCGATCGGACGGGTGATAGGGGCTGGCCCGCTCGGGGTCGCTCAGGAACAGCGCATGGAAGGGATTGACGCCGACCGTTGCGGCGCCGGCCGCCGCGGCTTCCTCGGCAAGCCGCCGCAAAGTCGTAAAATCCCCAACGCCTTGATCGCCGGAGCCGCGCCGCAGCGCATAGAGTTGCGCCGCTACGCCATAAGCGTGGGCGCCAGCCTGTAGCGCCTTCGGCAGGAAGGCCGCGCCGGGAACAACGGCCAGATGGCCGGGACTTTCGGGAGCCTCTTCCGACAGAACTCGGTGACGCCCAAGCGGCAAATCAGGAAGAAGAATTTCTCGGACATGCGCCTTGCGTCCGTCGGCGGCGGCGATTTCTCTTCGCCTGCCGTCGTCGGGCGCAATTTCGATCCGGTGAGTCGCGCCGTCCTCGATCGTGATCGTCAGCGCCATGCGGCGTTCGAGATCGGCGAGCGCGCCGCCAAGGCGAAGCCTTTGCTCCTCGCCACGACGGAGCGTGGCGGCGATCGGGAGCGGCCGCAGCTCGCGCTCTTCTGCGAGCGCCACGAGGCCGGCGCGGACCTCCGAGGTCGATGTGGCTGCAAGGCCCAGGGAGGCGAGCAGCGCCCGCTTCGTATCGAGAGCGACCTCATGGCGCGCGCCCTTGACATCGAACCAATGCGGCGAGACCCCCGCCGCTTCACAGAGCGCGTCCAGCACGTGGTCGGCGACGCCGGATCGGCGGCGCGGATCGGCGGGGAGGGGACGCTCCACGAGGATCGCAACGGATCGGCTGGCGAGGGCGAAGCGGTCGCCATCGAACAAGCCTGGCGCGCGGTCGGGGTCGGCGGACGCGATCTCGACGCCCCACGCATGGCCGTCTCTCGGATCTGGAAGGCGCACGTCGATCGCGCTCTCCGCGCCATTGATCAGCACGGCCGCGCGGCTCGGTCCGCGCCCGTCGGCGGGGTTCGCATCACCTGGATCGTAAAACGATGCGACGAGCGCCCTGGCGTCCGGATCTTCCCAGTCCTTGGCGGCGAAGGGACGGCCCTCCGCCGTCAGCCATTCCACGTCCGGAACGCCAGACGCGTCGACAGGCGCGCCTGCGAGCGGGGTTTCCGCATTGAGAGCGCCCGTCGCGCGGCGCAGGCGGATCAATCTCGCGACAAAATTTGTAAGCCTTGCATCGGCGGCGGCCCAATCGATCCAGGCGCGTTCATTATCCTGTGCATAGGCGTTGTTGTTGCCCTGTTGCGATCGGCCGAGCTCGTCGCCCATCGCCAGCATTGGCGTACCGCGTGCGGCGAAAAGGGTTGCAAGAAGGGCGCGAATGTCGCCGCCGCGTCTCGCCGTCACATCGGCGTCAAGGGTCGGGCCTTCGACGCCGCAATTCCATGAGAGATTGTCGTTTGTCCCGTCCTTGTTGTCTTCTCCATTCGTCTCGTTGCGCTTGACCGTGTAGGCGACGAGATCGGCGAGGGTGAAGCCGTCATGCGCGGCGATGAAGTTGATCGAGCGCGAAAGCGGTCTATGTCGTGCGGCAAAAATATCCGCCGATCCCGCGAGCCGCGTCGCGAGCGCGCCTACGAGACCTTTGTCGCCGCGCCAGAACCGCCGGAAATCGTCGCGCGCGCGGTCGTTCCATTCGCCCCAATATGATGGAAAAGCGCCTAGCCTATATCCGCCGGGGCCGAGGTCCCAGGGCTCGGCGATATGGATGAGATCCCTGAGCCATGGGTCCTGCGCGATCGCGGCGAAGAGCGGGTGGTCTTGATCAAAGCCGGCGCGCCGGCCGAGCGTTGTTGCGAGATCATAGCGAAAGCCGTCTACGCCGCCACGCATGGCGCATATTCGCAACGCATCGAGGGCGAGGCGGAGCGTCAGCGGGCGTTCGAGCGCGAGGACATTGCCGCAGCCGGCGTCGTTGACATAGCGCGCCTTGTCGTCCGGCTTGAGGCGGTAGTAGCCGGCGTTATCGAGGCCGCGAAGCGAGACGGTTGGACCGAGCTTGTCGCTTTCGCCGGTATGGTTCAATACAACATCGAGGATCACGGCGATCCCAGCCGCCTGCAGCGCTTCTACCGCCTGGCGAATCTCGGCCCAGCCGCCGGGCGCAAGCCGAGGATCGGGGGCGAGCAGGGCGATTGGATTATAGCCCCAATAATTGGTGAGCCCGAGCGGCGGCAGATGCCGCTCGTCAATGAAGGCGGCGATGGGGAGAAGCTCGACGGCCGTGACGCCAAGCCGCGTCAGATAGCCAATCGAGGCCGGGTGCGCGAGCCCGGCGAAAGTTCCGCGAATAGCTTCCGGAATGTCCTCGCGGCGGCGGGTGAAGCCGCGCACATGCATCTCATAGATGACGAGGTCGCGCCAGGCGACGCAAGTCCGGCGCGGCGCCCGGAACGGGTCTGGCGCTTCAACGATCGCCTTCGCAAGGAAGGGCGCGCTGTCGATCTCATCAGAGGCCGCGCCGTGGGCGCGCGCATCAAACAAGGATGCGTCGAGCCTGAACGGCCGGTCGATCCTTGTCGCATAGGGATCGACCAGCAATTTCGCCGGATTGAAGCGATGCCCGGCGGCGGGATCGAAGCGGCCCTGCGCGCGCAGCCCATAGCGCGCTCCGGCGCCGACGCCGCTGAGATGACCGTGGAAGACATTGCCGGTTCGTCCGGGCAGGCGAACCCGCGCATATTCGCGGTCGTCATCATCGAAGAGGCACAGGAAAATTGCCTCCGCGCTTGTGGAGGCCACAGCGATGTTGAGCCCGAACGCGTCGGGCTCCGCGCCGAGCGGTTCGGGTCGGCCCGCTGTGACCCGCGGCGCCATGCCGCCTCCGCTGCTCAGGTGATGACTGTCGGCGCGTCGCGTCCAGTGTAATGGGCGATGCCGGCGATGTCGCGCGAAAGCGCGATGAGGTCGGCGAGCGCAAATTGCGTGTCGAGGTTCTGCCGCGTCGGATCGGGCTCGAAGCGTTCGATATAGACCCGGAGCGTGGCGCCGGCGGTGCCGGTGCCGGAGAGCCTGTAGACGATGCGGCCGCCATCTTCGAAATGGAGACGAACGCCCTGATGCTTCGAGTCCGAGCCGTCTACCGGATCGTGATAGGCGAAGTCATCGGCTTCGGCGATTGTGAGCCCGCCGAGAGGCTTGCCTTTCAAACTGGGCAGGGATTCCCGCAGCGCTTCGATAAGCGCATTTGCGCCGTCCGAGGTGACCTCCTCGTAATCATGGCGCGAATAATAGTTTCGCCCATAGTCGGCCCAATGCCTCACGACGATGTCTTTGACGCTCTCGCGCCGCGCGGCGAGAATATTGAGCCAAAGCAGGACCGCCCAGAGACCATCCTTTTCGCGCACATGGTTGGAGCCGGTGCCGGCGCTCTCCTCGCCGCAGATCGTCGCCATTCCGGCGTCGAGCAGATTGCCGAAGAATTTCCATCCGGTCGGCGTCTCGAACAGCGGAACCTTCAGCCGCGCGGCGACCTGATCGGCGGCGCGGCTCGTCGGCATGGAGCGGGCGATTCCAACGACGCCCCCCGCGTAGCCCGGGGCCAGATGCGCGTTTGCGGCGAGGAGCGCGAGACTGTCGGACGGCGTCACGAATAGGCCGCGGCCGATGATGAGATTGCGATCGCCGTCGCCATCGGAGGCCGCGCAAAGGTCTGGGCCGTCCGGCGTCATGGCGAGGTCGAAAAGATGCTTGGCGTGGACGAGATTCGGGTCCGGGTGATGGCCGCCGAAATCCGGCAAAGGAGTCCCGTTGAGGACCGTTCCTGCGGGCGCGCCGAGTAGACCTTCAAAGATCCGCGTCGCATAGGGTCCCGTCACGGCGGACATGGCGTCGAAGCGCAGCCGGAACCCGGACTGGAACAAGGCGCGGATCTGGTCGAAATCGAAAAGCCGCTGCATCAATCGCGCATATTCGTCGACCGGATCGATCACGATGACCTCGGCCGGTCCGAGCCGGACGGCGCCTAGCTGGTCGAGATCGACGTCGGGCGCCTCGACGATCCGATATTCCGTGATGGTCTTGGTGCGGGCGAAGATCGCTTCAGTCACTTTTTCGGGCGCGGGTCCGCCGTTCGAGACATTATATTTGATGCCGAAATCGCCATGAGGACCGCCTGGATTGTGGCTGGCGCTGAGAACGACGCCGCCGAAGGCGCCATGCTGGCGGATCAGGTTCGAGGCGGCGGGCGTCGACAATATGCCGCCGCGCCCAACAAGGATCTTGCCGAAGCCATTCGCCGCCGCGATCTTCAAGACGGTCTGGATCGCCTCGCGATTGAAGTAGCGTCCGTCGCCGCCGACGATCAATGTCCCGCCCTGAAAGCCCTCAAGACAATCGAAGATCGACTGCACGAAATTCTCGACGTAATGCGGGGTTTGAAACACCGTGACTTTCTTGCGAAGTCCCGAGGTTCCCGGCCGCTGATCGTCGAATGGCGTGGTGGCGATGGTTTGGATCATGGATCTTTCCAACACAGGGTCTTGTGGCGACCTACGTTCACTGGCGCCGTTCTGCGACGAGACTACGATAGAGTCTGGCGTATTCTATGGCGGGGCGACGCCAGGAGACGTCCGTCTTCATCCCATCCATCATCAGCCGGCTCCAGGCCTCTTTGTTCGCCCAAAGCCGGCCGACGCGTTCGATCGTCGCGCCGAGCATTTCGCTGGCGGCGGGCGAGAATAGAAACCCCGTTCCGACGCCTGACGCGAGAGCCGCCTCATTGGCGTCGATAATCGTGTCTGCGAGGCCGCCGACGCGGGCGGCGACCGGAAGCGCGCCATAGCGGAGCGCGCAAAGCTGGGTCAATCCGCAAGGCTCGAAACGCGAAGGGATCAGCAGCGCATCCGAACCGGCCTGGATCTGATGCGCGATCGCCTCGTCATAGCCGAAAACGGCGCCGACCTTGCCGGGCCGCGCCAGAGCCGCGGCGCGAAAGCCTTCCTCAAGCCAGGGCTCGCCGGCGCCGAGCATGGCAAGCTGCGCGCCCATGCGCTCCAGAATATCGAGATTGGCCAGCGTAAGATCCTGTCCCTTCTGCCAGGATAGCCGGCTCACCACGCCGAAGACGAGCGCGTCGGGGTTGACGGCGAGCCCGAGCCGCTTTTGCAGAGCCGTCTTGTTCGCATAGCGCAGCGCCGACGACTGAATGGCATAGCGCGAGGCGATCAGCGGGTCGATTTCCGGGTCCCATATCTTGTCGTCTATCCCGTTGAGGATGCCGGTCACGACATCGGCGCGTTCGCGCAAAAGCCCGTCGAGTCCCATCCCGCCTTCCGGCGTTCGGATTTCTGCGGCATAGGTCGGCGACACGGTCGTGATCCGGTCGGACAGGCGCAGTCCCGCTTTGAGAAAGCCGATTGCGTTATAATATTCGACGCCGTCGATTGAGAAGGACTGGGGCGGCAGACCGAGCGCTCCAAGAAGGTCGGCGGGATACTTCCCTTGGAAGGCGAGATTGTGGATCGTGAATACGGTCGCCGGCCGCGGCCTGCCATCATAGGCGAGATAGGCGGCGGCGAGGCCCGCCTGCCAGTCATGCGCATGGACGATATCGGGCGTAAAGCCCGCCGCCTCGCCGAGGCCGAGCTGCGCCGCTGTCAAAGAGAGGGCGGCGAAGCGGAACGCATTGTCCGGCCAATCGCGGCCATCTGGCCCGGTATAGGGGCCGCCGGGCCGGGCGTAGAGATGCGGCGCGTCAAGCACGAAGAGGTCGAGGCCGGCGGCGCAGGCGCGCAGGACTTTCGCTTCGCCGCCGAAGAGGTCGCTCGCGGCCAGCACCGGTTCGGCGGCTTCGATCTTTTCCATCACCGCCGGATAGCCCGGTACGAGCGTGACGGTCTCGATTCCCTCAGCCGCGAGAGCGGCGGGCAGGGCGCCGACGACATCGGCGAGGCCGCCCGTCTTCGCCAGCGGATAGATCTCCGAGGCGACCGCAAGCACCGAGACTGCGCTCATGCGCCAAGCCTGTCGATCATGGATTGGGTGATCAGGCAGATTCCTTTCTCGGTCCGGCGAAAGCGCTCGGCGTCCGCCACAGGATCATCGCCGACGACGAGGCCTTCAGGGATTGTCACGCCGCGGTCGATGACCACATTCTTGAGCCGCGCCGAGCGTCCTATATCGACGTAAGGCATAATGACGGCGTTCTCGACATCGGCGTAGGAATTCGCCCGGACTCCAGTGAACAAGAGCGAGCGCTTGACCTTGGCGCCGGAGATAATGCAGCCTCCCGAGACAAGGGAGGAGAGCGCCATGCCGCGCCGCCCGTCCTCATCATGGACGAATTTCGCCGGCGGCGTGATCGCGCTATCGGTCCAGATCGGCCACTCCTGATCGAAGAGGTCGAGGTCCGGGACAATGTCGGTCAGATCGATATTGGCCTCCCAATAAGCGTCGACAGTTCCGACATCGCGCCAATAGGCCTGCGTTTCGTTCGATGAGCGAACGCAGGATTGCGAAAAGTGATGCGCCATCGCCTTGCCGTGCTTGACGATGAAGGGAATGATGTCCCTGCCGAAATCGCGGGTCGAGCTGGGATCGGCGGCGTCGCGATCGAGTTGGTCGAACAGGAAACTCGTCTCGAAAACATAGATGCCCATCGAGGCGAGCGACTTCTCAGGATCGCCGGGCATCGGGGGCGGAGCGTCCGGCTTCTCGATGAAGGAGATGATCCTGCCGGACTCGTCCACATGCATCACGCCGAAGCCGCTCGCCTCCTCGCGCGGCACGGCGAGGCAGCCGATGGTTGCGGCAGCGCCCGAATCAACATGCTGTTGCAGCATCAGCTCGTAATCCATCTTGTAGATATGATCGCCGGCCAGGATGACCATATATTTCGGCGCGCGGTCGGCAATGATGTCGATATTCTGAAAGACCGCGTCCGCGGTGCCCATATACCATTGATTCTCTGATACACGCTGGCTCGCCGGCAGGATGTCGAAGCTCTCATTTGCGCCTTGGCGAAAAAAGTTCCAGCCGCGATTCAAATGGCCGATGAGGCTATGCGCTTTATATTGAGTTGCGACGCTGATGCGCCGGATGCCTGAATTGAGCGCATTGGAAAGGGCGAAATCGACGATGCGCGATTTGCCGCCGAAATAGACCGCGGGCTTGGCGCGTCGGTCGGTCAATTCCAGGAGGCGGCTGCCGCGTCCTCCCGCAAGCACGAAGGCCATCGCCTGACGTCCGATCGGCGCGCTCGATCTCATGCTTTATTCCTGTCCATGGCCGGTTTGATGCGCTCAAAACGTCCTCGCCGCGATTTTGTTCTTAACCCTGGAGCGTGAAATAAAGCGTTGCGAGCGGCGGAAGGGTCAGTTCGGCCGAGGCTGGAAGGCCATGCGATGGCGCGTCCAACGCCTCGACCGCGCCAAGATTGCCCATGCCCGATCCGCCATAGATTTCGGCGTCCGTGTTGAGGATTTCCCGCCAGCGGCCTGATCGTGGCAGTCCTATCCGATAGGACTGTCGCGGCTCCGGCGTGAAATTCGTCACCATGACCACTGGGGAATCGCCCTCTGCGCCATAGCGCGCCCAGGCGATCACCGATTGCATGATGTCGTCCGCGACAATCCAGCGAAAGCCCTCCGGCTCGCAGTCGCGCGCATGAAGCGCCGGATGCGCGCGGTAGAGCCGGTTCAAATCCTTGATCAGCACCCGCACGCCTTCATGCGGCGGATAGGCGAGGAGATCCCAGTCGAGCGCTCGATCCTCGCTCCACTCGCGCTGCTGCGCGAATTCCTGGCCCATGAAAAGAAGCTTCTTACCGGGATGCGCCCACATATAAGCGTAATAGGCTCTGAGATTGGCGAATTTGCGCCAGTCGTCGCCGGACATTTTCTCGAGCAGCGAGCCTTTGCCGTGGACGACCTCGTCATGGCTCAGCGGCAGAACGAAATTTTCAGAAAAGGCGTAATGCAGGCCGAAGGTCAGCTTGTCGTGACTCCATCGACGATGCACCGGATCGAGCGCCATGTAGTCGAGCGTATCGTGCATGAAGCCCATATTCCATTTGAACCCGAAACCGAGGCCGCCTGCGCTTGTTGGCCTCGAGACGCCGCCCCATGCGGTGGATTCCTCCGCGATCGTGACGGTTCCTGGATGAGTCGCATAGACGAGTTCGTTGACATTTTTTAGGAAAGCGACGGCGTCGCGGTTGTCGTTGCCGCCGTCGGGGTTCGGCAGCCATTCGCCTTGCTTGCGGGAATAGTCGAGGTAGAGCATCGAGGCGACCGCATCGACGCGCAGCCCGTCTACATGGTAGCGATCGAGCCAGAAAAGCGCATTCGCCGTCAGCATGGCCGCGACCTCGCGGCGGCCGAAATCATAGATCGCGGTGTTCCAGTCGGGATGGAAACCCCGGCGCGGATCGGCATGTTCGTAAAGCGGTTCGCCGTCGAAAAGCGCGAGCCCGTGCATATCGGTTGGGAAATGCGCCGGAACCCAATCAATGATGACGCCCAGGCCCGCTGCATGCGCCTTGTCGACGAAACGCGCGAAGCCCGCCGGTTCGCCGAACCGCCGGGTCGGCGCAAAGAGCCCGATCGGCTGATAGCCCCAGGACGCGTCGAGCGGATGTTCGGAGATCGGCAGCAGCTCGAGATGCGTGAAGCCGAGGTCAAGCGAGTAAGGAATCAGCTGCTCGGCGAGCTCGTCATAGGTGAGAAACCGCCCTCCTTCGCCGCGCGTCCATGAGCCGAGATGAACCTCGTAGATCGCCACTGGCTCGCGGCGCAGGTCTCTGCGGGCGCGGGTTTCGAGATAGGCCTCGTCGGACCAGCGGAAGCAATCGGTTCGGGCGACGACAGAGGCCGTCGATGGCCGCAGCTCGCCCGCGAAGCCGATCGGATCGGCTTTCAGCGGCAGAAGCCGGCCATCGTGGGCGATGATCTCATATTTGTAGACCGCCGATTCGCTCACGCCCGGCGCGAAAATCTCCCATAGGCCCGAATCGATGCGCTTGCGCATCTGATGGCGCCTGCCGTCCCACTCATTGAAGTCGCCGACCACCGAGACTCTGAGCGCCCGCGGCGCCCAGACCGCGAAATGCACGCCGTCAATACCTTCGAACCGCATCGGATGCGCGCCGAGCCGCTCGTAAAGCAGACGATGTGTGCCCTCGACCAGAAGATAGTCGTCCATCGCGCCCAAGACCGGCGGCAGCGCGTAAGCGTCGACGAACTCCCACGAACCGCCCGCATTCTCCGCCCGCAAGCGGTAGCGGAATCGGCTCATCCGCCCTTTCGCCAGTCCCTCGAACATGCCGCCGCCGCGTGCGGCGAGCGAGATCTCGGCTGACCCATCCTCCGGGACGGCCGTCAGGCGCTCGGCATAGGGGACGAAAGCGCGAATCGCTATTCCATCTGGGGTTTCATGGGGTCCGAGGACGGCGAAGGGATCTTGGCAGCGCGCGGCCAGTATGGCTTCCAACGCATCGTCGCCGATGCGCCAGGCCGGTTTGGCGCCGGCGTAATCGCCCTTCCTGACGCGATCCATCTCACCCCCGTCCGGGCGGCTTCACCGGAACGTCCCAGATGTCCTTGGCGTATTCGGCAATTGTGCGGTCAGATGAGAACCAACCCATATGCGCCGTGTTGAGGGCGGCGGCCCGCCACCACGAGCGCTTGTCGCGCCACCGCCGGAATACAGCGCGCTGCGCTTCGTAATAGCTCTCGAAATCGGCCGTCACCATGAAATAGTCGTGATGGATCAAGATGTCGACAAGTCCGCGATAGCGGTCCGGCTCATCGGGCGAGAAGACGCCGGAGGCGATCGCTTCGAGCACTTCGGCGAGCTTGGCGGACCGGTTGATCGCGTCGCTTCCGTCTATGCCGCGGTGGCGATGCGCCTCGACCTCTTCCGCAGTGAGTCCGAAAATGAAGATATTGTCGGCTCCGACCTTCTCGCGGATCTCGACATTGGCGCCGTCTAGCGTGCCGATCGTGAGCGCGCCGTTCAAGGCGAGCTTCATATTGCCGGTGCCAGAAGCTTCCATGCCCGCCGTCGAGATCTGCTCCGAGAGGTCGGCCGCTGGGATGATCCGCTCGGCCAGGCTCACATTATAGTTCGGCAGGAAGACGACCTTCAAAATTCCTCGCACCGTCGGGTCGGCGTTCACGATCTTGGCGACGTCATTGGCGAGCTGGATGATCAGCTTCGCCGTCGCGTAGCTCGCCGCCGCTTTTCCAGAGAAAATCTTGACGCGGGGAATCCAATCGCGCATCGGCTGGGCGCGGATCATGTCATAGACCGCGATCGTCTCCAGAATGTTGAGGATCTGGCGCTTGTACTCATGAATGCGCTTGATCTGAACGTCGAACAGCGCGTCGGGATCGATCTTGATCCCGAGCCGATGCCGCACGAGCTTGGCGAGCGCGACCTTGTTTGCGCGGCGCTCCGCCGCATAGCGCTCCTGGAACGCCGCATCTCCGGCGACGGCGGCGACCTTCTCGAGCAACCTTGCGTCGTCGAGCAGCCGGTCGCCCACGACTTCGGTCAGCAGGCTGGTCAGTCCGGGATTGGCCTCCTTCAGCCAGCGCCGGAAGGTGACGCCATTCGTCTTGTTGGTGATCCGGCCCGGAAGCACGGCGTCAAGCTCGCGAAACACCGTGACCTTCAGCAAGTCCGAATGAAGCCTGGAAACGCCGTTCACCTTATGCGAACCCAGGAAGGCGAGATGGCCCATGCGGACGCGGCGTCCATGCGCCTCATCGATCAGAGAGATTGCGGCGAGCCGTTCGCCGGTAGAATCGGCGAGCTTGCTAGCTTGATCGAGATGGATGGCGTTGATCAGATAGATGATCTGCATATGGCGCGGCAGCAGCCGCTCCATTAGCGGGACCGGCCAGGTCTCCAGCGCCTCCGGCAACAGCGTATGGTTGGTGTAGCCGAATGTGGCTTGCGTGATCGCCCAGGCGTCGCGCCAGGGGACGTCGTGAAGATCGACGAGGATGCGCATCAGCTCGGCGACCGCGATCGCGGGATGGGTGTCGTTGAGCTGGATCGCGACCTTGTCGGCGAGCGACAATATCCCGCCATGCTGGCGGAGATGGCGGAGCACCAGATCCTGCAGCGAGGCGGAGGCGAAGAAAAATTCCTGACGCAGCCGAAGCTCTTGCCCTGCCGGGGTGGTGTCGCCTGGATAAAGCACCTTGGAGATAGACTCGGCGCGCACCTGATCCATCAGCGCGCCGACATGGTCGCCGCTGTTGAATTTGTCGAGCCGCAGCGGATCCGGCGCGCGCGCCGACCACAGCCGCAGCGTATTGATATGAGCGCCGCGCCAACCGGCGATCGGCGTGTCATAGGCGACGGCTTCGACCGTCTCGCCAGGCAGCCAGACATGCTTGACGGTGCCATCCGGCTGGTGCTCAGCCTCGATGCGCCCGCCGAAGCCGATCTCGTAATCCACCTCGGGGCGCTGGAACTCCCAAGGATTTCCAAACGCCAGCCATTCTTCGGGATATTCGAGTTGCCGGCCGTCCTTGATGCGCTGGCGGAACAGGCCATGATCATAGCGAATGCCATAGCCGAAGGCCGCGATCGAGAGAGTCGCCAGGCTCTCCATGAAGCAGGCGGCGAGCCGGCCCAAGCCGCCATTGCCAAGCGCCGCGTCGGGTTCGACCTCGCGTAGCTCGTCGAGATCCACGCCGAGGGCGAAGAGCGCCGCCCGCGTCGGCTCCACCATCTCCATATTTGTCAGCGCGTCGAACAAGAGGCGGCCGATAAGGAACTCAACGCTTAGATAATAGACCTGCTTGCGGCCGGTTCGATTGACCTCATCGATCGAAGCGAGCCAGCGTTCGACGATCCGGTCGCGCGCCACAAACGCAGTCGCGACGAACCAGTCGTGGGAACTGGCGGCTTCGAGGCTCTTGCCGACCGAGTAGATCAGCTTGTTGAGGATCGCCTCCTTGATCGCCGCAGCCGCGTCTGCGTCGGAAGCCGCCCGGTCTTCGACTTTGATGTCCATTAAGACGGAGCTCCCTCGTTTACAAAGGCCGAACGCGCGCGCAGACGAAACGTGCGTCGCTGCTTGCCATCAATGCGCACTGGCCGGAGACCAGCGCCATCCGATAGCTCAAGACTTCCTCGTCCTTCGTGACCGGAGGCGGCCACGCGCCGCTTGAAGCGACTAGATCCTAGCGCATGCGCGGAAGACTATAAAGATCGCCTTTTCCCAAGCTTGAGCAGTTTTGTGACGGAGCGGCGCCTGGTCGTGACGCTAAAATGCGACGAAGCCTCCAAGGCGCGCCGCGGCGCTCCGAGCAATATGTTAGGATTTTTGTCCAAAGATCCGCTGACGAATCTGCGTGGACCTGCTGGTCTTGGAGACCGACAGGCGTTAGCTTGCGCCGAGGACCACGGCGGCGGGTGGGCGACGTCTTCGTAGCGGCGCCGGCGCAATAATCTGCGCTCGTCAGCGAGGATCCGATCGATGGGCAGGATTGAGGCGGCCATGGATAATATTGCGGCGACGTTGAGCAAGGGATTGGCCGTAGCCGCCTTGTCGCTTCTGACTCTCGCAGGCTGCAACAACCAAAACAAGTATCAGCCGCCGCCGGTCGCCGACGTCACGGTCGTGAAATCGCAACAGCGCAAGGTCACGCTGTATAGCGAGCTGACCGGGGCCACGGCGGCTTTCAACAAGGTTGACCTCGTCGCGCGCGTGCAGGGCTTTCTTGAAAAGATCGGGTACAAGGACGGCGCCAAGGTCAACAAAGGCGATCTCCTGTTCAAGATCCAGCCCAATGACTACCAGATCGCTCTGACGATCGCGAAAGCTGCGCAGGAGCAGCAAGAGGCTCTTCTCGTGCAGGCCGACGCCGACCTCAAGCGCAAGCAGGAATTGGTGGCGCGTCAATCTTCGTCGGTCGCCTCGCTCGATGAATCAAGGGCGAAGCGCGATTCGACCTATGCGGCGCTCGCCCAGGCCAAGGGTCAGGTCGAACAGGCCCAGCGCAATCTCGAATATACAACCATCGTCGCCCCATTCGATGGAATCGTTTCGGCGCGGCTTGCGGACGCCGGCGCCTTCGTCGGGGCAAGCGGGCCAACCAAGCTCGCGACGATCGTCCAGGTCGATCCGATCTACGTCAATTTCAATGTCGATGAGCAGCAAGTGCTTCGCGTGCGTCAACGGCTGAGCGATCTCGGCGTGACGATCAGGCAGCTTGGGCCGATTCCGGTCGAGATTGGCTTGCAGACGGAGGAGGGCTATCAACACAGCGGCAAGATTGATTACATAGCGCCGGAAATCGATCGAAACACCGGCACGCTCCCGGTCCGAGCCGTTCTCGATAATAAGAACACCTTGTTCCTGCCTGGCCTGTTCGTGCGCGTGCGAATTCCGATCGAGCATGACGCCGAAGCTGTTCTGGCGCCCGACATAGCGCTCGGCACGGCGCAACAGGGCCAATATCTTCTCGTCGTCAATGACAAGAACATTGTTGAGGAGCGCCGCGTCGAGGTCGGCGACCTGATCGACGGCGGCCTCAGGGTCATCAAGCTAGGCCTGAAGCCGGACGAGCGCGTGATCGTCGGCGGCCTTCAGCGCGCGGTCCCGGGCAATTTGGTCAATCCGATCGAAGGCGCGGCGACTGCCATGCAGGACAATCCATGATCGCGAAATTCTTCATCGAGCGGCCAGTCCTCGCTAATGTCATCGCGTTCCTGATCGTGATCCTGGGCCTTGTCGCCCTTTTCAATCTGCCGGTCGCTCAATATCCCGACGTCGTGCCGCCGACGGTGCAGGTGACGGCTCGTTATCCAGGAGCGAGCCCGGCGACCGTGGTGCGCGACGTCGCGCTTCCGATCGAGCAAAAGGTCAATGGCGTCGAGGGCATGATCTACATGTCGTCGATGAGCACGAGCGACGGGCAATATACGCTCACGGTGACATTCAAGATTGGAACCGATGCGGACAAGGCGCAGATCCTTGTCCAGAATCGGGTCGCCACCGCCATGTCGCAATTGCCGCAAGCGGTGCAAGTTCAAGGCATCCAAACCAATAAGAGATCGACGTCGATTCTCGAGATCGTGTCGCTGAGTTCGCCCGACGGCGCCTATGACAGCCTGTTCCTGTCGAACTACGCCACGATCAACCTGCTCGACGAGATTTCGCGCATCGACGGGGTCGGCAATGTATCGATCTTCGGGGCCGGCCAATATGCGATGCGCATCTGGCTCGACCCGCAGAAGCTGGAGGCGCGCAAGCTTTCGCCCGCCGACGTGATCAATGTGGTTAATCTGCAAAGCCGCTCGACGGTGGCGGGTCAGGTCGGCATTCCGCCAACGCCGCCGGGGCAGAATTTCCAATATACGATCAACGTGCCGAGCAATCTTACGGTAGCCGCCGAGTTCGAGAACATCATCGTCAAGACCGAGGAATCGAGCGGCGGACCCATCACGCGGCTGAAGGACATCGCCAAAATCGAGCTTGGCGCGCAGCAATATAGTCAAAACTTCAAGCTCGATGGGCGACCCTCCGCCGGCCTTTCGGTGTTTCAGCTGCCCGAAGCAAATGCGCTCGATGTCGCGAAGCGGGTCGAGGCCCGGATGAAGGAGCTCGCCGCGTCCTTTCCGCAAGGCGTGAGCTGGTCGGTTCCTTTCGACACGACGAAATTTGTGGCGGCGGCCATTCATGACGTTTACAAAACGCTGATCGAGGCGGCCCTTCTCGTGCTGGTCGTCATCCTCGTCTTTCTGCAGGATTGGCGCGCCACGCTGGTTCCGGCGACCACGGTTCCAGTTACGATCATCGGCGCGTTCGCGGCGATCGCCGCATTCGGCTTCACCGTCAATCTTTCGACGCTCTTCGCCATCATCCTCGCGATCGGCATTGTGGTCGACGACGCGATCATCGTGGTCGAAGGCGCAGCCAAATATATCGAGCGAGGGCTGTCGCCGCATGACGCCGCCGTCAAGGCGATGGCCGAGCTGCTCGGACCGATCATCGGCATCACGCTTGTGTTGATGGCGGTCTTCGTGCCGGCGGCGTTCCTGCCGGGCTTGAGCGGCCAGATGTATCGCCAATTCGCCCTTGTCATCGCAGCGACGGCGCTCATCAGCGCGATCAACGCCGCGACCTTGAAGCCGACGCAATGCGCGCTCTGGCTGCGGCCGGTGACTCCCCCGGAGAGGCGCAATATTTTCTACCGCGCCTTCAACCACGTCTACAATGTTTCGGAGCGCTGGTACGCGGGTCTCATCGCGCAGATGGTCAAACGCAGCGGCTTCATGGCGCTTATCGTCGCCGGGCTTGTCGCTCTCTCCGTCTATGGATTGAGCCAGGTGCCTACGGCGTTCCTGCCGGTTGAGGATCAGGGCTATTTCCTGGCCGTGGTGCAACTCCCCGAAGGCGCCTCTTTGGAGCGCACGGTCCGAGCGCTGGATGGCGTGAGGGAGCGCGTGAAAACGCAGCCGGGCGTGAAGAATGTGGTCGCGATCGCCGGGATCGCCGCGCTCAACGACAGCGCCAGCCTCTCAAACGCCGGAGTCGCCTATATCATTCTCGAAGATTGGGATAAGCGAGCCAAGGGGCAGGATTTGCTCAGCCTTTACACGGCCTTGTCGGCGCGCGTGAAGTCCCTTGAGGACGGTGTCGCCTTGGTCATGCCTCCGCCGCCGATTCAAGGCATCGGCAATGTGTCCGGCGCGACGATGAAGGTCGAGATCCGCGACGGCAGCTTCGATTACGCCGAGCTGCAGCGCTTTGCGCAGGCGATGGCGGATCGGGCGGCTGACCAGTCCATGTTTTCGTTCGTGCGAAATTATTTTAGAGCCGATGCGCCGCAGCTCGACGTCACGTTCGACCGGGTCAAGACAGAAACGCTCGGGGTGCCGCTCGGCAGCGCGCTTGACGCGTTGAGCTCCTACATGGGCTCGAGCTATGTTGGACAATTCAACAGGTTTGGCCGCGTCTTCCAGATCTACGTTCAGGCGGAAGCCTCGGCGCGAGTCAACGCTGAATCCTTGAAAACCCTGCAAGTGCGAAACAACTCCGGGGATATGGTGCCTTTCGGCACAATCGCCGACATCAAGACGGTCGCAGGTCCGTCTCTCATCAGCCTCTACAATCTTTATCCGGCGGCGACGGTCATTGCCAATACTGCGCAGGGTTATAGTTCCGGGCAGGGCCTCGCCGTCATGGAGGAGATCGCCAAGAGCACGCTGCCGCCCGGCTCCGGATATGATTGGACGGCAATGTCCTTCCAGGAACAGCAAGTCGGCGGGCAGATCTATTTCGTCTATGCGCTGAGCTTGCTTTTGGTCTATCTGGTGCTCGCTGGACAATATGAAAGCTGGATTGCGCCCCTCACAGTGATCGTCTCCGTGCCTCTCGCGCTGCTCGGCACGGCTGGCGCGCTTTTGGCGTTGGGCGTTCCGAGCAACCTCTATACGCAGATCGGCCTCATCCTGCTCATCGCTCTCTCGAGCAAGAACGCCATCCTGATCGTCGAGTTCGCGCGCGAGCTCCGCATCAGGGAAGGGCATGAGATCATGGCGGCGGCGGTCGAAGCGGCGCGCGCCCGTTTCCGCCCGATCCTGATGACTTCCTTCGCCTTCATTCTTGGCGTCGTTCCGCTGGTGCTCAGCTCTGGAGCGGGGGCGAGCGCGCAGAAGTCGATCGGCATTGCCGTGTTGACGGGAATGCTCGGCTCGACGCTTCTGACCGTGGTTTTCGTTCCTTCGGTCTTTGTTGTCTTGCAGAGGTTCGAGGAATGGCGCGCCCGCGCTAAGACGTCGAAGCAAAAGGCGAAGATGGCGTCGGAGCAAAGGGTGGGTTGAGGATCGGTTGGTTTGAACGCACGCAACCAAACGGAAGCGCTGGCGTTTTTGAGGCGCGGCATGAATGCGAAGCGGACGAAGGCGTATCTGCGTAGTGCAGTTGGAGCAATCAATCTGGAGGACGGCCAATGCGTCGAAATATGTGGAAGGCTAGCGTTGCATCGGGGCTTTTGAGCCTAAGTTTGGCCTTTGGGGGACTCCCCGTCCGGGCGGAGAGCGACGGAGTCGTGAAGCTGCCTCAAGACGTGGCTTTCAGCGAAGCCGCGGCCGGCAAGCCGCAAACGGCTGTCCTCTATGGCGATCCGGCGAAGTCCGGCCTTTACGTCATGCGATTGAAATTCCCCGCAGGCTTCAAGGTTCAGCCCCATACGCATCCCGAGGAGATTCGGACGCTCACGGTTTTGTCAGGAACCCTTTATTTCGGGTGGGGAGATAAATGGGACGAAAGCAAGGTCACGCCCTATCCGCCGGGAACCTTCTTCTCGGAGCTTCCGACGACGCCGCATTTCGTCTGGGCGAAGGATGGCGAGGTCATTGTGCAGGTCGCGGGCATTGGGCCGAGCGGCTTCATTCCGGCTCAGCACTCGACGGATGATTGACCGGCTTCTCCTTGTTCAGCCGCGCAAGCCAGCGTTTCGCTTGCGCGCGCACGTTTGACGGCGCCGTGCCGCCATAGCTCGTGCGGCTCCGAATTGATTTCTCGACGCCAAGAACCGCATAGACCTCGTCGCTGATCTTTGGCTCCACCGCCTGCATTTCGGGGAGGGTCAGCTTCTCCAGCCCTATTTTTTTCGTGGCCGCCAGCGCGACAAGGCGGCCGGTGATGTGATGCGCCTCCCGGAACGGAAGTTTCAGCCTTCGCACCAGCCAGTCGGCGAGATCGGTCGCGGTCGCATAGCCCGCTCCGGCGGCGGCCTTCATGCGCTTCAGGTCAGGCTCGAGATCGCGGACCATGCCGGTCATGGCGGCAAGGCAGAGCGACAGCGAATGAAGCGCGTCGAAGGCGCCCTCCTTGTCCTCCTGCATATCCTTGGAATAGGTCAACGGCAGGCCTTTCATGACAATGAGGAGGCCGTTGAGCGCGCCAATGATTCGCCCGGCTTTCCCGCGCACGAGCTCGGCCGCGTCAGGATTGCGCTTTTGCGGCATGATCGAGGAGCCTGTCGTGAATTTGTCCGACAAGGCCGCGAAGCCGAATTGCGGCGTCGCCCAGAGCACGATCTCTTCGGCGAAGCGCGAAAGGTGAATGGCGCAGATCGCCGCGGCGCTCAAAGTTTCGAGCACGAAATCGCGATCGGACACGCTGTCGAGCGAATTGGCCGTCGGCCGGTCGAAGCCGAGCGCTTTCGCGGTCGCGGCTCGATCGATAGGAAACGAGGTTCCCGCGAGCGCCGCCGCGCCGAGCGGCGATTCGTTCAGCCGGACTCTCGCGTCGCGCAGTCTCGAACGGTCGCGGGAGAACATTTCGACATAGGCCAGAAGATGATGGCCGAAGGTGACAGGTTGCGCCGATTGCATATGGGTGAAGCCCGGCATGACGCTTCCCGCATGGGCCAAGGCCTTGTCCGCGAGCGCCACCTGAAGCTCGCGCAATTGCCGGTCGAGCGCGTCGATCGTATCGCGGATCCAGAGCCGGAAATCGAGCGCGACCTGATCATTGCGCGAGCGCGCAGTATGAAGCCGCCCCGCCGCCGCGCCGATCAGCGCGGTAAGCCTCGCCTCGATATTCATGTGAATGTCTTCGAGCGCGCGCGAAAAGGTGAATGTGCCGTCCTCGATTTCAGCGCGGATTTCGTCTAAACCCTTCGCAATCGCCGCCGCGTCTTCTTGAGCAAGAATGCCCGTTTGCGCGAGCATGGCGACATGGGCTTGCGAGCCCGCGATGTCCTGCAAGGCGAGTCTGTAATCGAAGCCGATGGAGGCGTTGATTTCTTCCATGATGGCGTCCGGACCGCTCGCGAACCGGCCGCCCCACATTTTGTTGCTCATCTTCTCGCGCTCTTTAGAACGGTGTCCGCATGACGCAAGACGTTTCGAAACAGGAGAACAGCCCGGGTCTCGCGCGCCGCATCGGGATCGCGGCGGCCGCTATCGCCGCCGTGCTTTTGGTGATTGTCCTTTACGCGATCAAGCCGCCGGACGGCAAGGAAGCCGCTGTAAATCCTGCTTGTCCCGAAGCTTTGGCGAAGGCGGCGCGACTGCAGCCGCTTGTTCACGGAGAGATCGCGGCCCTAAGCCTCGCCAAGGCTCCAAAGCCGCTTCCCGAACTCGCTTTCAAGGCGGCTGACGGGACGCCGGTCGGGCTCGCGGATTTCAAGGGCCGCGAAGTGCTCCTGAACCTCTGGGCGACTTGGTGCGTGCCCTGCCGGCAGGAAATGCCTGCGCTCGATCGCTTGCAGGGCGCGCTCGGCTCCAAAGATTTTCTCGTGGTTGCGGTGAATATCGACACCGCCAGGCTCGAGCGGCCGAAGGCTTTCCTGAATGAGATAGGGGTAACAAATCTCGCCTTTTACGCCGACAGCACGGCGGATATTTTCCAGGCCTTGAAGCAGACCGGCAAGGTTTTGGGTCTGCCGACGACGATCCTCATCGGCGCGGATGGATGCGAGATCGGGACGATGGCCGGCCCTGCGCAATGGGATTCGCCCGAGGCTTTGGCGCTTTTGAAGGCCAGTCAGGGCTGAGTCTTTTCGGTCTCGGCCAAGGCGCGGGCGTGATGCGCCGCTGATTCTTCCGAGAAGCAGCAAAAGATGACGCGTTCGAAGTCCGCGCCCTGCGCCTTTACGCTGGCGACCGCGATTGCGGCCGCGCGGTCGGCGGGAAACCCATAGGCGCCGGTGGAAATCGCCGGAAAGGCGATCGAGCGCAAGCCGCGTTCGCTGGCGATTTCCAACGACCGGCGATAGCAGGAAGTCAGAAGCTCGTCTTCGCCGCTCCCGCCGCCGCGCCAGATCGGGCCTACGGCATGAATGACGTAGCGCGCAGGCAGGAGATAGCCTTGCGTGATCTTGGCGTCTCCCGTCGCGCAGCCGCCGAGGGTCACGCATTCGGCGCGCAATCGCGGTCCGGCGGCGCGATGTATGGCGCCGTCGACGCCGCCTCCGCCGAGCAGGGAGGAATTGGCGGCGTTTACGATCGCATCAACTGCCAGCGTCGTGATGTCCCCGACGATGATCTCCAGCATTCGCGGCCGCTCCGGAGGCCAAAGAGGATAACCATCATTCCAATATTGCGGAAACGGACGCGATTGTCATTGAAGCGCAGGAGAATGGGCGATCGGCCGCGTCAAAACGAAAAATGCCCGGCGTGAGCCGGGCAATCGTTCTATGGCTTGGTTGAGGCCGAGGCGGCCTTGACGCTTACGCCTTGGCCGGCTGCTTGTGCTCGACGCCCTTGCCGGTCAAATGCGTGGACAACTCGCCGGACTGGAACATTTCGCGCACGATGTCGCAGCCGCCGACGAACTCGCCCTTGATATAGAGCTGCGGGATGGTCGGCCAGCTCGAGAATTCCTTGATGCCTTGACGAATCTCGTCATTCTCCAGGCAATTCACATGCTCATAGGGCACGTCGAGATAGGCGAGGATTTGGACGAGCTGCCCGGAAAAGCCGCATTGCGGGAAGTTCGGGGTGCCTTTCATGAACAAGACGACGTCGTTCTTGTCGATGGTCGACTGAATAATATCCTTGATGGGCATTGCCGGATCCTTTCAGATAAAGGTTTGCCTCTGACGGAGGGTTGAAAATTTGCGACTTTGTCAGCTTTCCGACAAACGCCTCATTTCGGCGCGTAGGTCGTGAGCTGGAGAGCATGAAGCGCGCCACCCATATTGCTGCCCAGCGCCTTGTAAACGATTTGATGTTGCTGGAGCTTGGTCTTGCCGGTGAACTCGGAGGAAATGACGACAGCCGCGTAATGGTCCTTGTCGCCCACAAGGTCGGTGACCTGGACCTTGGCGTCCGGGATGCCTTCCTTGATGAGCCTCTCGATGTCAGCTTGTTCCATGGCCATGATAAATTCGTCCTCGTCTCTTCGATCGGCTGCGAAACGGAGGCGTCTCTTGCCGCGCGCTTGCCATCGCAGCCGCCCTCAAGATATTGCGCCAGCCATATAATCGGGCAGCCACTCTTCGTAGCCTTGCAATAGGTCAGCCAACAATATGGCCATCTCGCCGCCAAGGGTCAACGCGCCGCCGCCGGTCGCGCCAATGATTTCACAGGCGACGCCGGCTTTTTCCGCCTCGCTCCGGATCGCCGCGGCCTTTTCCGGAGAGGCTGTGACAATATACCGCGCCTGATCCTCGCCAAAGAGGAAATTCTGGGCCGGAAGCGACGCAGGCGTCTCAATTTTCGCGCCAATTCCGCCGGCGATCGCCATCTCGGCCAGCGCCACGGCGAGGCCCCCGTCGGAGATGTCATGCGCGGCGGTCAAGGCCCGATTAGCGATGAGGCCGCGAATGAAATCACCGTTCCGTTTTTCCGCGGCAAGATCGACCGGCGGCGGCGCGCCCTGTTCGCGGCCGCAAATCTCGCGCAAATAGAGCGATTGGCCGAGCCAGCCTTCGGTGGTTCCGATCAGGAGGATTGCGTCGCCTGGGCGCTTGATCGAGGGGGTCGCGGTCCGGCTCGCGTCTTCAAGGAGGCCGACCCCGCCGATTGAAGGGGTCGGCGGTATTCCGCGCCCGCTGCTTTCATTGTAGAGCGAGACATTGCCGGAGACGATCGGAAAATCGAGCGCGCGGCAGGCCTCGGCTATGCCCTCGATGCAGTCGACAAGCTGGCCCATGATCTCCGGCTTTTCCGGATTGCCGAAATTCAAATTATCGGTCGCCGCGCGGGGCAGGGCGCCGACGGCGGTCAGATTGCGCCAGGCTTCGGCGACCGCCTGCTTGCCGCCTTCATAGGGATCGGCCTCGCAATAGCGCTGGGTGACGTCCGTCGTGAGCGCCAAGCCCTTCGGCCCATCGCCGATCCTGATCACGGCGGCGTCGCCGCCCGGCGCCTGCGCGGTATTGCCGAGTATCAAATGGTCATATTGCTCATAGATCCAGCGCTTGGAGCAACGGTCGGGCGAGGCGAGGAGCCGCAATAGCGCCTGGGCATGAGGGACAGGCGCGGCGACTTCGCCGAGCGGCGGCCTCTTCACTGAGACGACATGCGGGCGATCGTAAAGCGGCGCGGCGTCGCCGAGCTCCTTGATCGGCAGATCGGCTTTGATCTCGCCTTTGTGCTTGACAGTGAAGCGCAGAGTATCCGTCGTCTTGCCGATGATCTCGAAATCGAGGCCCCATTTGCGGAAGACGGCTTCGGCCTGACGCGCCTTTCCAGGGTCGAGCACCATCAGCATGCGCTCTTGGCTTTCCGAAAGCAGCATTTCATAGGCCGACATGCCGGTCTCGCGACAGGGCACGGCGTCGAGATCGAGCTCGATCCCGAGATTGCCCTTGGCGCCCATTTCGACCGCGGATGAGGTGAGGCCCGCCGCGCCCATGTCCTGAATGGCGATGACGGCGCCGGTGCGCATCAATTCGAGACAGGCTTCGAGCAGCAGTTTCTCGGTAAAAGGGTCGCCGACCTGCACGGTCGGGCGCTTTTCTTCCGCATCCGCTTCGAAAGCAGCCGAGGCCATGGTCGCGCCATGGATTCCGTCGCGGCCCGTCTTCGAGCCGAGATAGACAATCGGATTGCCGACGCCGGTCGCCTTGGCGTAGAAAATCTCATCCGTTTTGGCGACGCCGACGGCCATGGCGTTGACGAGAATATTGCCGTCATAGCCTTTGTGAAAATTCGTTGAGCCGCCCACGGTCGGCACGCCGAAACTATTGCCATAGCCGCCAATGCCGGCGACGACGCCGGCGACGAGATGGCGCGTGCGCGGATGCTCGGGCGCGCCGAAGCGTAGCAGGTTCAAGCAGGCGACCGGGCGCGCGCCCATGGTGAACACGTCGCGCAAGATTCCGCCGACGCCGGTCGCCGCGCCTTGATATGGCTCGATATAAGATGGGTGGTTATGGCTCTCCATCTTGAAGATGCAGGCGAGCCCATCGCCAATGTCGATGACGCCGGCGTTTTCGCCGGGCCCCTGGATCACCCAAGGCGCCTTGGTCGGAAGGCGGCGCAAATGCAGCCGCGAGGATTTATAGGAGCAGTGCTCATTCCACATGGCCGAGAAAACGCCGATCTCGGTAAAGCTTGGCGTCCGCCCGATGAGCGCGAGAATGCGCTCATATTCGTCGGGCTTGAGGCCATGCGCGGCGGCGAGCTCGGGGGTGACTTGGGGGTCTGAATCTAGGGGCAATGGAAGGTCCGATTTGCACGTGCCGAGTATATACGCATGCTAAACCTTCTCTCGTAAGGGAGAGAAGGTCCGCCCGACCCTTCATTTGCATGCCAGGCTCTCAAACAAGCCACGCCCGTCGGTCCCGCCGACAAGCGGATCGATGAGATTTTCCGGATGCGGCATCAGGCCCAGCACGTTCAATCCTTGCGAATAGATCCCGGCAATGTCGTTCATCGAGCCATTCGGATTGCCGGCGCCGCCGATTGCGCCATCGGCGGCGCAATAGCGGAAGGCGACGCGGCCCTCGCCTTCGAGGCGCGCGATCGTCTCCTCGTCCGCGATATAATTGCCTTCGCCATGTGCGATCGCAACTTTGATGGTCTGGCCTTTGTCATATCGGGAGGCGAAGGGCGTATCGATGCGCTCGACGGTCAAATGCTGCATTCGGCAGATGAAGCGCAAATTGGCGTTGCGCATTAGGACCCCCGGCAGAAGCCCGCTTTCGACAAGGATCTGGAACCCGTTGCAAATGCCGAGCACAAGCCCGCCGTGCGCGGCATGGGCGCGGACCGCCTCCATGATCGGCGCCCGCGCGGCGATCGCGCCGCAGCGGAGATAATCGCCATAGGAAAAGCCGCCGGGGAGCACCACGAGATCGACTCCCTTCGGCAGCTCATGATCGCGGTGCCAGACGAGCGTCGGCTTGCCGCCCGTGGCCGCGATGGCGCGAAAAACATCGCCCTCGCGATTCGAGCCGGGAAACAGGATAATGGCGGCGTTCATGCTTCGATCAACTCTTTTGCGTCGCAATCGCCCGCGCGAATCAAAAAGCGCCTTTCGCTAGGCCGAATTTGGTGATGAGGTCACTTCGCATCGGCGTGGCCGTAGCTCAGGACAGTTCAACAATCTCCACGCGGAAATTCTCGACGACCTGATTCGCGAGCAGCTTCTCGCAAGCCTGGCGCAACAATCCTTCCGCGGCGGCTCGATCGGACGCCGCGAGCTCGATGTCGAAGATCTTGCCTTGGCGAACGCTTTCGATCCCGTTGAAGTCGAGCGACTTCAACGCCCCTTCAATGGCTTTGCCTTGCGGATCTAAAACGCCATCCTTGAGAGTGACGACGACGCGGGCTTTCATCGGAGACAGATCCATCTCTTTTGTCATGGATTGCAGAGCGAACGCGATCTTTGCCGCGATACAACAAAAACGGAGGCCGAAGCCTCCGCATAGTTCGATTTGCCTTGGATCGCAAATCCTACCCATCGATCGAGTCCGCCGCGTGTCGGGGGCGGCGGACGCCGGGGGCGCTTTCGCGTCGCCGCGAGAGCTTTGCCGGGGCTCCATGCAGCGGAGCCGATCCGAATTCTTACTGGACGAGCTTTGGCCCAACCGCGCGAGGCTGCTCGTTTTCCTGCAAGATGCCAAGCCGGCGCGCCACCTCGGTATAGGCCTCGACAAGGCCGCCGAGATCGCGGCGGAAACGGTCCTTATCGAGCTTGTCGTTCGATTTAATGTCCCATAGGCGGCAGGAATCGGGGGAAATCTCGTCGGCGACGGCGATGCGCATCATGTCGCCTTCCCAAAGGCGGCCGCATTCCATCTTGAAATCGACGAGGCGAATTCCGACGCCGAGGAAAAGCCCGGAGAGGAAATCGTTGACCCGAATCGCGAGGGCCATGATATCGTCGATTTCCTGCGGGCTCGCCCAGCCGAAAGCCGTGATATGCTCCTCCGAGACCATCGGATCGTTCAGCTCGTCGTTCTTATAGTAGAATTCGATGATCGAGCGGGGCAATTGCGTGCCTTCCTCGATGCCGAGCCGCGTCGAAAGCGAGCCCGCGGCGACATTGCGCACGACAATCTCGAGCGGCACGATCTCGACCTCGCGAATCAACTGCTCGCGCATGTTGAGCCGGCGGATGAAATGAGTCGGCACGCCGATGTCATTGAGATTTTGAAAGATGAACTCGGAGATTCGGTTGTTGAGGACCCCTTTGCCGTCGATCACCTCGTGCTTCTTGGCATTAAAAGCGGTTGCGTCGTCCTTGAAATGCTGGATGAGCGTACCCGGCTCGGGGCCCTCATAGAGGACCTTGGCCTTGCCTTCATATATGCGCCGGCGGCGATTCATTGGGATTAACCGTGGCTTGAGATGATCCATGGGCGGCCGTGGCTCCTGTGAACGTCCTATGGGCCGCGTCCAAACCAGCAACTACGCTGCAATGTCCGGGCGGGGCGGGCGTAGGCTATGCATCGGGCGTCGCCGCGGTTTCGAGTGAGGTCCTAGCTATTTCCGCCTTGGCGGACAAGCTGTCAGGCAGACCCTATCCGAAAGCGGGCGCCCACACAATGCTGAGCCAACGTATTGAGAAATATCTAAGATTGATTCCTCCAATTGTAACCAGCGCCCGCTTTCTAGCAGAGATCAGGGGCCGAATACAGAAGGAAATCGAGCTGCGGCCTTGCCATGCGGAGCATGGCGTTTTCGCAAAACCTTGTTAATATGGCCGCCTTCGCATGGACGCGGAGATTTGGACACTTCCATATGGGGAGCCTCATGACGACTTTCGACGAGCGCGAACAGGCATTCGAAGCCAAGCTCGCGCATGACGAGGAACTGAAGTTCAAGGCCAACGTGCGGCGTAATAAATGGCTCGGACTTTGGGCCGCCGAGAAACTCGGCAAGACGGGCGCCGCTGCGGAAGATTACGCGGCCACGCTGATCGCCGCCGACCTCGAAGAAAACAACGCCGACGAAATCTTCAAGACGATCCGCGCGGATTTCGACAAGGCCGGCGTCGACCAATCCGACCATCAAATCCACCGCAAAGCCGACGAGCTTTTCCAGGCGGCCGTCGAGGAGATCAAGACGGTCGCAGCGGAGGCCAAGGAGCAAGGTTTCGGCCGCCACGGTCATTAGACTTGAGGCCAAGTCACAGCGGCGGGGCGCGAAGTTTGTTGGCGGCGCCGCGTCGCCGGCTATCCGGCCAAGGACCATAGCCGACCCTTGTTTCATGATAGCGCAGCCTTGATGAAGCGTTAAGTTCGAGGCGCGATCATCGCGACATGCGCGCCGCCGTCCCCCGGAACGAAGACCCAGCTACCGACGTCTCGCTCGTCTTTGCGCCCGCCGATCGCGCGTTGGGGTCAGCGGCGCGGAGCTGGCTCGCCCATCTTGCCGGGGAGCGCCGCGCCTCCGCCCATACGCTCGAGTCCTATGCGCGCGATCTGCGCCAATTCCTGGCCTTTGCGGCGACTCATTTCGGCGCGGCGCCTTCGCTTGCGACAATCGCGGAGCTGACGCCTGCGGACCTGCGCGCCTTCATGGCGCAGCGGCGCGGGAAGGGCGCCGGCAGCCGCTCGCTTCTTCGCCAGCTTGCAGGGCTGCGTTCTTTTGCCCGCTATCTGGAGCGCAATGGCGAAGCCAAAACCAACGCTTTCGCCGCAGTGCGCGCGCCAAAAATTCAGCGCCGTTTGCCGAAGCCCTTGCCCGCGGAGGCCGCGCGCCAAGTCGTTGGCGTGGAAGCCCGATCCGGCGAGAACCGGCCGGCTTGGATTCTGGCCCGCGACGCCGCCGTTCTCGGCCTTTTGTATGGCGCGGGCCTGCGCATTTCCGAGGCCTTGGCCGTAAGGCGCTCAGAGGCGCCGATCGGCGAAGTCGATGTTCTGACAGTGGTCGGCAAGGGACGGAAGACGCGTAGCGTGCCGGTCATCGCGCCCGTGCGGCGGGGAATCGAAGCCTATCTCGCGCTTTGCCCCTATGTCCTTCCTCCCGAGAAGTCGCTGTTTGTCGGGGCGAAGGGCGGGCCGCTTTCGCCGCGCGTCATTCAGCTTGCCGTCGAGCGTTTGCGTGGCGCGCTGGGCCTGCCCGAGACCGCTACGCCTCATGCGCTGCGCCATTCCTTCGCCACCCATTTGCTCGGGCGAGGCGGCGATCTGCGCGCCATACAAGAGCTTTTGGGTCACGCCTCGCTCTCGACGACGCAGATCTATACTGCGGTGGATAGCGCGCGGCTCATCGAAGCCTATCGCGAGGCGCATCCGCGCGCCAAATGAGCCGACGCTGCGCCGTTGTATTTGTTTGAAAACTCAGGTCCGCATCAGTTTTGGCGGCTGATTTTGAAACGAAGCGGACATTGACCGTTGCTGATATGAATGTCTCCGAATGGCCCAATTGGGAGAGCATCGTGATCAGGGATCCTCTTTTGACGCTCATGCTGGCCATGATCGCGCTCGTTTCGGCTGGACGCAAAGCGGCGCGGGCCGAAGGCCTCGCAGGGAACGCCATGTTCGGCGAAGAAATGCCGATTTCGCCCTCCAATTCGCGTGCGCTCTCGAAGGTTCGGACTTTGCGCCAGAGACGCATCGCTTCTGGCGCCAAAGCGATCTTCGCAGCCCTAGCTCTTTTTGCAACATCAACGGGCTCGGTGCGCGCGGAAGACGCCGGATCATCTTTGGCCACGCAAGCTTCGTTGACCGACACGCCCGACGGCCCGAAAGAGCAATTGCGCAGCATTGGCGTCATGCCAGACGTCTGGGTCACGCAGTTTTATCAGGGACAGACTGAAGGCGATGGCAGCAAGACTTGGCGCTACGGCGGCAAGCTCGATGCATTCCTTAAGGTGGATGCAGAGAAGCTTGGCCTTTGGCCTGGCTTTCACGTCAACGTGCAATACGAGCATTACATCGGTCAAAACATAAACAGAACGGATTTTGCGCTCATTCCAGTCAACACGGCCCTGGCCTATGTAGAACGAGACGGCTATCACTCCGCTCTCTCCGTCAGCGTCACGCAGGATTTCGGCGAGTATATTTCCCTCAGCGTCGGAAAATTCAACATGATGACGCTTGCGTCGAAGACGCCATTGATCGGAGGCGGCGGCATCGACACGTTCATGAACAGAGCTTTCGCCCTGCCCTCAACCGGGGTGGCCTACACAGCTCTCCGAGGAGGGGCTGGCGACAGGGTGGTCGTCTCGGCGCCATATCTTATCGGCGGAATAGCGACGATTAAGACAAAGCTGGTCAATTTCGCCTTGATGATAGCCGATCCGCGCAGCGCGATCGATCCCCGGGTCATCCAGCGCCCGTTCGAGAAGGGGGTGGCGGTGGGCGGCGCCGCGACTCTTAAGACGGAGATCGTCGGTCTTCTCGGTTTTCACACATTGCGCGCCGCCTACAGCAATGCGCGCGGCGTCGATCTCGAAAACATCTCGGACCTGCCCCAGCCATCGGCGCTCGGCGGTTCGGTGAGAACTAAAAAAGGATTTTGGTTCGCTTCTTACGCCATCCAGCAGAACTTCGTGCAAAGCGAACAGAATCGAGAGCTCGGCTGGGGTCTGTTCACGCTCGCGACCCTGTCTGACGGCAATCCCAGTCCTGTCAGATGGAGCGTCCTCGCTGGCTTGGGCGGGAACAATCTGTTGGCTGGCCGCGAGAACGACCGCTGGGGCGCTGGTTTCTTCCACTTTGGGCTGACTGAGCCCTTGCTTGCGGGACTGGCTGCGCTGGACGTAAACCGACGCAGCGAAGGCGGGGTGGAGGCCTTCTACAATCTCGCGATTACGCCTTGGCTGCGCCTCTCTGCTGATCTGCAGGTGATCGATCCTTGGAATCCGAGCAAATCACGATCAACTTACGCGGGGTTGCGCCTGCAAACCAAGTTCTAAGTAATTCGATTGAGCGGTATAGATTTCGAGGTCGAGGCGCGCTCAAAAGAATGGGCCGACTTACGCGGCTTCAAACGAATCGAGCGTCTCGTGATCCATTTACAGCTTGAAGCAACTCGCAGCTTCACTGTCACGCTTTCTCGGCGACGCTAACTTCCGCGGAATTCCGACTCCGCCCGGAACGGGTGTGTGGGCAATCGCTTAAAGTGTGGGGGAACCCTTGCACCAGTCTGGAGTTTCCTAGCCGTATCTCTGCTAAATGTCGGGAGGTTTCGATGGAACGACGCGCATTCTTGAAGCTGCTCTGTATTGGCGCTGGTGTAGCGGCAGCCGCGGCGCCTGCGACGGCTCTCGGCTCGTTCGCGCCGCTCGCCGCATCGGGCCGTGATCTGGGTTTAGCGCCGCAGCCGGGCGTTGCGACCTCGGAAGACATGGAGCACGCGCAAGTCGAGAAAGCGTATTATGGCCATTGGCGTCGCGTTAATCGTCGCGTTAACCGTCGCATCTATCGGCATGAACGGCGCGCCCTCCGCCGCTGGCATCGGCGTGTTTATTAATGATAGATTACCGACACAAACGTTAAAGCTTTGGGAAGCCCCTGGCGCGCGCCCGGAAAAACGACTTGGATTTATGGAGAACACACGTAATTTCCTAGTCTAGCTTTATCTTTTCACGTTTGCGCAAAGACAAGCCGAAATGTCTGCCTCGAGTCCCGACCGATCGCAGAGTCGGGTGAAAAAGCCAATACAGGGGAGCGCTTGCACATGATACGGGCTGAAATTCTAGGTGTCTTGATCGGCAGTTCGTTACTCTTTTGCTATGAACCAGTCGCGGCCGCGATGCCGGCGGCGGCAGCGCCCAGCATCGCGGCGGGCGCTTCAGTTTCGGATGGTCTGGTTGTGCAGGTTGTGACCCGCGTTGGGGTTGCTCATAGATCGACTCGCCGTACCGCGCGTCGCGTAGGTCGTCGACACGGGTACTGAACGGATTATATGCAATAAAGCGTTGCTTCAAAGCGTTGCTTCGACACATCGGCTGAAGGCGTCGTATGTTACGTTTTCATCCGTTATTTTGGCTGACGCAATTCCTCAGCGATCTTCGGAGTTCCTGAGCTTGCGTCCATCACACAAATTAGACGGCTATCCGATCGCCTTCAATCTGACCCTGGCAATTCAATCCTGTCGTGTTCGGCTGCTGTTCGTGGCTTCACGCCGTCACAGGCCGGCCAGCTTCTTAACGAGCTTTTCGACCAACTCCGCAATGGGATACTTATACAGAAATAGCGGCAACATCGGCAGCAGCGCGGCAATCACGATAGCGATCACGAGACGCATACTTACTGGAGCCCAGCGCATATTGCGTATGATTCCGACGCTGTTGGACAAGTCGGCCAGGGACTGCAAGTCCGATGTGCCCAACAAGGGCTGTTTCGAGGGAGCGGCCGGGTCCAGCCATTTCTTTTCGAAGTCGGTCACATAACGCGCCGCGAATATCATATAGTCGCTCAAGCCCTTTTCCTGACAAACCCTGAGCTTGAACGCGAAAACGCTTGGCGGGCCAAGCACCAGCGCCAAGTCCACGATAAGAGTGAGCGCGAGCGCCGGGTAGATCACCTCGAACACGCTCTTGCCCGAGGAGATTTCTTCGGCGAACGATGCGGACACAACCATCGAGATCGCCAGGACCAACAAGGCGAAATGCGTCTGCACAACTTCAAGATATCCCAGCCCGGCGGCGCAGTCGGGATGAGTAGGCACGAGGCGGAGCTCCAATTTCGCTACGCGCCAGAGGAAGAAGCACCAGAGGGCGATTCGCCAAATCCAGCGAAACATTAGAAACCGAAAGAGGGGCAGGCAGACGATCCAATACCAAAGGGCGCCTAGGGGAACATCGGTTATGGCTCGGCTTGGGTCGAGCGCCGCCGTTTTTCCTGACAGGCGCAGGCCCGCCGCAAACAACGACACCAGCACAGCAGCCAACAGGCATATTGCTTCCGGCAGCCAGGAGTTTTTCCATCGGGCTATGCGTGCGATTTCGGAGTCCAGGGCCGGCAGCGCCTTCTCGGGCACGACCCTGGAACGCACGATCGTGCCGACAAACGCCCTCATCTGAGGATCCAACGAGGATTCGCACAGAAAGAACAAAGGTATGACGAGCAGCAAGCGAACGTGGGCGGCGATCACCGAGAGGGAAAACCACTGGTGGCCGACGCCTTGGACGAATGCGAGCGCGACCAGGACGCACCATGAAAGCGGACCGAGCGCCAGCCCCAGCGCAAATGTGTTCGCGCCTCCGCGGACTAAGCCCAAGCGCATCCCGAGCCGGTGAAGCGGGCCGCCGAGCAACGAGAATTCCTCGAAGGTTCTGCGTTCTTCCATAACTTGCATCACTCGATCGCCAAGGGAGTCATGACTAGCCGTCGCGCTTCGACGCGGCAATCAACGCCTAAAGACATCCCTCCACGTCACGAGCGTCAAGCATTGATTGCCCCAAAGCTTCGACGTCGCGGTGCGGCATTGTCGTGGTTCTTATACGTTTGGTTCGACGGCCAAGGCTGTCCCTTCAATCTCTATTGGCTGCGAAGACCGCTTCTGGCGCAAAGCGGGCCAAAATACTAAGTCAATGGAGCGCTCTGGAGTTTAAGTTGGCCCTGAGCATCCTTTCATGGGCCGCCTTTGAGCTCCCAGCCCAGATCCGGACGGCCGCAGCCGCCGAAATGAGCAAGGCCTTTCGGACGCCAAGATCTGCGGCGATTTCAAATCGGACCGCCGGGCTTAATGGCCTTGAGCGAGAGCGGGATCAGGCGCCCCGCTCCCTCCGGTTCGCCTTTCCTTCGCCGTCGGCGCCTGCTATCTCGCAAGCCATGACAACCCATTCTCTCGAAAATATCCGCAATTTCTCCATTGTCGCTCATATCGACCATGGCAAATCGACACTTGCCGATCGGCTCATTCAGGCGACCGGGACCATAGCCGAGCGCGACATGGTCGAGCAGGTGCTCGATTCGATGGATATCGAGCGCGAGCGCGGCATCACCATCAAGGCGCAGACGGTTCGGCTCGAATATAAGGCGCAGGACGGCAAGACCTATATCCTGAACCTGATGGACACCCCCGGCCACGTCGATTTCGCCTATGAGGTCTCGCGTTCGCTCGCCGCCTGCGAAGGCTCGCTGCTTGTCGTCGACGCGAGCCAGGGCGTCGAGGCGCAGACGCTGGCCAATGTCTATCATGCGCTGGACGCCGGCCATGAGATCGTGCCGGTCCTGAACAAGATCGATCTGCCCGCCGCCGAGCCCGAGCGGATCAAGCAGCAGATCGAGGACGTGATCGGTCTCGACGCCTCTGACGCCGTTCTCATTTCCGCAAAGACCGGGCTCGGCGTCGATCTTGTGCTGGAGGCGATCGTCAAGCGTCTGCCGCCGCCGAAGGGCGACGAGACGGCGCCCTTGAAGGCCCTGCTCGTCGATTCCTGGTATGACGCCTATCTCGGCGTCGTCGTGCTCGTGCGCGTCATCGACGGCGTGTTGAGGAAAGATCAGAAGATCAAGATGATGGGCACGGACGCCCATTATACGGTCGATAAGATCGGCGTGTTCCGGCCAAAGATGCAGGATGTCGTCGAGCTCGGGCCGGGCGAGGTCGGCTTCATCACCGCCCAGATCAAGCAGGTCGCCGACACGCGGGTCGGCGACACGATCACAGACGAGCGCAAATCCTGCGACGCGCCTCTGCCGGGTTTCAAGCCTGCGCAGCCCGTGGTTTTCTGCGGGCTTTTCCCGGTCGACGCTGCGGATTTCGACGATTTGCGCGCCGCCATGGGCCGCTTGCGGCTGAATGACGCGAGCTTTTCCTATGAGATGGAAAGCTCGGCCGCGCTCGGCTTCGGCTTTCGCTGCGGCTTTCTCGGGCTGTTGCATCTGGAAATCATCCAGGAGCGGCTCGAGCGCGAGTTCAATCTCGATCTCATCGCAACCGCCCCGTCCGTGGTCTATCGGATCGTGCTGCGCGGCGGCGAGACGCTCGAATTGCACAATCCGGCCGACATGCCCGATCCGACCAAGATCGAGGAGATTCAGGAGCCGTGGATTCGCGCGACGATCCTGACGCCCGATGATTATCTCGGCGCGGTGTTGAAGCTTTGCCAGGAAAGGCGCGGCGTTCAGGTCGATCTCAATTATGTCGGCAAGCGCGCCATGGCGACCTATGACCTGCCGCTCAATGAGGTCGTGTTTGATTTCTACGATCGGCTGAAGTCGATCTCGAAAGGCTACGCCAGCTTCGATTACGCGATCACCGATTATCGGCCGGGCGATCTCGTGAAAATGTCGATCCTCGTCAACGCCGAGCCGGTCGATGCGCTCTCCATGCTCGTGCATCGCGATCGCGCCGATATGCGCGGCCGCGTCATGGTAGAAAAGCTAAAGGAGTTGATCCCGCAGCATATGTTCCAGATCCCGATCCAGGCGGCGATCGGCGGCAAGATCATTGCGCGAGAGACGGTGCGGGCGCTGCGCAAGGATGTGACGGCGAAATGCTATGGCGGCGACGTCACCCGCAAGCGCAAACTCTTGGAGAAGCAGAAGGCCGGCAAGAAGAAGATGCGGCAATTCGGCAAGGTCGAGATCCCGCAGGAAGCGTTTATTGCGGCGCTGAAGATGGATGGGTGAGAGCGATTACCGATTGTTAATATGTTCTCTTTATGTTCTAATTGACGCGTAGATTCGAATCTGGCTCGTTGGAGCAGGGGGCCTGCCATGACGGCTGAAGAAATTATTGTAGCAATCCTTCGGACTCTTCCGGCCCATACTGTTAGAGGAAAGAAGCGGCTTCAAAAGCTCGTCTACTTTCTGCAGCAAGCCGGCGTGGATTGTGCTGCGACATTTCAGATCCGTAATTTTGGTCCCTTCAGCACCGAAGTAGAGCTGGCAAGCACGATGCTAACTCTGTTCGGCGATATCGAAGAAAAAGAAATTGAAACCGGCTACGCGAAGTATCTGACCATTGAATATAGCCTATCAGAGGAGGCCTTCGAGGGTGATCCTCTGTCTGCTCCCTTCAGCGAAATGCTATTGTCTCTAAACGAATTTTCGACAATCGACCTTGAAGTTGCTTCAACGGTCTTGTTTTTTGAGAAAAGTGGCTGCGACCGTACCTCTGCTATTTCCAGGACGCGGGCGATCAAGCCTACAAAGGTCAACGACAAGACATTAGCGAACGCTAATGCAATTCTAAGACTTTTCGGTAGTTGATTGGTTTATGCGCCCGCAGCGAATCCGTGATCCGATTCACGACCTGATTGGCTTTTCCTCTGAGCAGGACGAACCGATATGGGAACTTGTTAACACGCGACCAGTCCAACGCCTTCGGCGGATCAAACAGCTTGGATTCTCGGAATTCGTTTATCCTGGCGCTACGCACACTAGATTTTCTCACGTCATTGGCGCGATGCAAATGGCGCGGCGTATGCTTGCCGCGTTTGAAAAGAGTGACGCCATAGATGTCAAGAACGACGAACATGAACTTAAGCGTACAGCAACAATAGCAGCGGCTCTACTTCATGATGTTGGGCACGGGCCCTATTCGCACGTTTTTGAAGAACTATGCACCGAATTTAAGATCGGCAAAGAGCATGAGGAGTGGACAGCTGAGATCATAAAATCCAAAGAAATCGCAGATATACTTGTAAAATTTGGCCTATATGACGAGGTTATATCTTTTTTTGATACAGAGAAGGCGTATACACCTTATTCAACTATTATATCTAGCCAAATGGATTGTGATCGTTTAGATTTTCTTTGCCGCGATCGTTACTTTTGCGGCCTCCGCTCATCGTTCATTGACCTGGAATGGCTCTTCGATAGTCTTTTGATCGAAAAAGTATTGATTGATATTAAAAAGGACATCGAGCAATTTTCTTTCGTTGTCGACCCAAAGGGCCTCCGGGTGGTCGAAGAATTCGTCATTTCATATCTAAAAATGTATAATGATGTATACTATCATAAGACGACAAGAGCCGTACAGCATATGGTTAGTGAAATAATTAAACTTGGTCTTCGTTTCAATCATTGCGTAGTTACCAATCACCCGCTCGGTCAATTCTTTTTATCTTCCAGTCATAGAACTCTTGAACATTATATGGCGCTGGATGATTCGTCTGTTGTTTCGCTTGTGCACCTTATATCGGAAAACGAAATTGGCGAAGCGACCATCCTGGCACAAAGATATCTCAGGCGAGACCTCTACAAATGCCTTGAAATTCCACCGGGTGATGACGGGGCTCCGAAACAACGAATAAAGAAATTTATCGGTAAGTTGAAAGCGGAGAATATATTTCATATTATAGATATAATTGGGGGGAAAACATATAAACAATATGAGGTCGCGGACAAAAGATTTTTAGAAAATATTCTTGTTAAGGATGGAGAGGAGCATATTCGCCTACATAGTGCGAGCAAAATAATAAAGTCGATGCCGACACAAGCAAGTAGGATATATTTTTCGAATTCCGAAGATAAGCAAAAAGCATTGCTGCTTCTGAAATCACTGACATAGCGCAATCTTGATCCTGGGCCAGTAAGGGGCCAATCGCCTCATAAAAAATTCCGCGGCCAGATCATCGTGCGCCACATATGCGCGGTAGGTGAATTATCGAACCCCAGGCCTTCCTTCGGCTGGCGGAAATGGCGCCCGATAATGTCGGTGAAATCATCGAGCTTCACTGTGCTGTTAGGCGCGAAGGAATAGAGATCGTTGACCGTTATCATGCGCGCCCTGCCATACCACTTGTGGTTACGCGCGTAGTCGTAGGCGGCGTAGATGTAGGGTTCCGGTCTATAGTCTTCGCCGAACAGGTCGATATAGACCTGGGGATAGTCGTAGCCGACCGATGGATCCGGGAAGAAGCGCAGCGCCTGATGATAGCGCACGGCCCAGGCGACCTCCTCATCCACATAGGGTTCGATGAGCTGCGCGCCCCAATAGCCATGGTCGCCTGAAATGAGGCCGGCGACGGCTATATCGTGCAACAGACAGGCGAGGACGCCTTTCTCATCGACCCCGGACGTCAGGGCGAGATGGGCGCTTTGCAACATGTGGTTCACGGTATGCGGGTGCAGCCTCTTCTCGAAGAATTCGAACAAGTTCGGCGCCGCCGACATTTTTGGCAATGCGGGGTCATCGCCCATCATCACTTTGCGGTCGCCGAGCTGGCTCGTCGGAACGATGCTGTCATATTTCGTGAAATGCTCCGGCGTGCCTAAGCTCGCCAGCGCCGACTTCACCACGATCCTTTCGCCGGACGGATCTGGCTCGGCCATTGGGAGGGTCTCCGCCGAGCCGGACGCGGCTTTGGGTCGATCATCCATCGCGCAAACTCCTAATGTCTCGATCTAGCCAACGCCGGGCGGCGCGCCGAGATTAGTCCCGCGCGTCGCCATCAACCCGCCATGCGGTAGGAGGCTTTGGCCTGCTCCCGCTGGCGCAAGGCGGCTTCGCCGCGGCCCACATAATCGCGCGTCAGCGGAACCGCATCAACTTTCTTCGCAAGCTGGATCTGGAAGACGACGAGTCCCTCGCAGCGGAACGCGCATTCGGATCCGGCGAGGTAGAGCTCCCACATGCGGCAGAAACGTTCATCATAGAGCGCCTTGGCCTCATCGCGCCGCGCGAGGAAGTGTTCGCGCCAGGCTTTCATCGTGTCCGCGTAATGCAGCCGCAAAACCTCGACATCGGTGACGAAGAGGCCGGTGCGTTCAATCGCCGGCAAGATCTCCGACATGCCCGGAATATAGCCGCCCGGAAAGATGTATTTGGCGATCCAAGGCTGAGTGGCCGCCGGACCTGAGGCGCGGCCGATGGTGTGGATGAGGGCCACGCCATCGTCGTCCAACAACTGAGCGATCTTTTGGAAATAGGATTTGTAATGATGAAGGCCCACATGCTCGAACATCCCGACTGAGACGATCCGGTTGAAGCATCCGTCGATTTCCCGATAGTCGAGCATTCGGAAATCAGTCGCCGCCGAAAGTCCCAAGGCGGCGGCGCGATCTTTGGCGACGCCGAGTTGCGCTTTTGACAGGGTGACGCCTGTGACGCTCGCATCGCAATAGCGCGCGAGATAGATCGCCATTCCGCCAAAGCCGCAGCCAATATCGAGGATGCGTTGGCCGGGACCCGGCATGAGTTTCGCCGCGATATGACGTTTCTTGGCGAGCTGCGCTTCGTCGAGACTCTGGCCGTCCGCTTCGAAATAAGCGCAGGAATATTGAAGGTCGGAATCGAGGAATAGCGCGTAGAGGCCACGGTCCAGATCGTAATGATGCGCGACATTGCGCTTCGCGCGGAGCGCATCATTGGCCTGTTCGAAGCGGCGCAGACCCATGCGCGCCTGTTGCAACAGGCGAACCCAGCCCGAGCCATCCGCGCGCAGCGGACCAATGTCCGGACGCATCAAATTCTCGGAGGCGAGCAACAAAGCATCGTAGACGGAGCCCTCAGTCACGTCGATCCGCTCGTCCATGAACAATTCGCCGAAATGCAACTCTGGATCAACCATGAGCCGAATTTGCGCGGTGCGGTCGTTGAAGCGCAGCGCAATTTTCTCTCCCGAACCGTCGCCGACGAGGAAACGATGTCCCTCCGCCGTTTCTATCTCCATCGATCCTGCTTTTATGAGGCCAGCAAAAAAGTCCTGAAACAACTTGTCCATTCGTTCGCCTCCTCTGCGTTCGACGGCAAAGCGAAATTGAGAGTTAAATTGAACATCCAAATCGAGCGGTCCGGCTTGAACCTCTGCGAGCGATCCGCCGGCCGCCAGCCTTGTCCATCGAACCCCGATCTAGAGCCATGGAACAATTCCCCTCATCGCCGAGTTAAATTTCGTGATCCCCTGCGCCATTACAACGGCGATGGCGCCTGATGGTTCAGCCAACGCCAGCAAGGGGGGCTCCAATAGGAGGTGTCAATGAGACGCATTGGTGCATTGGTGACCGCGGCGGCGCTTGGTGTCGCTTTGATCTCCAGCAGTCCGGCGATGGCGTTCCGCGGCGGCGGCTGGCATGGCGGGGGCGGCTGGCATGGCGGTGGCTGGCATGGCGGTGGCTGGCATGGCGGCTGGCGCGGCGCCGGGTGGCGTGGCGGCGGCTGGGGCGGCGGATGGGGATATGGTCTTGCCGGCCTTGGACTAGGCCTAGGCTTGGCGGGCCTCGCGGGGGCATACGACTATAGCTATCCCTATGATTACGCCTACGGCTACGGCTACCCGGGCTATGGTTATGGCTATGGCTACCCCGGCTATGGCTATGGGTATTCGCCCGTGGCGGCTGCCGTGACCGCGCCTTTGGCGGTAGCGGCGGCGGCCACCGCGCCCTTGGTGACGGGCCGAAGCGTGGCGGTCGGCGGCTATGGCAATTATTGCACGACGCCGGCGAAAACCTGTCTGCTTTATCATTCCGCCTACCTGGGTGACGGCTGTTCCTGCAAAGTTTACGGCGGTCGGGCGCGCGGCGAAGTCCTGCATTGATTGAGCGCAAGTTTAAACAAAGCAGGTTGCGACAGTAATCGAAAGCGACTTCCCGATTGAACTCGATCGGGAAGACGGCCCTTTTGCGAGGAACGAGGCGCAAGCCTCGATGAGATTGCGGCCGGGACAAAACCCCGGCCGTTGCGTCGTCCGGCGAAGCCTTCCTCGCTGGAAGAGCCCTTCAAAGCCCGAAATAGGCGCGATACCAAGCGATGAAGGCGGCGACGCCCTCGCGCAAGGGCGTTTTCGGCGTGAATTCCGTCAAAAGAAAAAGCAATTCCGTATTCGCGTAAGTGATCGGAACATCGCCCTGTTGCATGTCCATGAAATTGCATGAAGCCTGCAATCCGGTCGCGGCTTCGATCGCGGCGACGAAATCCATGAGGGCGACCGGCGTTTGCGCGCCAATATTGACGACGCGCCAGGGCGCCGCCGGCGAGAGGCTGTCGAGAGGCGATAGCGGGGATGAACGGCCGTCTGGCGCAGGCGGCGCGCGATCCATGAGGCGAATCATCGCTTCGACGAGATCGTCGACGAAAGTGAAGTCGCGCCGCATGTTGCCATGATTATAGACGTCGATCGGCCGACCTTCGAAAAGCGCGGATGCAAATTTGAACAGCGCCATGTCCGGCCGTCCCCAGGGGCCGTAAACCGTGAAGAATCGCAGCATCGTGATCGGAATCTTGAAGAGATGGCTATAGGCATGCGCCATTTCCTCATTCGCTTTTTTCGAGGCGGCGTAGAGCGTCAAGGGGTGATCGGCGCGGTTGGTTTCGCGAAACGGAATCGAGGCGTTGGCGCCATAGACCGAAGAGGTCGACGCCATCAGGGCGTGTTCCGGCGGCGCGTGGCGCATCAGCTCCAAGAGATTGAAGGTTCCGACAAGATTGGCGTCGACATAGGCGCGCGGATTGTCCAGACTGTAGCGAACTCCGGCCTGCGCGGCGAAATGATAGACCGCATCGAAGCCATTTCCGTAAATGCTTTTCAGCGCGGGGAAATCCTCCAGCATGGCCTCATGGCCGACGTAGGCGGAATTTTGCTTCAAGATTTCGTGACGCCGCAGCTTAAGTGTGGGGTCATAATAGGGGGTGAAGCCGTCGACCCCGACGACCAGATGGCCGGCGTCGAGGAGACGGCGCGCCATGTGAAAGCCTATGAAGCCGGCGCTGCCTGTGACGAGAATTCGCATGGTCCCCCGTTGCGGATAATTTGACGGCCCGCGCGAACGCCTCTAAAGCCTTAAGATCGCCGCCGAATGGAAAGCCCCTCGCATATTTCCTGAGGAATTGCCATTTACGCGGGGTTGTCCGATGCCGTTGAGACGATCCGCCGCCGGAAGGACCCTTTTGGAGCGGGCGAAAAAGGTATAAGCCTAGTTTTTCGATAGACGAACTGTGGATGGATCTTTTAAGATCCGCTCTCGCCCTCCGCAGCGATCGGAGCCTTGGGGACGTTCAGCATGGTGTATCGGCGAATTTTCGACGATGCGATTTCGCGGTTGAAGGATGAACGCCGCTACCGGGTCTTCGCCGATCTCGAGCGGGACGCCGAGGCTTTTCCGCGCGCGCTCTGGCGGCGCAGCAAGGATTGCGCCGAGGAGATCGTGATCTGGTGCTCCAACGACTATCTCTGTATGGGCAGGCATCCGGACGTCATCGGAGCCATGACCCAGGCGGCGGCGCGGCACGGAGTCGGCTCCGGCGGCACCCGCAATATTTCGGGCACCAATCATCCGCTCGTCGAGCTCGAGGCCGAACTCGCCGACTTGCACGGCAAGGAGGCGGCGCTCGTCTTCACCTCCGGCTGGATCTCCAATCTCGCGACGATTTCCACGATCGGCGATCTTCTGCCCAATTGCCTCATCCTGTCGGATCAGCTGAACCATAATTCAATGATCGAGGGCGTCCGCCGCTCGAAGGCGGAGCGGAAGATTTTCCGTCATAACGATCTCGCCCATCTCGAGGAGCTCTTGGCCGAGGCCGGACATGAACGGGCAAAGCTGATCGTCTTCGAGAGCCTTTATTCGATGAACGGAGACATCGCTCCTATCGGTCAGATCGCCGACCTCGCCAAGCGCTACAACGCCATGACCTATATGGACGAGGTCCACGCCGTCGGGCTCTATGGCCCGCGTGGCGGGGGCATCGCCGAACGCGACGGGGTCATGGACCGGATCGACGTCATCGAAGGGACGCTCGCAAAAGGGTTCGGCACGCTTGGCGGCTATATCGCCGCCAGCGAAGCAATCGTCGACGCGGTGCGCTCCTATGCGCCATCCTTCATCTTCACGACGGCTTTGCCGCCGGCCGTCGCCGCGGCGGCGAATACAGCGGTGCGCTTCTTGAAGCAGCGCCAGGGCGCCGAGCTCCGCGCCCTGCATCAGCGCCAGGCGATGCTGACCAAACATGCCTTGAGCGCGGCGGGGCTGCCGGTTATGGCGAACCCGTCCCATATCGTGCCGGTTCTCGTTGGCGACGCCGAGCTCTGCAAGGCCGCGACCGACATGCTGCTCGAGCGCCACTCGATCTATATTCAGCCGATCAATTACCCGACGGTGGCGAAGGGGACCGAAAGACTCCGCATTACGCCAGGCCCCTTGCACACGGACGCGCATGTCGCCCATCTCGTCGAGTCTTTGGTGGACGTCTGGCATAGCTTGAAGCTGTCTTTCGTCGAAAAGCCGAAGATCCTCGAATTCAAGCGCGAGGCCGACGCGCATTGCACCTATCCGGAGTTCAAGCGCGCCGCGGAATAAGGCTTGTCGCCGTTGCGCGGCGTCCCCGGGAGAGAGCAGGCGGGCCTAAAGGGCCAGCCCGTTTTGCGCGGCAAGCTGCGCCAGATCGACTTGCGGGCGCGCGCCGATGTGCTGAATGATTTCCGCAGCCGCAAGAGAGCCGAGCCTCGCGCAGGTCGCCAGATCCTGGTCCTTGGCGAGGCCGGCGAGAAAGCCGGCCGCGAATAGATCGCCGGCGCCGGTCGTATCGACGACCTCTTCGACCGGAACGGCCGGCGCGCTCAGGATCTCATCGCCGGCGACGACAATTGAGCCCTTTTCCGAACGAGTCACGACGCCGAGGATGTTTTCGCTCTTGAGCCGCTCCACGGCCGTGTCGAAATCAGCGGTCTGATAGAGCGAATGCAGCTCGCTTTCATTAGCGAAAAGAATATGCACCGTTTCGGAGCGAATGAGCCCGATGAATTCGTCGCGGTAGCGATCGACGCAAAAGGAATCGGACAAGGATAAAGCGACCTTGCGCCCTGCGCCTCGGGCGATTTTCGCCGCCTTGACGAAAGCCGCCTTGGCCGCCGGCGGGTCCCAGAGATAGCCTTCGAGATAGACGAAGCGAGATTGCCTCACGATCTCTTCATCGACGTCGGATTCGGCCAGATTCTGGCTCGCGCCGAGAAAAGTATTCATCGTGCGCTGGCCATCGGGCGTCACGAGAACGAGGCAGCGGGCGGTCGCCGGCCCGTCGGCGGAAAAGCCGGTTGAAAAATCGACCTTGGCGGCGCGGATGTCATGCGCGAAAAGACCGCCGAGCTCGTCATCTTTCAATTTCCCGAAGAAGGCCGTGCGGCAGCCAAGGCCCGCCGCGCCAATGATCGTATTGGCGGCGGAGCCTCCCGATACGATGGTCGCCGGACCCATCGCCTTGTAGAGATCATCGGCGCGCGCCTCGTCGATCAACGCCATCCCGCCCTTGCGCAATCCCTGGCCGACAAGAAAATCGTCATCGGTTCGGCTGATCACGTCGACGATCGCATTCCCGAGGCCGAGCACATCGAAGCGGCTAGCAGTCATGAAAACTCTCAAAATAAGTGCGGGGCGAATGCCCGCGTCAGCGGATAGGACCGATCAGGTTGCCACGCGTTCAACCCCAGCAGCGTTTCATAGCGCACTCTGTCGCGCCGCGCCACATGGGCGTTGATAGGGGAGGGGAACCGTTCTGGGTCTGGGATGGTGTCGCCTCCAGACCTCCGGATCAAATGTGCCGATAGCGGAATTGCGCCAGACGCGACAATAGATCCGGCGCGACGAACGCCGGGAAAACACACCTCCTTCCAGAGCAAGTTTCGAGTCGCGCCTGGGCGACCTATGTTGGAAGAGAAGATTATGACTCGCCATCCCGGCAGCCGGATTGTTGGTTTGCTCAAGTCATGTGCTTCGCCATGTCGGCTTTGCGTGCGATCATCTTTTCGGCAAGCGCGATGCTGCCGCCGTTCTCGGCGACGACCCTCCGAATCGAAGCGTCCGGAATTCGTATCACCACTGCGATTGCTTCATTGATCTCGACAGGGCTCATGTCTCCGAAAAGCCTGACCGCGTGAGGGTTGTCCGCGTTCTTGCGTAGCGTGTCGAACTCGCGAACGCATGCGCCGAACGCTTTGCCCTTCGGGTCCCCCTGCGCCCGAAACTCCAGCGCGCCTCCGACGTCGAGCGTCGTGACCACCCCGTCGACGACGCCCTGATTGTCGCCGTCGAATCCGGCTGCATCCCAGTTGGCTGTCCATGCGTGCACACCGAGCCAGCGCCGGGCCTGTCTGCGCTCGCTGTCGCTGAGATGCGAAACATGTTTCTTGTCAAGCTCGACAAACTCGGTCGCGATCTGATTTAGTCCCTTTGCGCTTACATAGGTCAGCGTTGGCGCCCCGGCCAGCTGGTAGAGTTTCGCCGCAATGATCTCGTTGCGCGCGTGCGCGGGCGATTCCAGCGACTTCACGTAGAACCGCCGACCGTTCTTGTCCTGATAGACGCCAGCCGGATTGCTTCCCATCTGCCGGCCGACCTTTTGCATAATCGCTGTGTCGATAACATCGTCATTCATGGCGTCATACTATGGCCTTCGTCCGTCTAACCAGCGCCAGCTGCGCCGGCGTCTCGATTGCGCCTTTGCGCACGCGGCGGACGTTCCGGATCGCCTGCTCAGGCGACATTCCCAATTCGACCAGAAGCCGGGCGGCGATCATGCCAGCCCGCCCTAGGCCGCCCTTGCAATGCACGAGCACATCGGCGCCGCTGCGCAGCAGCGCGCGGATTTCTCGGCCGTTGGTCTCCCATTGCGTCTCGAAGGCCTCAGTCGGAACCGAGTAGTCCGCGATGGGCAGATGTCGCCAATCGAGCCCCAGGCCTCGGATTTCCGAGCCGAGATGAGGCACCTTGAGCGCCGCGAGTTCGGCCGGCTCAACCAGCGTCAGCACCAGACGCGCGCCCCATGCGGCGATGACGTCGAGATCCGCCGAGAGATCGCGCGCCCAGGCCCCCGTGCTCGCGGCATCGTCATGCTTACCGGGGCAGAATGTGATCCCGATCCGCCCATGCGAGGGGCTTGCACGCACTTCCGCGATCTGAAGGGGGTGTGTCTGGCTTGTGCGCAAAGCGGTCATCTAGCGCCACCCATCAAACGTCAACTCTGTTTCAACTCCCGTCATCAACAACAGTGAGTGGAACTTCCGCTTGGGGCCGAAAAGCGCCATCCAAACCAACCCACTCCCTTCGCCAATCGCCAAGAACCGGCTCGCCAAAGGCCAGCGCACAAAACCTCAACGCTCCGGTCCGAGCGCGCTCTCGTGCCAGCGGCCGAGCAGATAGGCGGAGAACGCCGATAGCGCTGCGAAGATCGCTATCCCGGTCAGCGAGACTAAGGTGAGGGCGGCGAACATGCGCGGGATGTTCAGCCTGTAGCCGGCCTCGACGATGCGAAAGGCGAGACCCGCGCCTTTCCCCGCAGCGCCCGCCGCGAGTTCGGCGACAATCGCGCCAATGAGGGCGAGGCCGCCGCCAATCCGCAAGCCGCCGAGGAAATAGGGCAACGCGGCGGGCAGTCGCAAAAGCACAAGCGTCCGCCAAGGCGAAGCGCGATAGAGCTTGAAGAGATCGATGAGATTCCGGTCGGCCGAGGCGAGGCCCAGCGCCGTATTCGACAGGATCGGGAAAAAGGCGACGAGGAAGGCGCAGACGAGCACGGCCGTCGAGGGTTCGAGATAGATCAAGAGCAGCGGCGCGATTGCGACGATCGGCGTGACTTGCAGGACGACCGCGACGGGCAGGAAGGATCGCTCAACCCATTTCCATTGCGCGAAAAGGAGCGCGAGGCCGACGCCGCCGACGACCGCCGCGGCGAGCGCGCCGAATGTGACCTTCAATGTCGCCAGCAGGGCCGGCAAGAGTGTGGCCCAGTCCGCTGCAAGCGTCTCCAGCACGAGGCTAGGGGCGGGCAGGATATAGGGCGGCACGTCGTAAAGGCGCACAAGGGCTTCCCAGGCCGCAAGCATGGCGACGAACACCAGGCTTGGAGGCCCGTACCGGCGGCTCCATTGCGGCAGGCGCATCAGAAATCCTCCCCATGGACCGCGTCGCGCAAAGCCTCGACGGCGCGCTTGCAGCTTGAGGCATAGGCTGGACTTAGCCGGAAGTTTTTGTCGCGCGGCGCCGCGTCCTGCGTCGCGATCTCAGCGACGATCCGGCCGGGCTTTGCTGCCATCACCGCGATGCGGGTTGAAAGATAGGCGCTTTCATAAACCGAATGGGTGACGAAGACGATTGTCGCGCCGAGCTCGCCTTGCAAGCGCAACAGATCGTCGTTGAGGCGAAATCGCGTGATCTCGTCAAGCGCGGCGAAAGGCTCGTCCATCAAGAGCAGCAAAGGACGCAGGACGAGCGCGCGCGCGATCGAAACGCGCATGCGCATGCCGCCGGACAGCTCGCGCGGATAGGCCTCGGCGAAATCGGCGAGGCCGACGAGGCCGAGCGCCTCTTTGACAGCCGGCGCCGCCGTTCGCCTGCTTTGGCCCTGCAGGCGCAGCGGCAGAAACACATTGTCGAAAGCGCTCGCCCAGGGCATCAGCGTCGGCTCCTGAAACACGAAGCCGATGGCCGCGCCGACATTGTCGAAGGCGCGGGTCAAAGCGCCGGAAGAGGCTGCGTCGAGGCCGGCGATCAGGCGCAGGATCGTCGATTTGCCGCAGCCGGAGGGACCGAGCAGGGTCAAGAATTCGCCGCCGCGAATCTCGAGATCGACGCCTTCGAGCGCGACCGTTCCATTTGCGTAGGTCTTGCCGATCCCGCGCAGGGTGACGAGCGGTTGCGGCCTTGTCATATCCAGCATGGGGTGCCCTGAGCGCGGCGCGCGCGGATCCGCGTCATTGGCGCGGCCGTAGCTCCAGGCCGACGCCTTTGTTGATGAATTGCAGCGTATAGGCGCGCTTGTAGTCGAGGTCGGGCTTGAAGAGGCCAGCTTTCGCCATTTTGGCGAAGAAGCTGTCGATCCGCGCGTCGTTCATCGCGCCGACGCCGAGCTCCGCCGCATCGCCAGAATCAACGATCCCGTATTCCTTCAGCTTTGCGACCGAATAGGCGAGCTGATCGTCGGTAATATCGGGATTGTCGCGCCTGATGCGCGCATTCGCCTTGGCGTTGTCCCCGTAGATGTAATTGCACCAGCCGATGATCGAGGCGTTGACGAATCGCTGCACGAGATCTGGATTTTTCTCGATCAGGTCGCGCCGCGTCTCGATCGTGGTCGAGTAGGAATCATAGCCGTAATCGGCGAGGAGGAAGACATTCGGCTTGAACTTGCCTTGCCGTTCGACCTCAAAAGGCTCTGAGGTCGCGTAGCCCTCTTCGATCGAGGCTTTGTCGGCGATGAAAGGGCCGGCGTTGAAATTATAGGGCTTGACGTTTTCTTCCCTGAATCCATAGGCGGTCTTCAGCCATTGATAGACCGAGACGAGCGCGTCCCTGCCGATGAAGGCCGTCGCCTTCGGCAGATCCTCGAATCGGTCGAGGCCTGCGCCTGGATGCGACATGAGGATGAAAGGGTCCTTTTGAAACATCGAGGCCACCGCGACGATCGGAACATTCCCCGCGACCGCGTCAAAGGCCTGGATCATATTGGCGCCGAGATTGAACTCGATTTTCCCCGCCGCGAGCAAAAGCTTGTTGTTGGTTTGCGGGCCGCCTTGCAGGATCGTGACGTCGAGCCCGTATTTCGCATAAGTGCCGTCGACGAGCGCCTGATAGAAGCCGCCATGCTCAGCCTCGGCGAGCCAATTTGTCGCGAAGGTCACTTTGTCGAGGGCAAGCGCGGGGTTTGTTGCAAGCGCCAGAGTTGCGAAGAGGAGGGCGAAACAGGTTTTCAAGGCGAACAGAACCCTCGACTGGCCGAGTTTTGATATGCCCGGGGGCTACGAAGCATAGCAATATTCACAAAAAAGGGGCCAGAAAGTTTCGAATTCGGCGGCAATGCGCCGGGAGCGGACTAAGATGCTGGTCGGCCGCGCCAAATCGAAAGTTTGTGCTCAAAACATAGAATATTGATTCAAAATTACTTTTTTTGCGCATAAATGATGCGCGTAGGCGACCCTCAAAAACTCTTCCAAGGACTCGATTGAAGGGCTAGAATTGGTTTATGACAAAGCTTCTCGAACAGGCTGTTGAAGCCGCCCGCGCCCTGCCTCCTGAATTGCAGGACGATATCGCGCGCCTGGTTTTGCAGCTAGCCGGCGAGGAAGAGCCGCCGGTGATCCTTTCCGCCGAGGAGCGCGTCGCGCTTGACCTCTCGAAAGCCGCCGCCGCCCGCGGCGAGTTCGCCACGGATGAACAGGTGCGCGCGGTTTGGGCCAAGCGCGGGCTTTGAAGCTTCGGTACACTCTTCCGGCGCTTGCCGATCTCAACGACATTCTCGACTATATCGATGGGAAATCGCCTCGGGGTGCGGCGCGGGTGCAAAGGCGCATTTACGCGACGATTGCTCTTCTTCTGAAGCATCCGCTTATCGGGACGCGCACGGACGACCCCGCGATCCGCCGCCCGAAGTAGATTGACAAGCTGAAGCGCAGATTGATGTAATCTCCTTACAGCGACACAGGCCATTCATGGATCGTCAGTTCCTCATCAATGAAATTAAGCGCCTAGCTAACGAGAATGGTGGGAAGCCGCCTGGTCAGGAAAAGTTCCGTCGAGAGACAGGGGTTTCCCCAGCTCAATGGCGTGGCATTCACTGGGTGAATTGGAGCGCGGCTCTTGCCGAAGCAGGCTTCGAACCAAATTCGTTTGATGTCGCTTTTGATAAAGATTTTCTTTTGGAAAATCTTGCGACGGCAGTTCGCGATTTGAAAAAATTCCCGACCGAACCGGAGTTGATGCTCTACGCGCGTGAAAAAATAAATTTTCCGCATCCTAAGGCATTTCAACGTCACTTCCGGAATAGAGGTGAAAGGGTTGGCGCGTTGAATGCCTACTGCGAACGGCATAACGATTTATCCGATGTTTTAGAAATTTGTCGGCCACTTATGGGTTCGGAACCAAAAGCAAATGACAGAGAAAAGCCGACCAAACGCATCATCAAAGGCTTCGTATATCTTATGCGTTCCGGGAAATACTATAAAATCGGCAAATCGAAACACGTCGGAGGGCGCGAGTATCAGATTGGGCTAAAGCTTCCCGAAACCGTGACAACACTCCATTCGATAGAAACGGACGATCCAGAAGGTATCGAGGTCTACTGGCATAACCGGTTCAAAGACAAACGAGCTGGAGGCGAGTGGTTCACGCTAACGCCTGATGACATCAAGGCCTTTAAATTGCGAAAATTTATGTAACGTCCTTGCGCGCGTTTTGCGCCTTGAGGTCCGCTATGCTCCGCATGAAATAACGCGCTTTTGCGCTAACGGCAAATGTGCGAGCTTTCGCATTTATGTACGGCCGCGCTGAGGATTCTTCCGTGCCCCCTACAAAATTCTGGGCCGAGATGGCCTGGACCGATTTCCAGCACGAGGACATGGCCAATGTCATCGCGGTCCTGCCGGTCGCGGCCGTTGAGCAGCACGGTCCGCACCTGCCGCTTGGCGTCGACGCCTTCATCATGGAAGGCTATATCGGCCGGGTCGTCGCGCGGCTGCCGGCCGAACTTCCGGTCTTGTTTCTGCCCGTGCAGACTTGCGGCTGCTCGATCGAGCACGCGGATTTCCCTGGCGCCTTGAGCCTCTCAGCGCAAACGACCATCCGCGCCTGGACGGAGCTTGGCGAATGCGTGCATCGGGCCGGCTGCCGTAAGCTGGTGTTGCTCAATTCGCATGGCGGCAATAGTGCGATTCTCAGCATTATCGCGCATGATCTTCGCGCTAGGCTCGGCATGTTCGTCGTGATGGCGTCGTGGAGCCGTTTCGGCGCGCCAGACGGGCTTTTTTCCGCCGAGGAATTGGCGCATGGCATTCATGCCGGCGACGTCGAGACATCACTCATGTTGAGCTTCAGGCCTGACCTCGTGCGCATCGAAAAATCGGACGATTTCGTCTCCGCGAGCGTCGCGATGGAGAATGAGTTCAATTGGCTTCGCGCCGGCCGGCCAACGGGCTTTGGCTGGATGTCGCAGGATCTCTCGGCCTCCGGCGCGATGGGGAACGCCGCAGCGGCCGACGCGCGAAAGGGCGAGGCCTGCGCCGATTATGGGGCGACCGCTTTCATCGAGTTGCTTCAGGATGTCGAAGGCTTCGATCTCGCGAGGCTCAAAGAGGGTCCGCGCGGATGATGCGCGCTGGTTCCGCCTCGCCATCTTGCGCAAATTCCTTTTCGAAGCGCAAGGCGGCCGCGCCGTCCTGGTAATAGTCCTCGACCGCCGCGAAGCTTCGGTATCCATTCTTCTTGTAGAGCTCGATCGCGCGGGCGTTGTCGACGCGCACCTCGAGGCGCATGGCGACGGCGCCGCGCGCCTTTGCGGCGCGCTCGCTCGCGCCAAGCAGGAAGCGGCCGAGCCCGCGCCCCTGTTCGACAGGATCGAGCGCGATCGAATAGAGCCGCGGGCTCAGCGAGCCCTGGCGGAAGGACATGAGACTATAGCCGGCGACATGGTTGTTGACGTCGAGAACAAGGAAAAGCGCGGTCTTCGACTTGAGAAAATAGCGCAGGCTGCGGCGCGAAAGTCGATCAACAGCGAAGACGGCCGCCTCGATCGCTTCGATAGCGGCAAGGTCTTCAAGGCGCGCCGGCCGGACGCGAATCGGCGATGCGCGCACGCCTATTCGGCGCGCCATGGAAATGTCCAGGTCTCGGTCAAAGCCCGCGATCCTGTCCGCAAGAACGCGCGAAGATCGGTGGACTGGCCGGGTTCGAGCTGAACGTCGATCGCGGCGCGAAAGCCCTTTGTGTGCGCGTTCGGCGCAATGAAGGAGCGAACGATTCTGCCTCGGCTCGTCGACGGAACGACCTCCACCAATTGCGGGTCGCCGGCGAAATAGGCGAGGTCGCCGCCGGTGAAATCGATGATGAACCGGCGTGAGCCCGGCGTCACGGGCTCGGGAGAGCCCAGCGCAGCCGCTGTCGTCTGATAGGTGTTGAGCGTGCGCCCGTTGGGCGAGAGCCGGGTGAGATTGAGGCTCGCCGTGATGCGATAGCCATAGCTGAAAGGCTTGTTCGGTTCGGGCGCGTCCTTGGGCGAAAATGACGCGACAATATTGTCGTTGGTCTCATGCTCTGTCGGCAGCTCGACGAGCTCGATGCGGCCTTCGCCCCAGCTCTCTCTCGGCTCGACGAAATAGCTCGGCCGCATCTCATAGGCGAGATCGAGGTCTTGATAATGTTCGAATTCGCGATCCCTCTGCAAAAGTCCGAATCCGCGAACATTCGGATCGAGAAAGGCGGAGACTTCCGGCCGGAGCGGATTGCGCAGCGGCCGCCAGATCCATTCGCCGGTTCCCGAATGGATCAGGAGCCCGTCCGAATCATGCAGCTCGGGACGAAAATCCTCGTTGAAGCGGTGATCGTTCTCGCCGATGAAGAACATGGAGGTGAGCGGCGCCAGACCGAATTTGACATTTGGCTTGCGCGGAAAAAGCGTCGCCGAGACTTCGACCGTGCTCTCGACGCCGGGGTATAGATCGAAGCGAAAGGCCCCGGTTGCGGCGTCGCTGTCGAGCAGCCCATAGATTGTCGCCCGGTCGGCGTTGGACTCCGGCGTTTCGATCCAGAACTCGCGAAAGAAAGGAAACTCCTCGGCCTCTGTCCCGGCGCCGACGGCCAGCGCGCGCGCCGACATTCCGTAGCGCTGTTCGCGGCCGAGTAATCGAAAATAGCTCGCGCCGAGGAAGGCGATGACCTCGTCGAGCACTTTTGGCGAATTCAACGGATAATGCAGCCGAAAGCCGGCAAAGCCGAGATTGACCGGCAAAGGCTTGTCGAGCTTGGTGCGTCCATAATCGAAAAGATTGGCGGAATAGGGAATTGGCGTCGGAATGCCGTCGCGGATCGTATTGATGGTCACGGGGCGGCGGTAGAGATGGCCGAGATGAAAGAGTTGCAGCCGAAACGGGCTTCCGTTCGAGGCGAGAAAGGCTTTGTCCGGGCGAAACCTCAGGTCGCGCCAGGCGTCGAAATCGAGCTTGTTCAAGGCTTCGGGGAGCGGCGGCGAAGACGCCTCGAAACGGGCCGTCGCGAGATCCCGGGCGCGGCGCACGACATTGTCGAAGTCGAATTTTTGCGGCGCGGACGCCGGTTGCGCTGCATCCGCCGACGCCGTGGATCTGACATTGGCTGAAAAGGCGCTTGAACCGATGAGTATCTTGACGAGCGTGCGGCGGTTCAGGTCGGTCATGAGGGCGCTGAAAATTCGACTTTTGGCCGTGAGGCGGGGGAAGGCAAGGATAGGTTGAGCGGGCGTACTGACCTTTTTGGCCAGCAGCAAGGCAAATAGCGCATTTATCTTGGAATTATCGATGGCGGCGCCGCGGCAAGGCGCGCCATCCGGCTTCTGCCTCGAGTTTTCGGCTCTGTCGCGCTTGCCAAGGCCGTGGCGCGATCTCCCGGGCTTTTGCCATTGGCGAGCATGTAATTTTTGAAAAATAGCTCTTGTATTAGCTGCGAATCTGCCTATCTTCGCCATTGCCCAATTTCGCACGTGCCTGTGGTCGTGTGTCGGTTGGCGGGGATCCGGACAAGAGGCCGGTTAACCGCCTGAAAAAAGGACCGACAGCCGGAGGCGAACCGGCGAACCCCGCCAAACGGGGGACGCGACTTAAAGCAACGACGGACCGGGCTTTTTCGTCTCTGTCGGCCTCCAAAGCCGACTTACCGAAGAGGCTTGTCTTTCTTGCCGGGCGTGCGGAAGGGGAACCAATCCCATTCCAAGCGAAGGCCATGAACGCTTTGGACGGCGGTTTCCGCTTTGTCCACGGTGGGCGTGTCCAACGGCGCAGCATCAGATCGCGCTCGATCTGCGAGGCTCTGTCTCGCGGAAACGGCGTCGGTCGCCGATGGCGGGTCAACTGAAGCGGTCGCGTCTCCAAAGCGCGGGCGACGGTCAGCATCGCCATCCACCCGAAGCTTGTTCGTTTCGGTGCGGACCTCCGCACCCTTCGAAGGGATGCCGCGATGACTGATCGTATCCTGGAATTCCTCCGCAACCGTCGTGAGGATGGACCCTGCCTGGTGCTCGACCTCGACGTCGTGCGCGAAAACTACATTTCTTTCGCCCGGGCCCTGCCGGATACGCGCGTCTTCTACGCAGTGAAGGCTAATCCGGATCCGCGCGTGCTCGAGCTTCTGGCGCGTCTCGGCTCCTGTTTCGACACGGCTTCCGTCGTCGAGATCGAGCAGGCGCTGGCGGCTGGCGCTTCTGCGGACCGCATCAGCTATGGCAACACGATCAAGAAGGAGCGCGACATCATGCGCGCCTATGAGCTTGGCGTGCGCTTGTTCGCCGTGGATTGCGAAGCCGAGGTCGAAAAGATCGCGCGGGCGGCTCCCGGATCGAAGGTGTTCTGCCGCATCCTTTGCAGCGGGGCCGGGGCCGAATGGCCGCTGTCGCGCAAGTTCGGCTGCTCGCCTGAAATGGCGCCGCGGGTGCTCGAACATGCGCATCGTCTGGGACTCGTCGCCTTCGGATTGTCGTTTCATGTCGGCTCGCAGCAGCGCAATCCCTATATGTGGGACAGCGCCCTGAAGGCTTCGGCTGCGATCTTCCGCGATCTCGCCGATCGCGGCATTGCCTTGCAGATGGTCAATCTCGGCGGCGGATTCCCGACGCGATATCTGAAGAGCGTGCCGGCGGTGAAGGCCTATGCGCAATCGATCCTTGGTTCGCTGCGCAAGCATTTCGGCAATCACATCCCGGAGACGATCATCGAGCCCGGCCGCGGCATGGTCGGCAACGCCGGCGTCATCGAGGCGGAGGTCGTGCTGATCTCCAGGAAGTCGGAGGAGGATAAGGTGAAATGGGTCTATCTCGACATCGGCAAGTTCAACGGACTCGCCGAGACGATGGACGAGATGATCCGTTATCCGATCAAGACGCCCTTCGACGGCGATGCGACGGAGCCTTGCGTTCTTGCGGGTCCGAGCTGCGATTCGGTCGACGTGCTCTATGAGAAGGAGCCATATTTCCTTCCCATCAGTCTGGAGATCGGCTCGAAAGTGCTGATCGAGGGGACCGGGGCCTATACGACGACCTATTCGTCGGTCGGGTTCAATGGCTTCCCGCCGTTGAAGTCCTATGTGATCTGAACCTCGGCGCAAGGCGAGATCTTCAGACTCGGGCGCTTGGATCAAGCGCCCGAGCGGCTCGATTCCATCAGGGGGACTTTAAGTCCTCCGCTCACATTTTTCCCAGTCCCGGACGGCCGGCGAGGGCTCGAATTGCGAGCCTTTGCGCGGTGCGAGGGTCGTCGCGCGCAATCCCGGCCGCAGCCGGCGGAGGCTCAGATGACCTTGATCTCGAACGAAATGCAAATACAGGCGCCTGGCGCGCTCCAAGCCTTCGTTACGCCTGCGATCCATATCGTCGACGAATCGGCGGCCGATGTTCATGCGCGGGAAAGTCTTCTCGACGAGGCGTTCGGCGCTGCTCGTTTTGAGAAGACCGCGCAGCGCCTGCGCGATTCGCGCTTGCCGGCGCCGGGCCTTGCGCTCGCTGCGAAAGACGGCGACGCGCTGGTTGGCACTTTGCGCATGTGGTCCATTGAGGCTGGCGGAGTCCCGGCTCTGTTGCTCGGCCCGCTCGCCGTCGCGAAGTCATGCCGGTCGCGCGGCGTCGGCCGCAGGCTGATGGCCGAAGCCTTGTTCCGCGCCTTTGTTGCCGGCCATAAAGCCATCCTGCTGGTTGGCGATGCGCCCTATTATGAGCCCTTCGGCTTCACGCGCCGCCACACCGTTGATCTTTCTCTTCCGGGGCCCGTCGATGAGGGGCGCTTTCTCGGGCTTGAGATCGAGAAGGGTGCTTTGACAGAAGCTAAGGGTCTCGTCAAAGCGACAGGCGCGCTCGATCTTTTGGCGCATCGGTCCGCGCCCGAATATCGCTACGCCGCGTGAGCCGCCCTTGACCTCGAAGGCTGCGCTTGCTTAGAGCAGGCGCCGAGGCGGCGTCGCCGGTTCAATTAGAAGAAAATAAGACAAAACAATGAACTGCAGCGCCGTCCGCTCAAGCGGAACAGAAGGCGCTCTGGTCGATTGCCTTTTTCGCTAGCTCCAGCAGGAGCGCCCTCAACTTGATCTTTTGGAGATGAGACTATGTCGCAATGGCCCGTGCACGGCGTGATCACAGGTCCGATCGTCCTGATCGGCTTCGGCTCGATCGGGCGCGGCGTGTTGCCTTTGATCGAGCGCCATTTCAAGTTCGACAAATCGCGCTTCACGGTCATCGATCCCGAGGACAAGGATCGCCATCTTCTCGACGAACGCGGCATAGCCTTCATCAAGGAGGCGGTGCGGCCTGATAATTTCGTCGATCTCCTGAAGCCTTTGCTCACCAAGGGCGGCGGCCAGCCCTTCATCGTCAATCTGTCGGTCGATGTGTCCTCGACCGCGATCATGCGTCTTGCCCATGAGGTCGGCGCGCTCTATGTCGATACGGTCGCGGAGCCCTGGGTTGGGTTTTACACTGATACGCGCCTCACGCTCTCGGAGCGCTCGAACTACGCCTTGCGCGAGGGCGTTCTCGACCTGCGTCGCGCGCTCGGCAAGGGGCCGACGGCGATCTCCTGCTGCGGCGCCAATCCCGGCATGGTGTCCTGGTTCGTCAAGCGCGCGCTTTTGAACGTTGCGGTCGACTGCGGAATCGATGCGGGCTCGCCCGTCACGCGGGAGGATTGGGCGCGGCTCGCGCAGAAGACCGGCATTAAAGGAATCCATATCGCCGAGCGCGACACCCAGCGCGCCAAGTCTCCAAAGCCCATGGGCGTTTTCGTCAACACATGGTCGGTCGAAGGCTTTATCTCGGAAGGCTTGCAGCCGGCCGAGCTCGGCTGGGGCACGCATGAGAAACATCTGCCGCCGGAAGGCAAGCGGCATCCCTTCGGCCCGGATTGCGCGATCTATCTGATGCGGCCGGGCGCGGGGACGCGCGTGCGGTCATGGACGCCGACCGCGCAAGCGCAGCATGGCTGGCTGATCACCCATAACGAGGCGATCTCCATCGCCGATTACCTGACCTTGCGCGAGGCTGGCGAGGTGGTCTATCGCCCGACCTGCCACTACGCCTATCGGCCGGCCGATGACGCTGTGCTCTCACTCGACGAGATGGCGGGCGCCCAATGGCAGGCTCAAGCCCGGTCGCATATTCTCGACGAGAACGAGATCGTCGATGGAATCGACGAGCTTGGCGTTCTTCTTTATGGCCACGCCAGGAACGCCTATTGGTACGGTTCGCAGCTCTCGATCGAGGAGACGCGCCGCATTGCGCCCTATCAGAATGCGACGGGGCTCCAGGTGACCTCTGCCGTTCTCGCCGGCATGGTCTGGGCGCTCGAAAATCCGGAGGCGGGCATCGTCGAAGCCGACGAAGTCGATTTTCGCCGCTGCCTCGAAGTCCAGAGCCCCTATCTCGGACCGATCATCGGAAAATATACCGATTGGACCCCGCTCAAGGACCGCGCCATCCTTTTCCCCGAGGACATCGACGCCGAAGATCCATGGCAGTTCAAGAATGTGATCGTGCGTTAGATCAGATGAGTTGGAGCATGCTGTCGAAATAGTCGATCGCATGCTTCCGCTTGACGATAGCGTTTCCTATTCGGCCGCGAGCTTCACAAAGCTCGATGCCGTGCGGAATTGTTCGAGCAGGCGCTGCTCCTCCACTTTGGCGGCTTCGAGACTGCGCAGCTTCACATGGCCGAAGCCGCGGATCTTTTCAGGGATTGAAGCGAGAGCGACTGCGCTCGCATGATTGTCGGGCGACAGTTTCGCCAAGAGTTCCTCGATCAGCGTTTCATAGTCCGCAAGGAGCTTTCGCTCGATCCGGCGTTCGTTCGCATAGCCGAACATATCGAACGGCGTTCCGCGCAGGCCCTTCAGTCTGGCGAGCAGCTTGAACGCCTGCATGATCCAGGGGCCGAAGCTTGTCTTCAAGGCCTCGCCCTTTGCGTTCTTGCGGCCTAGAAAGGGCGGGGCGAGATGAAATTCGAACGTAAGATCGCCGTCGAACGCCGCTGCGGCCTGACGCGCGAAACTTCCGTCCGCATAGAGCCGCGCGACCTCATATTCGTCCTTGATCGCCATCAATTTGAAAAACGCGCGCGCAACCGCGTCCGTGATATCTTCGCGGCCGGGGTTCCGTCTTCGTTCGACGTCAGCGACGTGCGTCACGAGCTGACGATAGCGCTCGGCATAGGCGGCGTCCTGATAGGCGGCGAGAAAATCGGCGCGTCGATCGATCAGCTCCTGAAGCGATTGCGATTGGTCTCGCGTCGCCGCCGGTCGGCGCAGGAGCGCGACGATCGCCTCCACCGCGGCGGGCTCAGCGGCTTTGCGCCGGCCCCATAAGAAGGCCTGTTTGTTCATCTCCACGGCTTCGCCATTGAGCTCTATGGCGTGCAGGATGGACGCCTCATCGAGCGGAACGAGGCCTTGCTGCCAAGCATGGCCCAGCATGAACATATTGGCCGCGATCGAATTGCCGAGCAGCGCCGAAGCTATGCCGGTGGCGTCGATGAAGCTGACGGTCTCGCCCGCCGTCCGCCTGATCGCGCATTTGAGGCCCTCTGCGGGCAGGAAGAAATCAGCGTTGCGCGTGAATTCGCCAGGATAGATTTCCGCCGTGTTGACGACGACCCCGGTCTCGTCCTTGCGCATCGCGGCGAGGACTTTCTTCGAGCCGGTGACGACGAGATCGCAGCCCAGGACGAGATCGGCTTCTCCCGCCGCCACCCTGATCGCATGAATGTCGTCGGGCTTTGCGGCGATCTTCACATGGCTGTAGACCGCGCCGCCCTTTTGCGCCAATCCGGCCATGTCGATCGAGCCGCAGCCCTTGCCTTCGAGATGCGCCGCCATGCCGAGAATGGCGCCGATCGTCACCACGCCCGTGCCGCCGACGCCCGTCACCAAGATTCCGTAGGGACGCGCGCCGATCGCCCGGATCGACGGCCGGGGAAGCAGCGGGAAATCATAGTCCTTCGCGGCCTGCGCCTTCTTTGGCCTTGCCCCATGGACCGTCACGAGGGCCGGGCAAAACCCCTCGATGCAGGAAAAGTCCTTGTTGCAGCTCGACTGGTCGATCACGCGCTTACGGCCGAATTCGGTCTCCAGCGGCTGGATCGAGACGCAATTCGATTTCACGCCACAATCGCCGCAGCCCTCGCAGACGAGCTCATTGATGATGACGCGCCGATCGGGATCGGCCATTTCGCCTCTCTTGCGGCGGCGGCGTTTCTCGGCGGCGCAGGTCTGATCGTAAATGAGGACGGTCACGCCGGATTGCGTGGCGAGCTCCCGCTGCACATCGTCGAGGTCTCGGCGAGGCCGAATGGCGAGCCCCTCAGGCCATTGCAAACCCGCCGGATATTTATCCGGTTCATCGGTCACGACGACCATGCGGCGGACGCCTTCGGCCGCGACCTGACGCGCGATCTTGTCCACGGTCAGGCCGCCGTCGAGGCGTTGTCCGCCCGTCATTGCGACGACTTCATTGAACAGGATCTTGTAGGTGATGTTGACGCCGGCGGCGCATGCAAAACGCAGGGCGAGCAGACCGGAATGATTATAGGTGCCGTCGCCAAGATTCTGAATGACATGGGGACGCGTTGAGAACGGCGCCTCGCCGATCCAATTCGCTCCCTCGCCGCCCATCTGGGTGTAGCCCTCGGTCGCGCGGTCCATGATCTGCGCCATATAATGGCAACCGATTCCGGCATAGGCGCGCATGCCATCAGGCACTTTCGTCGATGTGTTGTGTGGGCAGCCCGAGCAGAAATAGGGCGAGCGCGTCGCGATCTCCTCGCCTGTGGCGAGACTGGCCTGCGCGCGCTCCAGCCTTTGCACGCGCCGCTCGATTTCGTCGCTCTGCGCGAAGCGCAAAATGCGGCGCCCAATCGCAATCGCAATGTCATTGGCGTCGAGCGCGCCCGTGACCGGGAACAGCCAGCGCCCTTGCTCGTCCTTCTTGCCGACGCAGACCGGCTGGTTGGCCGAACCGTAAAGCTCCTCGCGCAGCTGGACTTCGATCAGCGACCGTTTTTCCTCGACGACGATGATGAGCTCGAGCCCGCGCGCGAAATCCCGCAAGGCGACAGGTTCGAGCGGCCAGGGACAGCCGATCTTGAGCAGCCTGAGCCCGAGCGCATTGGCGGCGACCTCGTCAATGCCGAGGTCGTCCATCGCCTGGCGCACGTCGAGATAGGATTTGCCTGCGGCGATCACGCCGATTCTGGCTTTGGGCCCGCCAGAGGTGATGATCCGGTTCAGGCGATTGGCGCGAAGCCAGGCGAGCATGGCGTCGCGCTTGAAATTCTGTAGGCGCTTTTCCTGCTCGAGGACATTGTCGCGCGCGCGAATATTGAGGCCGCCGGGCGGCATGGGGAAATCGGCCGGAATGCGCGGCGCTACGCGATCGAGGGAGACGTCGATCGAGCCGGTCGATTCGATCGTATCCTTGAGGCATTTCAGGCCAACCCAGGCGCCTGTGAAACGACTCATCGCATAGCCGTAGAGGCCATAGTCGATGATCTCCTGCACGCCGGCCGGGGAGAGGATTGGCATCATCACATCGACGAAGGTGAATTCGGACTGATGCGCCGTCGTCGAGGATTCGGCGGTGTGATCGTCTCCCATCAAGGCGAGCGCGCCGCCATGTTTCGACGTCCCGGCGAGATTGACATGGCGGAAGACGTCGCCGGAGCGATCGACGCCGGGCCCCTTGCCGTACCAAAGCGAGAAAACCCCGTCGAACCGGCCTTCGCCGCGCATTTCCGCCTGTTGCGCCCCCCATATGGCGGTCGCCGCGAGATCCTCGTTGAGGCCCGGCTGGAACAAGATGTCATTGGCGGCGAAAGCGCGCTTGGCGCGATGGAAATTGAGGTCGAGGCCGCCGAGCGGGGAGCCGGGATAGCCGGAGATGAATCCCGCCGTGTTGAGCCCAGCGCGCCGGTCGAGCTCTTTTTGCATGAGGAGGAGGCGGACGACGGCCTGCGGGCCGGAGACGAAGATCCGCTGTTTCGTCAAATCATATTTATCGTTGAGAGAGGTGGACTTGAGGTCCTCGATGAGGTCGACCGGGCCTTTGACCGCGTCCGCCATCGTTGAAGTCTCCTGCCGGGCGCTCGACCTGGCCATGCGGGCTTTACCGCCGCATCAACCGATATAAGTCGGCGAGGCTCGGTTTCCAATCTTTTAGCGGTTTTTCCACCGGAGATAAAAGGTCCGCCGCTTCCGGTGGGCGGCCTTGCCCGGCCGGCGAAAGATCTATTCAGCAGGCTCCGGCAGTTTTACGCGCCGATAGACATAGGTCGGCTCCCGGTCGATCTCCTCGCTCCCGGCCGCAACCTCCCCGATCTCGGCAACTTTCGCGTGATGCGGCGAAAGATGGCAGACGGGGTCGGCCTCCCGTGCGTCGCCCGCAAGCGCGAGCGCCTGGCAGCGGCAGCCTCCATAGTCGATCGTCTTTCGCTCGCAGGAGCGGCAGGGCTCGCGCATCCAATCGGTTCCCCTGAACGCATTGAACGCCGCCGAATTGAACCAGATGTCTTCGAGCGAATGGTCCCGCACATTCCAGAACTTGAGGCCCGGAATCGTTTCCGCCGCATGGCAGGGGAGCGCCTTGCCGGAGGGCGTGATGTTCAAGCCGCGTTTGCCCCAGCCGCCCATGCAGGCCTTTGGATAGCGCGCGTGATAATCCGGGATGACGTGATCGATCACGATGACGCCGGCATAGGTCTTCCTGAGCGCTTCGACCTCTGCGATGGCCGCCTCCGCCTGCGCCGCCGTTGGCATCAGCGCGGCGCGATTGATCATCGCCCAGCCGTAATATTGCGTATGCGCGACTTCGACGCGCCGCGCCCCGAGCGCGACCGCGAACTCGACCGTCTTGCCGGCGCGCTCCACATTGGCGCGATGTATGACGGCGTTGACAGTGAGAGGCAGCCCGGCTTGCGTGATCCATTCCGCCGCAGCCCGCTTGCGCGCGAAGGCGCCTGAATATCCCGCGATCCGGTCCGCCGATTGCGCCTCGGAATCTTGAATCGAGAGCTGGGCATGGTCGAGCCCTGCGTCGGCGAGCTCCTTGACCAGCGCCTGCGTGAGGCCGACGCCGGAGGTGATGAGATTGGTGTAAAGGCCCACTTTCGCGCAATGGGCGACGATTTCGACGAGATCGCGCCGGGCGGCCGGTTCGCCGCCGGAAAGATGGGCGTGCAGGACGCCAAGCGCGGCGGCTTGAGAAAAGATCTCCTTCCAGCTTGCCGTGTTGAGCTCATCCGCGCGCGGCTCGAGCGCGGGCGGATTGGAGCAATAGGGACAGCCGAGCGGACAGCGGTGCGTCAATTCGGCGAGAAGACCGACCGGGGTCGGAATTTTTTTCGCATCGGCGCTCATAGGTCCACCATTCGCTTGGCGGCGAGATTTTCGAGAAGCGCGCGCACATCCGCTTCGACTCTTGCGCGGTCGGCGGAAAAGGCCGCCGCCAGATCGTCGACGATTGCGTCGACGGTCGCGATCCCGTCGCAGCGCTGCAATATGGCGACGGCGATGGCGTCGGCCTTGATCACGCGCTCCGGGGCGAGCAGCAGCCATTCGCCGCGCGTCTCATCGTGTTTCAGCCTGACGCCGCGCGGCAAGCGGGGCCTGGAAACCGAGGCCGTCGGCGATTCTTCTCTCATGCCGCTTCACCTTACGCGTTGTTGCACAGCGTCCAGGCGCCTGGAGTCCAGGCTGGATCGCATAATCGACATAGGCGCTTCAAGACGCGCCAAGCCTTTAAAGCTCATTGGAGACTGCACGGAACGAACCTTTGTACGAGGCTCTACGGAGACCGAGTTCTGAGCTGCGCCGAGGCCGACGGGCTTCAAAAAGCGTGAACTCCGGCCGGTCATGCGAGGCCAAAAGTCTGGGTCGACGACTGTCGCCGCCTTCGGCGCCAAAGCCCAAGAAAATTGGCTGAACAACCAAATCGAGCCGCGCGGACGGGAATCCGGCGGCTCGTTTGTATGTTGGCGCCCATCTTGCGTGCCGGAGAGCAGCCGGCCTTCGCGATCGGCGAACCGCTGAACTGACTGTGCGCTTGGAGGCGTTTTTCTCCGTCCATGCCGGTTGGCCGCCGAACCGAGAAAGAATTTGCGCAGGGCGCCAGTCAGGACATTCGGGAAAACGTCGAGGTCCAGCCGTCAGATTTCGGCGGACGCGTAGCTCGTCACTTCCATGCCGATGCAGATTTCAACGATGATAGGAGTCGTCCAAGCCATTTTCAGCCTCTGCCTTTGCTTTACGTGTTGCGACTTTCCGGGCGCTTCGTTTCCATACCCTGAACGGTCTGAGCCCGTTCGGCGCGGAGACTAGCACCCAGCGTCGCCTGTTGTCATGGCTTTTTTGCGCCAATTGGCGCGGCGCGGCAATCTACCGCCTCTCCTGATCGGAAGGTCGAATTCCGAACCGCCCAAGCACGGATCCTGATCAGCGGCTGGGGCATGCCCTATTCGAAAGCGTCGCTTAGCTCTTTCAAAGATCTGCCCTAAAGCCAGCTTCGCTCGGACGCCGCCTTTGCTTCATAGGCTTCAATCTTGCTGGCCTTTTCCATCGTCAAGCCGATATCGTCGAGCCCGTTCAAGAGACAATGCTTGCGAAACGGGTCGATCTCGAATTTGACGATTCCGCCGTCGGGGCCGCGAATCTCCTGGGCTTCGAGATCGATCGAGAGCGTGGCGTTGGCGCCCCGCTCGGCGTCATCCATAAGTTTTTTGAGATCCTCCCGCGAAACCTTGATCGGAAGAATGCCGTTCTTGAAGCAATTATTGTAGAAAATATCTGCGAAGCTTGTCGAGATGACGCAGCGAACGCCGAAATCCAGCAACGCCCAGGGCGCGTGCTCGCGCGACGAGCCGCAGCCGAAATTATCTTCCGCGACGAGGATCTTGGCGTTGCGATAGGCGGTCTTGTTCAAGACGAAATCAGGATTTTCCGAGCCGTCGTCCCTGTAGCGCATTTCCGAGAAAAGCCCCGAGCCGAGGCCGGTCCGCTTGATCGTCTTCAAAAATTGCTTCGGGATGATCATGTCGGTGTCGATATTGGTTATCCCGAGCGGCGCGGCGACGCCGGTGAGCGAAGTGAATTTTTCCATAGCGGCGGGTCCCAGGTCCTTTTGGCGGCGGGGAATATGAACTTTTGTGCGGCGCGCCCTCATCCTGAGGAGCGCGCGAAGCGCGTCTTGAAGGACAATCCTGTGCGGGGAGCGGTCTTCGTCTCCGCATCCTCAGCTTCCGAAGAACGAGAGGGCCCTTCAGACCTCTTTAGGATGAGGACGTCGGATGCGATCGGCCGTTGAGCAGGGTTCATAGCAAGGCGGAAGTCTTGGAGCAATAAGGACATATTTCAGTTCGAATGGCTGCAACGGGAAAAGGAGAATAGCGCTTCGATCAGGCTCGCCGGAGGCGTCCAAAGACAGTGAGAGAACCAGCGAGACAAGATAGCCTAGTCTTCTTATGGCCGATGGAGAGGAAAACACCCATGAATCCCATAAGCTTTGCGGCTAACTTTTTCTTCGGGCGGACGTTGCAGGAAAAGGGACCTTCGCTCACTTTTGCGCGTCTTTGCACGTCTCGTCACCTTGGGGATCTCCAGTGGATCGCCTTCCTCATGATACTCCTTGTCCCGGTCACGCTCGGCATCGCCTTTTATAGTTTCGATGCTCGGTCTTTCAGCGTGAATAGCACGATCGCCAGCGCATTGGCCGCCGCCGCCGCCGCTGTGCTTAATTGGGCTTATCAGTCTGGGAGCAGGCGCATCGGCGCAGTGGATCTATTCGCGTGCGAAATCACCGTCATTTGCCGAGTCTGCGTTGTCGTCAATTTCGCCCAGTCATCCGTCGAACAGGCGGAGCGAGAGCACGCAATCGTTGAGCAAGCGGCTCCGAGGACGCCTCAAACATCCTCAGATGACTCACGGGCCGCTGACAGCTGCGCCTCGAGGAAATTTACGAGCGAAGAGCATTATACGCCTGTCTATGACGGCCAGCTTTCGGACCTGGAGCCGCTCGACGTCAATGTCGTCACATACGTGACCGAGTTTTATACGTATCGGAAGACGATGATGGACTATCTACGCGCTATCGCCGCGGCAGAGAATGTGAGCGAAAGCGAAATTCTTATGAGGCAGATGATCTACATGCAATTTCTAATGTATGAGAGCGGTCGTCTAGCAGTCGGAGAGCTCATCGAGTTCGAGCCCAACAGGGCCGAAAGCATAGTCAACATCCTATGTTCAGAGTTGGTCGTATATACATATTTGCAGACCCGTTATGAAAACGATTACAGGGGCGATAGACTTCGTCTTCGGCGCGAAGAATACCAAAGAATCGTGCCGGAACTCTATAATAGGATCATGCGCGCCCAGCACCCCAGCTGGATAAAAGCTCAAACAACAGCTCCTGAATTGCTTGCGCGCTACAAGCAGATGTGTTCGGCCCTTCGCCTAGCGCCCGGCATATAAAGTGGGCTGGCAAATCACGCGCAGGGGCAACCGCCTTACTCGACGCTCTCCTCGATCGTCAGCATGTCTTCGTCGGAGAGGCCGAAATGATGCCCGATCTCATGCACGAGGACGTGGGTGATGATGGCGCCGAGCGTGTCCTCCTGGTCCGCCCAGAAATCGAGAATCGGACGCCGATAGAGCCAGATCATGTTGGGAAATTGCCCGGTGGCGGGCGTCGCCTCGGATTGCGCCCGGCCGCGGCCGCGAAAGAGGCCCAAGAGATCGAATTCGCTCTCGCATTGCATGTCGTCGAGCGTGTCGTCGTCGGGAAAATCCTCGACCTGAATGACAAGGCCGTCGCAGAGATGACGGAAGTCTCCCGGCAGGGCCTCGAAAGCCGATTTCGCAAGCCGTTCGAGATCGTCGGTCGACGGCGCCGTCAGATCGGCCCAGTTGAAGCCTGGAGAGGTCATGGCGATTGCATCCCGCGCGGCGCCCGATCGCGCCGCCTCAGCCGAACATAAAGCGCGCCGGCGCCCCCATGGGAGCGCGTCGCCTCCTCGAAACCGACGACGATCGCATTATATTCCGCCGCGCGCAGCCAATGCGGCACATTGCGCCGAAGGACGCCGGATTCCGCGTCTTCCGCGCCGCCGCGCTCGCCCTTGCCGGTGACGACGAGAACGAGCCGCGCGCCGTCGCGCTGCGCCCGCGACAGGAAATGACGCAGAGCGATGAAGGCCTCCTGCCGGCGCAGCCCATGGAGATCGATCACGGCGTCCGGCGCGGCCCGCCCGCGCGCCAGCTTTGCCGAAGCCGGCGCTCGAGCGGCGTGCAGCGAGCGGGGTCATGGCCTTGCGCGCGGCCGGCGCCAGGGTCTGCGCCGCGGCTTGCGCGGGGACGGCGGGCGTTGAATCGTCAGCCGCCGAGTCGACGCCAACGGGCGGCGGAGGGGCTGCCTGAGGCGCAAGCGCTCCCGGCCTCGGCGCGACGGTCTTGGCGACCGTGAGCCAAAGCTCGATCTCCTCCGAGGTCAGCCGGCGCGGCCGGCCTTTGACGAAAGACGAGATGCTTTCCTTCACCGAGGCGAACTTTCTCCCGCGGGAAGAAAAACGACAAAATCTCCCACGTTTCGAATATCGCCTGCCCGCGCGCCTGCGTCATCCCCCGCGCCGAAAAAAATATCGGCGCGCGCCGGGCCGACTATGGCCGATCCAGTATCCTGCGCGACCATCAGGCGCCGGAACGGCGAGGCCGAAGCGCTTGCCCAAGGGAGATCGGCGGCGATCCAGACTGGCAGGCCATAGGGCCAGATCGTCCGATCGATCGCGATGGACCGCAGCGGCGTGAGGCTCACGCCTTGGCCGCCGATGGGGCTCGCGGCCAGATCAAGCTTTTCGTCGCGCGCGAAGAACACATAGGATCGGTTGCGTTGCATCAGCGCCCTGCCTGCTTCGCCCGGCTCTTGGCCATGGTCGCGGACCCAGGCTTTAAGCCTTGCAAGCGACATATCCGTTTCGGCGATCTCTCCGGCCTCGATCAGGAGGCGTCCGATCGACGTATAAGGCTGGCCATTGCGCCCGGCGTAGACGAGGCGCAAAAGCCCGCCGTCGGCGAGGCGGACGCGGGCCGAGCCTTGCACCTGGATGAGAAAGACCTCGATCGCATCGCGCAGCCAGACGATCGGACGCGCCCGTCCGGTTATGGCTCCCGCCTCGATCGCGGCGCGGTCGGGGTAGGGCGTGGGGCCAGCTGACGCGCCGCCAGCCGACGGAGGCAAATCATCGGGGCGGGCGAGGATCGGCGCCGTGAAATCGGCGGTCCGCGTCAGCGAGCCCTCGACGACAGGTTCGTAATAGCCGGTCAGGAAGCCGGCGGCATGGCCATTCGACCCCCGCGTCGCCCGCACCCCGAAAGGCCTGAAATGCTCTTCGAAGAAGCGCCGCGCCTGGATTCGATCCCCTGGCGTTTGGTCCAGGGCAAGCCGACAAATGGCTTTGAGGGCGGGGGAGGGCGCGACCCCCTGGCGCAAAACCGGTCGGTCCTCGACGAGCGCCGCGCCGGACAGTCTGAAAACCCGGAACGCCTCGAGATGATCATCCTCCGCGAAACCCTCAAGATCGGCGAAGGACAGCTCGGCGAGCGTCAGGTCTTTCGACGCGAGGCCTTGGGACGCGAGGCTCTGGCTGGTGGAATCTTGTTGAAGAGCTTCAGGCTTGGCGGGCTGCGACGAAGAAGGCGCCATCGATGAGCATCCCGGATGTCCGACTGGGCGCCGAGTTCAGAAATCGCGAGGATCATTCAACCGGAGAGGGCGTAGATCAGCTCGTCGGAAAATTGAGAAGGCCGGAGGGCGACTTGCGTCAAGCGCCGGCCCCGGTCGCGCTGAGCCTCCAGTTTGGATCGCGTGAATTAACGTCCCGCGTGAAAGTCCAGACATCGGTGATTTCGATGACCTTGTCCGGACTTCCCTCGATAACGGCGCCGTCTTGAGCGCGAGTCACGGTGATCATCTGGGAGGTGTAGCGCAGCGTGATCTGGGCGGCTCCGCCGCGAAGCTCGGCGTCGTCAACGACCGCCTTGTCGATCGAGACGAAGGTCGTCTCGACCTTTTCGCCGCGCTTTTCGCGCTCGGAGATCGCCGTGGCGAAGCTATCGTAAACGTCCTTGGCCAGAAGGTTTTCCAGCACTTGGCGATTGCCTGCGGCAAATGCGCCGACGATCATTTCATAGGCGGCCTTGGCGCCGTCGATGAAAGGCTGAATCGCAAAGGACCGATCCGCCGCGGCAATGGCGTCGAGCCCCGCCCAGGCTTTTGAGCCGGGCTCGGCAAAGCCTTTCCACCGCTCGGCCTGATCGGAGGGAGCCGCATTCCGCGCCGCCGCCGAAAGGTCAGGCGCTCCCGGCAGGGTGATGATCTTGTTGTCCGCATCGTCGCGCCGCGCGGCTGCCGGCCCGGGCGCGCGGTTCAGGAACGGATTGCTCGGCGGCTTTTCCGTCCCGCTCCGGGTTCCGAGGATGGAGCGCAGCTTCCAGACCACGAAAACGGCGAGAAGCGCGAAAATGATCGTTGTCATATCGAATGAATCTTGCATCTCTTTGCTTGACGCCCCGGTTTCGGCTGCGGCGAGTTGCGCCATTCGGCGAACTTTATCATATAATTCTATCTGGGAAGAGAAATGGCTGAAGTCCAGGCGTGACGGTCTTCGTCATGCTCTCACTCCAATCGAATGGTGCGCGGATGCGTCTACCAGCCCGGATCATGCTCTATTTCGCGATCTGGCTCCTTGCCGAAGTCGCGGCCTTCGCCTTGATCGTTGAAATCCTCAGCTTCAGCGGTGCTATTCTTCTGTGCCTCATGACAAGCCTCGCCGGCGCGGCGATGTTGCGGCGTCTCGGTGTCTCCGCCGCTTTCCGGCTGCGCAAAGCCCTATCTGCTCGATCGCATGAGCAGGGCGGCCTATCGCGGGAGGCGCTGCTCGACGGGACGCTCGCCGGGCTTGGATCGATCTTGTTGATCCTTCCCGGGTTTGTTTCCGATTTCATCGGGCTGGCTCTGGCCGCGCCGTCGATCAGGTTTTGGGTGACGGAGCGGCTGAAGGTCGGCAAGTATGGCGCCCCGCCTGATGGACGCCGCGCCGCCGCGCCGAAGGTCATCGAGCTTGCGCCGCAGGAATGGTCGCGGCTCGACGAGACCGGCTCTCGCGCGCGGCGAACCACCCAGTGACGCGGCCCTAATGGCATGAACCATGCCCTACGCGAAAAAGCCGACCAGCTTTTCCGCGACAGGCTCACGAAGCGGCCCGTTCGTCCCGCGCTTCGCTGGACCGGCGGCGATAGCCGTCGGGGCTGACGCGACGACGCTCGAACAAGGCGCGCGCTAGCGAAAATAAAGGCGACGCGAGACGGTTCAGATCTTCGGCCCGCTCGACGAAATGTCCGCCGCGCGTCAATTCGCGATCGAGTTCCGCCATGGTCGCGGCCAGCCCTAAGTCTTCGTCGCGGAACCAGACCGAAAGCACCCGCAGCCAAGCCAGCGCCAGACCCTGCAATTTCAGGCCGCCGACGACGCCTTCCGAGTCGATGCTGGCCGCCTCCAACATGAAGCGCATCGAGTTCACGACCACTTTGTTAAGCGCGGCTGCGCCAAGCGGATCGCGCTTCGCCCAATCCGAAACGCCTTCGAGCCCGAGCTTATAGGGCGCCAAGGCGTCGAGGCGGCGCATTAAGACGTCGAACAAGCGCTCCTTGGCCGGTTCGCCGATGAGATCGTCGGTCGTTCCATCGAGAACGATGCGATCGATCTTGCGCGAGAAGGCCGCTAGAACCGCTCCTTTCGAGGGAAAAAACTCGCGGAACGTCGAGAGCGAGACATTCGCCCGGGTCGCGACATCCGAAATCGTGATGTCTTCCCAGTTGCGCTCGCCAGCAAGCTCGAGCAGCGCCTCTATGATTGCGTTCTTGGGATCCTGCGGCGCAGGTGTGAGTTCCCCCGCTCCGAACTCGGCCGTTTCGTCGCTGTCATTTTTGTCGACCATGTTCGCCTCCCAGACCTCGTTTCATGCTCTTGCGCCTGCTTATGTAGCGTCTGGGCGGTCCGGTTCCAAGGCGTCTCTCCGGGTAAGTTGGCGCTACGTCGTCTATTCGCCGACCAGCGCCTTATGCGCGGCGACGCAGGACTCGCTGACGGGAACGAATCTGGCGTTTCTCAAAGCCAGGCTGCACCCTGAGCTGCTGGTGGACCGCAGACTGGATATGGCGGCGGGAATGGCGAAAACATTGCCGAACGGCGAGGTAAATGAGACGAAGCCATATTGCTTGGGGTCGCCTGCGATCGACGCGCATTTTTGGTAGGCCCGCATCTCTTCCCCGCTCAACAGCACGAGCAGGCATTTCGATTGATTGAGATCAACCAAGGCTTGGACCTCGGACGCGCGAACATAATTGACGATCCCTTCGGCATGAGTCGCCAAGGCGAGAAAGGGGTCGCGCTCATCCGCGGCTACGCCTTCCGCAAAAATACATTGGAGCAGCATCGCCGCGAGGCGGAGGAGTGGGCGCCGGGCGGATAAGAGCGGTTTGAAGCGTTCATCCCGCAATGCGCGGCGCGTCATCCGGATAGGGCCTCGGCGCGGCGCTGCGCCGCCTTGACGGCGCGCTCGATCAGCGGCGCGAGACCGTCCGGCGCCATCAGCACGTCGAGGGCGGCGGCCGTCGTTCCGCCGCGCGAGGTCACGCTTTCGCGCAGTTCGGCGGGCGTGCTTTCGCCGCTTCGGAACAAAAGCTCGCCGGCTCCCTCCACAGTCGCGCGGGCGAGCCTTGCGGCGACATCCGGCGGCAAGCCCAGAGCCGCAGCCGCCTGCGTCAGGCATTCGGCTAGGTAGAAGACATAGGCGGGGCCTGATCCCGACACCGCGGTGACGGCGTCGATCAGGCGCTCGTCGGCGAGCCATTCAAATTGGCCGGTGGCGGCGATCAGCGCTTCGGCCTGGGCGCGCTGCGCCGGCGTCGCCGCTTCGCTTGCGGCGAGCGCGGCGATCCCGCGTCTGACCGCTGCGGGAAGGTTGGGCATGGCCCGGACGATGGCTGACGCCTGGGGAAAACGGGCCGCGATATTGGCGATTGTCTTGCCCGCGAGGATGGAAATGACGAGCGTTTGCGGGCCGGCGAGGGGCGCAAGCGCAGTCGCCTCATCGAGAGTCTGCGGCTTGATCGCGAGGACGAGAACTTCCGGCGGCGCGGCCGGAGCATTGAGCGCGAAACCTCTTTCCGCCGCGAGCCCGACGATCTGGGGCGACGGCTGAGGATCGATGACGCAGATGCGGCGCGGATCGAAGCCCTGATCGAGCCAGGCGAGCAGCATCGCCCCGCCCATCTTGCCGGCTCCGGCGAGAATGAGCGAGGCGGGAAACCGATCCGTTTCCGGCGCGGCCATCTTCAGGCTTCGCCCTTGGTCTCGAGCATGACCGTGTCGATCGCCTCGCGTCCGGTCTTGCCGGCCCAGACGACGAATTGAAAGGCCTGGTAATAGCGTTCGCAGGCGCGCACAGCGCTGGTGAGGACGGTCTGGCACTGCTGGCCATTGAGCTCGGCGCCGCCGGCGAGCAGCAGCGAATGCCGGAACATCACCACCCCGTCATTCGGCCAGAAATCGAAATGCCCGATCCATAATTGTTCATTGATGAGCGAGATGAGGCTGACGAGCTCGATCCTGCGCACGCTCGGCGCCTTGAAATCGAAGGCGCAGGCCACATGCAGCGCCTCAAGCTCGGAAAGCCAGGTGAAAGCGATGTTGTAATCGGTCCAGCTGCCGGCGACGGAGATCGAAATCTCATCCTCTTCGTCACGGTCGAAAGGCCATTGGTTGTGGGCCGCCAGTCTCTCGATGATGTCGACAGGATGTTCGGTGCGCGGGGCTTCGAATTGCAAAATCGACATTCGGTGGCCTTTAGGACAATGCGGCCTCGAAACATTTCGGCTTCGAGAACGCGACAAGCAAAACGCGAGACGAACATAAGAACAATCGTCCGAATCGCGCCGCGCCTTGACGCGCGACTCAAACGAATTCCACTCTATGTTTCGCTAGGGAATCACAACGTGACGCCTCTATGCAACCGGTCTGCAAGAGATTGTCCCCAATAGAACAGATTTCTGGATCGGGAATGGATTCATCGATCGAAGTCGCCGTCGCCTTCAAGGCGCTCCTTGGCGAGCGCCGCCGCCGGCTCCATATTGCTCTTGACCGCTCTTGCCGGCATATAGTCGGACCATGAAACCAGCTCGGCCTCTCATCGTCTGGACCACGACGCTCGCTGTCCTCATCGCGGCAATCGTGCTGCTGCGCGAAATCCTGCTGCCCTTCGTGGCCGGAATTGCGCTCGCCTATCTGCTCGCCCCGCTGGTCGATCGGCTGGAGCGGAATGGGATCAACCGCGCCATCGCGGCTCTCGGCATCATTGGTCTTTTCGTCGGCGCCGTCATCGCGGTGATCGTTCTGATCACGCCGATGCTGGGCTCCGAGGTCGCGCTCTTCATCGACAAGTTTCCGGGCTATGTCGCGCAGCTTCAGGCGCTTGCGGAAGATCCGAGCCGCCCATGGCTGCGCAAGATCATCGGCGAAGGGTTGAACGAGGCCGAGCAGGCGACCGGGCAGCTGGCGCCGCTCGGCGCAAGCTGGGCGACGAGCCTCCTCGGCTCGCTATGGTCCGGCGGCCAGGCTTTGATCTCGATCTTTTCCCTCCTGGTGGTGGCCCCGATCGTCGCCTTCTATTTGATTCAGGATTGGCACGGCATTCTCGCGACGATTGATCGCTCGATTCCGGCGGCCTATCGCGACGACGCGCGATCCGTCGCCCATGAAATAAATGCGACAATTTCCGCATTCCTGCATGGCCAGGGAACGATCTGCCTTATCCTCGCGATATATTATGCTGTGGCTTTGAGGCTGACGGGCCTCGATCATGGGCTTTTGATCGGCCTCGCGGCCGGCCTGATCAGTTTCGTGCCTTATCTGGGGCTGCTTGCAGGGCTCGTCCTGTCGATCACGGTGGCGCTCCTTCAGTTCTGGCCGAGCTGGACGTTGATTCCGGCGCTAGTGGGCGTTTTCATTGTCGGCCAATCCGTCGCCGATTATGCGCTTTCGCCCTATCTTGTCGGCGCGCGCATCAAGCTCAATCCCGTCTGGGTGATTTTCGCGATTTCGGCTTTCGGCTATCTGTTCGGCTTCGTCGGCCTTTTGATCGCCGTGCCGCTCGCGGCCGCGATCGGCGTGCTCGTGCGTTTCGCGATCGCTCATTTTTCGGCCGCCGCTGCGCCCGGTGATGCGAGCCTGACTGGGCGCATGGCGGCGTCCGCCGCACCAAACGGCCCTGCGCGCAAAGAGCCAAGCTGACGGCGCGTTCCCAGCGGCTTGTCGGCGGACTGGATTTTTCAACGAAAGGCCTAGAGCGCGTCCCGATCGGATGAGATCATCCGATGCAAAAAGGACCCGCTCAAATTCATAAAGTTTGGAGCATGTTCTGATCGAAAAAGTCGATCAACTTTTTCGGAACATGCTCTAAGCCGGCGTCGCGTCCCTGTCGGCGCCGCCCGGGCCGCGCAACAAGAATATCGCGCCGATCGCAACCAGAACAACAGCTCCAAGGAGGAGAAGCAGCGTAGCCTCCTCAAGCCAGGCGATGGCGGGAACGCCAAGGCCCAAGATGATCCCGACCAGGCAGATGCGCCAGGAGCCGACATGAACGCCCGCCGTAAAAGTGCCGAGCGCCAGCACTGTGAGCGCCATGAGCGCGCTGGCGTCGGAATTCATGATTTGCCTCACGTCCGCGATGAAGACGAGCTCCATCGCCATCAGGACCGCGGCCCAGTGCAGGACCTGGGTCCGGATGAGCCGCCAATGCTCGTCCCGGCCCTCGACCTCCGCCCAATGCGAGGCCACGCAGATTGCGCCGAAGCAAGGGACGAGGATCACCCAATAGGTCGTCATCGACTGTCGCGCGACGCTTGTGTAGGCGACGCCGAACAGCGTGAGAATCAGCATGGCGAAATAGGGCCATTCCCGGAGGATGATGGCGCGCAGGCTCCAGTTCGTGGCGGTTTTGCTGTCCGTTTCATAATCGGCCATGGGTGCGGGCTCCGAGGCGACGACGGCGCCGTTCAGTCGTCTGCGCGACCGATCGGCAGGTGAAAACCAAACGCGCGCCAAGAGGAGGTCTCGTTGAGACAGACAAGCGAAGCCATCCGTCTTAGCGCGTCAATCTGCTCTACCATCCAAAAAAGAGCGCCAAGTTAACTGGAGCGAACGCCGCTATTTGCTCCCGCTTTTTCCTTTCGGGGCGAGCTCGGCCTCCAGGGCGGCGAGTCTCTTGCCTAATTTTTCATTTTCCTCGCGGGCCGCCGCGGCCATTTGCTTAACGGCCTCGAACTCCTCGCGCGTGACGACATCCATTGTCGCGAGGAAACGCTCGATTTGACTTTTCATGGCGGTCTCGGCTTCGCGGCGGACGCCTTGCGCCACTTCGGTCGCATCCGTCATCAGACGCGTGAAATCCTCGAAAACCCGGTTCTGCGCCATCATTCGACTCCATGCGAGCGTTCCGAAAAACGTGGTCGACTTTTTCGGGACTTGCTCCAGCTTCTTGAAATTGAGCGATTCCTTTTCGCTGATTTTTGGTCCACGCGATGGGAAAGGCTCTAGTGCGCGCCCATTTAGCACAATCTGCTTTCGGCCGGCGGATTTTTTCTGACACAGGGTCGTAACGGTCTTGAGGCAAAACGGCGGGGATGATGCTTGACGCGGTTTTGCCGGCGTCGCATCACCAAAGGATGTCCGGAGCGCCCATGCCGATCCTCATTTCCTATCCCACTATCGACCCGGTGCTCATCGCGATTGGACCTTTCCCGATCCGCTGGTACGCGCTGGCCTATATCGCCGGACTGGTGCTCGGCTGGGCCTATGCGCGCCTCTTGGTCCGCAGCGACTTTCTATGGAGGGGGACGCCGCATCCGGACGAAGCCTGCATAGACGATCTCCTCGTCTATGCGGCGATCGGCGTCATACTCGGCGGCCGGATCGGCTATGTTCTTTTCTACAATCCATGGTTTTTTCTCGCTCATCCTGACGAAATCTTGGCCGTATGGAAAGGCGGCATGGCGTTTCATGGAGGGGTCGTCGGAACTGCGGTCGCCATTTACATTCTCGCCAGACGGAGAGGCGTCTCGGTCCTGAGCCTCGGCGATGTCTGCTGCGCCGTGGCGCCAATCGGGCTTTTCCTCGGGCGCATCGCCAATTTCATCAAGCCGGAACTTTGGGGAAGGCCGACTGACGTAGCCTGGGCGATGGTCTTTCCCGGCGCCGGCCCATTGCCGCGCCATCCGAGCCAGCTTTACGAGGCGAGCCTCGAGGGCGTCGCTCTGTTCATCGCGCTCTATGTCGCGATTAGGCTTGGCGCGCTCCAGCGGCCGGGGCTCGTCGTCGGGCTCTTCGCGGCTGCCTATGGCGTCGCGCGAATCACTTGCGAATTTTTTCGCGAGCCGGATCCGCAGCTCGGCTTCCTGTTCGGCGGCGCGACGATGGGAATGCTTTTGTCGCTGCCTTTGATCGCCGTTGGGCTCTTTTTTATATTTCGCGCGTCGCGCCGGGTGGCCGCGCTCGCATGAACGCCCTCGAGTCCCTGATTCGCGAGATGATCGCGCAAGAGGGGCCGATCAGCCTCGAGCGCTACATGACGCTCGCGCTCTCGCATCCGGCGCATGGCTATTACCGGTCAAGAACGCCATTCGGGACGGATGGCGATTTCACCACCGCGCCTGAGATCAGCCAGATGTTCGGCGAATTGATCGGTCTGTGGAGCGTCCAAACCTGGCGCATGATGGGCGCGCCCAAGCCTTTCCGCCTCGTCGAGCTGGGGCCGGGGCGCGGCGCGCTGATGGCGGACGCCCTGCGCGCGGCCCGGATCGCCCCGGATTTTTGGACGCGCTCGACCTGCATCTCGTCGAGACGAGCGGGCCGTTGCGCGAGATCCAGCGCCAGGCGCTCGCCGCTTGGGGCGGCCCGATCGCCTGGCATGATCGCGTCGAGGAAACGCCTCCGGGGCCCGCAATCTTCATCGCGAATGAGTTTTTCGACGCCTTGCCGGTGCGCCATTACGTGCGCTCCGAGGGCGGCTGGCGCGAAAGGCTCGTCGGTCTCGACCGCGAAGGGCGGCTCGAATTCGGCCTCGCCCCGGAGCCGGAGGCCCGTCTGGTGGCTGGCGGAGAACCAGGGGAAATTCTCGAACTTGGCGTCGCCGCGGCCGAGCTGATGGCGCATCTCGCACATCGGATCGCGACCCAGGGCGGCGTACTGCTCGCCATCGATTACGGCTATGGCGAAGCGGCCCGCGGCGAAACCTTGCAGGCGGTGCGCCGGCACAAGTTCGCCGATCCTCTGCGCGATCCGGGCGAAGCCGACCTCACGGCGCATGTCGATTTTCGCGCTCTCGCCCGCGCCGCAAGGGCCGCCGGCGCCGGCTCACGGACCTGTGACGCAAGGCGAATTTCTGGCCCGTCTCGGCATTTTCGAACGCGCCGCCATCTTGCGGCGCAATGCCGGCGCCAGCCAAAGGGCCGCCATCGATGCGGCCCTTGCGCGACTTGCCGGCGGCGACGGCGAACCTGCCAGCATGGCCACGCTGTTCAAGGCGCTCGCGGTGACGCCGCGCGGCCTCCCAGCGCCGGCCGGCTTCGAGACGGAGCCACAATGATGGAAAACCAGCCGACTCCAATTACCGCCAGCCTCTTTGACTGGCCGGGATTGGCGCATGGATTTTTCACCCGCGACGGCGGCGTCTCGACAGGGCTTTACGCCTCGCTCAATGGCGGCGTCGGGTCGAATGACGATCCAAAATCCGTCGCCGAGAATCGGCGCCGGATGGCGGCGCATCTCGGCGTCGCCCCGACGCATCTCCTTGTGCCCTACCAAATCCATTCGCCGGACGCATTGGTCGTGACGGAGCCTTTCGCCGAGCGTCCGCGCTGCGACGCTTTGGCGACCAAAGTCCCCGGCATTGGCCTCGGCGTGACGGGAGCCGATTGCGGCATGGTCCTGTTCGCCGATGTCGAGGCGCGGGTGGTCGGCGCCGCCCATGCCGGTTGGAAAGGGGCGCTGACCGGCGTGCTCGAGGCGACGCTCGCGGCGATGGAGAAGCTTGGCGCCGACCGGGCGGCGACCACAGCCGTGCTTGGCCCGACGATTGGGCGGGAGAGCTATGAGGTCGGCTCGGAATTTTGTGAGCGCTTCATCGCGGCTTCGGAGGATTACGCGAGCTTTTTTTCCGCGTCGGACGGCGAAGGGCGTTTCATGTTCGACTTGCCGGGCTTTATCGGGATGCGCTTGGCTCGGGCGGGCGTCGGGTGTTTCGAAGATCTTGGCCTCGACACTTACGCGGATGTCGCGCGATTTTACTCCTATCGCCGATCGGTGCATCGGCAAGAGCCCGATTATGGGCGTCTCGTGGCTGCGATCGCGCTGGTTTGAGGGAGCCTGACTTTTGGGCTTCTTGAGTTTAGCGCGGCCCCACCCCACCTCCTCGTCTGAGGTGCGCTTAGTGAGGATTCCCGCGATGGAACGAAAAGTCGTAATGGAGAAAAAGAATAGCGATGGTTTTCTGCACTGCGTGGATGGGCCAGCTCGGAAATACGACGATGGTGCTGAGGAGTGGCATCAGCACGGGTGGTTTCATCGGGTCGGCGGACCGGCCAAAATTGAACCGGGCGGTCGACGAGAATGGTATCTCCACGGCGAACGGCATCGAGCCGACGGACCCGCGATTGAAGAGCCGTAGTGAAGAAGCCGCTTTTGATGCTAACTGAAGCGGTGGAGAAAGTTAGGGGAAGCACGAAAAGCCCCGTTTCTCGTTTTCGAGAACTGTGCAAGCAAATTTCAAAAATTTCAGCTTTGCTGACTTGCTGCGGAAGAGTTGGCAAAGGCAGGTTTCTATTCCCTTCGCCAATCACCTTCAGCTGCATAATCCACCTGCATCAGGTATAGCCCCGCCGCCGGCGCGACCATGCCGCAGCGCCTTCGGTCGCGGGCATCGAGCGCAGCCAGCAAATCGCCGGAACTCCATTTGCCGGACCCGACATATTCGAGCGAGCCGACCATGGAGCGCACTTGCGTATGCAGGAAGGAGCGCGCGCTGGCGCGAATTTGGATTTCGTCGCCGATCCGCGCCACATCGAGGCGATCCAAGGTCCGAACCGGGCTTTCCGCCTGGCATTCGGAGGCGCGAAAGGTCGAGAAATCATGCCGGCCGAGGAGGCCCGCCGCCGCCTCCCGCATGGCGTCGGCGTCGAGCTTTCTTTTGACCAGCCAGGCGCGCCCGCGCTCGACGGTCAAAGGCGCGCGGCGATTGACGATCCTATAGAGATAGTGGCGGCGCAGCGCGGAGAACCGCGCATCGAAGGCGTCGGGAACGCGCTCGGCTAAAAGAATGGCGACGGGCTCCGGCCGCAGATGCGCGTTCAGGGCGTCGCGCAAGACATCTGGGCGCCAATCCTTGGCGAGATCGACATGCGCGACCTGACCCTTGGCGTGGACGCCGGCGTCAGTCCGCCCGGCGCCGCGTATTGCGGCTTCGTCGCCGCAAATCGCCTGGATCGCCGATTCGATCGCCTCTTGCACGGAAAAGCCGTTGGCTTGTCTTTGCCAGCCGACATAGGGCGCGCCGTCATATTCGATGGTGAGCTTAAAGCGCGGCATCGGGCTCTTTGGGCGCGCCGAGCAACGCCCCGACAGGCAGCTTCGCGCCGCGAAGAAAATCCTCCGCTTTCATAGGCGTCTTACCCGCGCGCTGAAGCTCGAGGAGGCGGATCGCGCCTTCGCCGCAGGCGATCGTCGGCGCTTCGTCCAGCACCAGCCCAGGCGCGCCCGACCGCTCGACGACCATGCTGCGCAAGACCTTGACGCGCTCCGGCCCCTTGCCGAGATCGGCCTCGAAAAACGCGGCGGGAAAAGGCGAAAGGGCGCGGATGAGATTATGAACGTCCTGCGCCGGCCTGGCCCAGTCGATCCGCGCCTCGGACTTGTCGATTTTATGCGCATAGGTGACGCCGGACTCGGCTTGGGGCGTGAAGGCGAGGCCGCCTTGCTCGATTGCCTCCATGGCCCGCGCCATCAGATCGGCGCCGACGCTCGCCAATTTGTCATGGATCTCTCCGCCGGTCGCCTCCGGTCCGATGTCTATGCGCTCGGCGAGCCCGACCGGGCCGGTGTCGAGCCCTTCCTCCATCCGCATCGCCATGACGCCGGTTTCCCGGTCGCCCGCCATGATCGCGCGCTGGATTGGCGCCGCGCCACGCCAGCGGGGCAGGAGGGAGGCATGCAGGTTGAAGCAGCCCTTTTCCGGTATGTCGAGAATGTCTTTGGGGAGGATCAGACCATAGGCGACGACGACGATCGCCTCGGGCGCAAAGCCGCGCAAGGTCACGGCGGCCTCTTCCGAGCGCAAGCTTTTGGGCGTCAGAACCTCGATGCCGAGACGCAGCGCGGTCGCATGAACCGGGGAGAGCGTCGGCTCGAGGCCCCGCCGTCCGCCCGGTTTCGGCACCCGTGTATAGACCGCCGCCACATGATGGCCGCGGCCGACAAGTTCGGTAAGCACGGGCGCCGAAAAATCCGGCGTTCCCATGAAGACGATGCGCAAATCTCTTGGCCTATGTGTTTGGGCCTGAAAATGTCCGGGCCTGAGGGTTCTGGCCTTCCCGTCGGAATTTGCGCCTTATCTAAGCCTTTTGGCCGCGCGCGAAAATCAGGCCTCGGCGTCAGCCGTCGCGCGTTCGCCCCCGGCGCTGCGCTTGCGGTCGGCGGTGTCGTGCTTTGCCGTCTCGAGCCTGGCCGCCTTGCTGAATTTCTTGAGGATTCGGTCCCGTTTCAGCCTCGATATGTGATCGATGAACAGAATTCCGTTCAGATGATCAATCTCATGCTGGAGGCAGGTCGCCAGAATGTCGTCGGCCTCGATCTCCTGCCGGCGGCCCTCGCGGTCGAGATAGCCGACGCGCACGCGCGCGGGCCGGAAAACTTCCTCGTAAAACTCCGGCACCGACAGGCAGCCCTCTTCGTAGCTGGAAAGCTCTTCCGAGGTCCAGAGAATCTCCGGATTGGCGAGGCAGATTGGGTCGGCCGAGGCCTCCTCGTCCTTGCGCTTGGCGACGTCGATGACGATCACCCGCTTGGGCACCGCGATCTGGATCGCGGCGAGGCCGATGCCGGGCGCGTCATACATGGTCTCAAGCATATCGTCCATGAGGGCGCGGATCGAATCGTCGACGCTCTCAACCGGCGCGCAGGCGAGGCGCAGGCGAGGGTCGGGCGGGGTGATGATGGTGCGGATAGACATGTTCTAAGAAATAATGCCGGCGCCGCCGAACGTCAATTTCCGATCCGTCGCAAAGACCAATATGGACTTGGTTTCCCTGGAAATTGCTCGCCATGGGCTTTGCGCGTTTTCACAGAGGTAAAAAAATCCTCTTACAGCCGCTTGATCGAGGTGATTTGCGCTCCGGTCGCGGCAAGGATGCGGTCGCGCGCGGCGCGCAGCGGCTCGCTTTCGACGAGCATGTGATGCGCATTGGCGTGCAAAAGCTCCGTTTCATTGCGCATGACGCCGACATGGCCGCGCCAGAAGACGATGTCTCCGCGCGTAAGGCCCCTAAGCGACTCATCGAGAGGCAGCGCGAACCCCAGCGCGCGCTCCTGCAAATCTGTGTCGCGCGGCGCTTCTATCCCCGCCGCGTCGAGGCTGATCTGCACGAGGCCGGAACAATCGACGCCGAGGCTCGATTTGCCGCCCCAGAGATAGGGCGCATATAAAAGCCGCTCGGCGACGGCGACGAAATCCGGTTCTTTCGCGTCATAAGGGGCGAGGTGGCCGGCGAAGACGAAGCCGGCCCCGCCAATTCGGGCGAAGCCGCTGTCCGTCGCGCTGACGCTGACCAAGGCCCCGAGCGGCAAGGCGTCCTGCGGCGGAAGCTTGAGGTTCGGCCCCGGATAGATGAAGCTTCGGTTGACTCTGACGCGATGGGTCGGCGTGGCGCTCCCTTCGCGGAGCGCGGTCATCGAGAGATAGCCGACATAATTGTCGCGCGCGAGCTGGACCCAGCCCCAGCCCTCGTGATCCTCGAAAAGCGTCAAAGCTTCGCCGTAGAGCGCCTGCGTCTCCACCGCCGCCTCATGGCTTGGCGCATGACGCAGATCTGCGATCCCGACTCCGACCTGCATAGGCCGGCCCTCAACATAGGCGTCGGCGACGATTTCGCCGCGCAAATGGGCGGCAGCGAGATCGGGCCGGGCAGGGGTCAGGCGGGAGTCAAAACCGCTCATTTTGCGCCGCATTTTGCGCCCCCGATCAAATGGAGGTTTTTGATCGCAAGAGACGCAGTTCAATTTCTATGAGCCCGTGCATATCCGGACGCCAAGCGTCGGGCAAGTTTTCTGGGAATGCGGCAGCGGGTCAGTTTAAATGTCGCCTTCCCATCAGAGACGTTCAGCTCAGCCAAGGTCAATGCTTGCTTCGTTTCAAAGCCACGTCTGCTGGATCGCGACCCCGTGGTTTCAAACGCGCCCGTTGTCGTCTATAGGTGCAGCGGATCAATCAGGTTTCGGACGGCTATATAAGCAATCAAGAGGAGTTTTATTCAATGGCTAGGACTCGCATATTCGTTAGCTTCAAGAATAGAGATATGGAGGCCATGAACACGCTTCTTGACTGGGATAAGAACCAGGAATTCGATTTCGTTTTCGAGAATGATATTCCCAGAGCCGCGATTCACAGCGCGGAGGCCAATCAAATCAAGAGCGAGCTGACGGAAAAGATCAAGTCAGGCACGCATCTGCTTTGCATTGTCGGAAAAGATACCGGCAACAACGATTGGATCAATTGGCAGATTCAAACCGCCTCGGTCACGGGAAGGAAGGTGATCGCGGTAAGGCTGCACACGAAAAACAAAAGCCCGGCCTCCCTGCTCAACTTCGGATCAACTTTTGCGACGTCGTTCACCTTTGACGCCATCAAGCAAGCCGTCGACGCTGGCGAGGCGAGCAGCGCCGTTATGCCGCCCCTGCCAGAAGGGACAAGCAGATTCGATAATCTCTAAAAACCTCGCGATGGCTTGGCGACGCTAGGCTTGACTCTTCCTAAACCCTAGAGCGCTTCCCGATCAGATGGAATCATCTGATCGAAAAGGAATCGCTCAAATCCAAAGAGTTGGAGCATGTTCTGATCGAAAAAGTCGATCAACTTTTTCGGAACATGCTCTAGAACCGACCCGTCGCCACGGGCCTGCTCTACGGCACAAGATCGTCAAACACGCTGCCTTCGTCGTCCGAAGAGTGGCCATGCGCGCTCGTCTCCTTCACGCGGCGGACGATCTTGCGCGGCTTCGCTTCGGGTTGCTCGATCTTCGCGCCGGCGCCGTATCGGGCCTCGATCAAATCATAGAGCAGCCGCGCGACTTGCACCTCGGCGCCTTCCGGCCGGCCTGATTTCGCCGCCGGCGCCCAGGCGTAAATGTCGAAATGCGTCCAGGATTTCGCATGTTCGACAAAGCGGCGCAGGAACAGGGCCGCGGTGATCGAGCCGGCGAAAGAGCCGCCTGAAATATTGTTGAGATCGGCGATCTTGCCGTCGAGAAGCTTGTCATAGGGGTCCCAAAGCGGCAGGCGCCAGACGGGATCTTGCGTCGCCGCGCCGAAGCGGGCGATGTCGGCGGCGAGCGCCTCGTCCATAGTGTAAAAAGGCGGCAGGTCGGGGCCGAGCGCCACTCGTGCGGCGCCGGTCAAGGTGGCGAAATCGAAGAGAAGCTCAGGCGCCTCCTCGTCGGCCAGCGCCAGGGCGTCGGCGAGAATGAGGCGCCCTTCGGCGTCTGTGTTGCCGATCTCGACGGTGAGGCCCTTGCGGCTCGGATAGACGTCGCCCGGCCGGAACGCGTTGCTCGAAATCGAATTCTCGACCAAGGGCAGCAGCACGCGAAGGCGTATCCCGAGATCGGCCGCCATGATCATCGAGGCCAGCGCCATCGCCGTCGCCGCGCCGCCCATGTCTTTTTTCATGAGCGACATGGCGGCTTCCGGCTTGATGTCCAATCCGCCCGAATCGAAGCAGACGCCCTTGCCGACCAAGGTGACTTTCGGCTTTGCGGGATCGCCCCAGCTGAAATCGACGAGCCGGGGCGCCTTGTCGGAGGCGCGGCCGACGGCATGTATAAGGGGCAAGTTCGTCTGCAAAAGCTTGTCGCCGCGCGTCACTGAGGCTTTCGCGTGATAGCGCGACGCCAGGTTCAAGGCGGCCGCTTCGAGGGCGTCGGGCCCAAGGTCATTGGCGGGCGTGTTGACGAGGTCGCGCCCGAAGGCGACGGCGTCGGCGATGCGCTCGACGCGGTCGGCGTCGACGCCGGGCGGAGCGCAGAGCCTCGGGCTGTTCGGCCCTCGCCTTTGTAGCGGCTGAAGCGATAGCCGGACAGCAGCCAGGACAACGCGGCGAGCGTGGCGTCATGCGGCATATTGGCGAAATGATAGAGGCCGCTCGGCAGCGAGGTCGCGAGCCGGCCGGGCAGAAGCAGATCGCGCACGCGGGCGTCGGCGCGTTCGATCCCGAACAGGATCGCGGCTATCCCGCCGGCGGCGTCGGGCACGATCTGGGTCCGGCCTGGCTTCGGTTCGAAGCCGCAAGCGGCGGCGAAAGCTTGCGCCGCCGCCGGCAGGCCCGCCCGTATCTCCGGCCATGTCTCAGCCGTTACGAACCAGATGGGCGCGGCCCCGACCGCGGATTGACGATGAAGCGGCATCAAGAACTCCTGCACGTTCGAGCTGGGCCGCGGCGCGGTTCAAGCCCATATTAGGGGTAGAGCTTCGTTGCGTGCAAAGAAAATGCTAGCCTTGTTCGTTGCAGCCGGCATCCGCCGAGGGGCTGTTCAACCCCGCCCGGTCGCGCGATCGGGATTTGGTCCGTGGGCGCGTCAAATGGGAGGCTAAGCGATGGTTTCGCGCATCCTCAAGGTTGATCCTTTCGACCTCATCGTGTTCGGCGGCACCGGCGATCTCGCGCATCGCAAGCTGTTTCCGGCGTTGTTTCGGCGGTTCCTCGATGGGCAATTCGCTGCGCCGACGCATATTATCGGCGTTTCGCGCGGCCAGATGAGCAGCGCCGAATATCGCGCCACGATCGCGCAGGCGCTTCAGCAATTCTCGGGCGAAGCCGCGAGCGCTGAAACTCTCAAGACCTTTCTCGACATGATCGACTATGTCTCCCTCGACGTCGGCGCGGAGGACGGCTGGTCGGTTCTCGAAAAGCATCTCAGCGGCGATCCCTCGCGCGTGCGCGCCTTCTACCTCGCGACGGCCCCCGATCGTTTCGGCGTGATCGCCAAGCAGCTCGCGGCGCATGGGCTTGTCACGCCGGCCTCCCGCATCATCGTCGAAAAGCCGATAGGCAGGGACAGCGCGTCGGCCGCGCGCATCAATGACGCGATCGGCGCGGTTTTTTCCGAGGGGCAGATTTTCCGCATCGATCATTATCTCGGCAAGGAGACGGTGCAAAATCTCATGGCGCTGCGGTTCGCCAACGCCTTATTCGAGCCGCTGTGGAACTCCGCCCATATCGACCATGTCGAAATCACCGTCGCCGAATCGATCGGGGTCGAGGGCCGCGCCGCTTATTATGACGCCGCCGGCGCGCTGCGCGACATGGTGCAGAACCACCTGCTGCAGCTCTTGTGCCTCATCGCGATGGAGCCTCCGAATTCCATGCAGGCGGATTCGGTGCGGGACGAAAAACTGAAGGTGCTGAAATCGCTCGCCCCCATCGATGCGAGCAATGCCGCGACATCGACCGTGCGCGGCCAATATCATGCCGGCGCCAGCAATGGCGGCGCGGTGCCGAGCTATACGCAAGACGTCGGCAATGAGAAAAGCGCCACGGAGACTTTCGTCGCGCTGAAGGTCAGCGTCGCGAATTGGCGCTGGGCGGGCGCGCCTTTCTACCTGCGCACCGGCAAGCGCCTGCCGCAGAGGGTTTCTGAGGTCGTCGTCGTTTTTCGCGCAATCCCGCATTCGATCTTCAATGTCGAGTCCGGCAGGATCTCGAAGACGCGGCTTGTCATCCGGCTGCAGCCCGATGAAGGCATCAAGCTCTGGCTCATGCTGAAGGAGCCGGGCGCCGGAGGCATGCGCCTGCGCTATGTGCCGCTCGACATGAATTTCGCCGAGGCGTTCCAGATTTACGCGCCCGAGGCCTATGAGCGGTTGCTGATGGACGTCATACGCGGCAACGCGACCTTGTTCATGCGCCGCGATGAGGTGGAGGCGGCTTGGCGCTGGATCGATCCGATTCGCGAGGCCTGGAGCCAATTGAACGAGCCGCCTCGCCCCTATTTCGCCGGCACTTGGGGACCCGCCGCAGCTATTGCCCTCGTCGAGCGCGACGGAAGAAGCTGGAACGAGGAAATCATATGAGCAAGGGCCGTTGAAACGCGCCGCCCCGCTTCGGGCGGCCTTGGCTTTCGCCCAGGCCGTCGAGCGCCATAATCGGCCAATCGCCGAGGGCGGGAGTTTTGCTTTACGCAGCATGGGCCAAGATGCAATTTTTATATGTTGAGTTCGTCTTGAAAGGTCCTGGCGATGCGTTATCGACAAGCCGAGGCTGCTCTGGCGCTGATGCGGCGCGCGCCGGTCATGCCGGTTTTGACGGTCGCGGACGTCGCCGATGCGCTCGAGCAAGCAGCTGCGCTCATCGCCGGCGGCCTTCCCGTGATGGAGGTCACGCTCTCCGGGCGGGTCGCGCTCAAGACCATGGTGGTGCTCGTCAAGGCGTTTCCGGAGGCGATCATCGGCGCCGGAGCGATCATCGAGACTGAACAGATCGACGCGGCTATCGACGCCGGAGCGGCCTTTCTTACAAGTCCCGGCATGACGCCGCGCCTCATCGAGGCGGCGGTGCGTTCGCCGCTCCCTTTTCTGCCCGGAGCGTCGTCGGCGTCCGAAGCCATGGCGCTTCGGGAGCGCGGCTTTCGGGCGCTGAAGTTTTTCCCCGCCGAGGCCGCGGGCGGGGCGAATTATGTGGCTTCTCTCGCCGGCCCCTTGCCCGATCTGATTTTTTGTCCTACCGGCGGCGTCGACATGGACAAAGCGAAGAATTATCTCGCGCTCGACAATGTCGCTTGCGTTGGCGGTTCATGGATGCTCGCGCCGGCGCCGGGCGAGACGCGCGATTTCGCTTGCGTCGAAAAGCTCGCCCGCGAGGCTTTTGGTCTCGCCCGCCGCCATTGAAAGGGTTTGATCTTGGCCAAGAGCAAGGAATTCGCCGTCCGCCAATCGATCATCGACGCCTGCCTCGACATGAATCGCCAAGGCCTCAATCAAGGCGTGGCCGGCAATATTTCGGTGCGCTGGAAGAATGGTCTTCTGATCACGCCTTCCGGCTTGCCTTATGGAGAGATGACTCCCGACGACATTATTTTCATGAACATGGACGGAAGCTACGACCATGACTTGGCCGCATCATCGGAATGGCGGTTCCATCGCGATATTTTGCTCGAGCGGCCCGAGGTCAATGCGGTGGTGCATGCGCATCCGATCTATTGCACGGCCTTCGCGATATGCGGCATGGAGATCCCGGCGGCGCATTACATGATCGCGGTGGCGGGCGGGCCGACGATCCGCTGCGCGCGCTACGCAAGCTATGGCACGCCGGAGCTGTCTGTCGCGGTTCTCGAAGCGCTCGCCGATCGAGCCTGCGCCTTGCTCGCCAATCATGGGATGATCGCGACCGGCCAGGATCTGCGCGAGGCGATGTGGGTCGCGGTCGAGCTAGAGACGCTTTGCAAGCAATATGCGGTGGCGCTGCAGGTCGGAACGCCGCGGCTTCTCGACGATGAGGAGGTCGCGAAGACGGTCGAGAAATTCAAGAATTACGGGCTGCGGCGAAGGCCGCGCGCGGCGTAGGCGGCGCGGACCTATCAGACCAGCGGCTTTGGGTGGGTTTTAGCCAGTCCGCTCCCGGGCCTGCAATTTGGTAAGCGGCCACTCTGTCTATGACGGGGCTTGGCCGAAAGGGCCCGGTCCGTCATCGACAGCGGACCATAGGCGAACAGACGCGCGATTTTGCTTGAACGCGCTCTGCCGGGCGGGATGCGGCCGGCGTCCGGTTCATCCTAACGTCCGGGTCCCTCCATCGGGAGACCCGGATTAGCGAAGCGTCTCCTCGGCCAGAAAAGCGGCTATGTCGCGCGCCACCTCCGCCTGCATTCGCACACGCTCCGCCGCTCCCTCGCTCGGCTTCTCGGGGCCGTCGCCGTCGTCGGCCTTGTCCAGATTGACGGCGGCCTGATCCCTGAGCGCAGCATAGGTCAGCACGCGGTCGATACAGCGCCGCCGCTCGGCGGCAATAGCGGCCTGGATCGCGGCGTCCGCCGCATCTCCGCGCTGTTGTTTTTCCGCCGTCGATTGATCGCTCATGGTTTTGCCCTTTTCCTAGAGCGCTTCCCGATCAGATGAAATCATCTGATCGAAAAGGAATCGCTCAAATTCAAAGAGTTGGAGTATGTTCTTATCGAAAAAGTCGATTAACTTTTTCGGAACATGCTCTAGGTACACGGTGACCTAGCGACCCTGTCCATAAGGAACGCCAAATAAAGGCGCGAAAAATCCGGAGGGCGGGCTTGTCTGGGCCCCGGCGACGCCATACTCGCCGCCCGGGCTAACTCCGGTTACCGTAACCTGCGTATTCTCCAGGCCATTCTCCTTCACCAGCGCATAAAGTATGGCGGCGTTCCTGGGCGAGATGCGCACGCAGCCATGCGAGACCGGCCTGCCAAGATTCTGTACGTCCAAGCTGCCGTGGATGGCATGACCATCCTTCTTAAAGAAAATGGAATGGGGCATGGGGGCGTTGTCCCACTGTTTGCTATACCAAATTTCGTTCATCGAGGTGGCGGTATAGGTTCCTGACGGAGTTGAGTATCCCAGCCGGCCAGTTGACACCGGCCACGCATATTTTCCTACTCCGCCCAAAAAAACCGTCATTGTTTGACTTGTCTTGTCGATGTTGACCAGGACGGCGCCCTTCCTGGCGCCGGCCACATCCGCGTTAATCGCCCTGCGGGATCCGGATCCCGCGTGAGCCGTCGCCGCAAAAGAAACCGACGCCGCGGCCATGGCGGCCAACAAAAATGCAGTTCTCATCGCTTGATTTAAGGGAATCCACATTCGCGCCTCCGAGGCCGGGGAAATGAGCATACGTCAAGTTTGGGAGCGCTTTCGATCGACGGCTTCGCGCACAAGTGGCGGCTGCTTTTTTGCCAGTCGGCGGCGATTTCTAAATCGCCGCGAACGAACCTTCGTTCAGACCGGCATCGGCCTGTTGCACAGCCGCAGGCGCGACGAGCCCCAGCCTTATCGCGATCCAGGCAATGAGGACGCGAGCCGCTCGCCCCGGAATTCGGCCGATGCGTAGTTGTGACCTCCGCCATGCTCGTCTCCCCACACCGCATGGTGAAGCTGCGCGGCTTTTTGTCAATGTCTCAAAGTCCCTGAGTCCGATTTATGCCGAACGTCCGCTTCGGAGCGGCGGCGCCGTTCGGACCGAGAGGCCGGGATGGGCGCTCTGAAGTCGGCGCCCCAACTTCGTGAACGATTGCTTCTGAGAATCGGAACCTAGAGCGCTTCCTGATCAGATGGAATCGTCTGATCGGGAAGGAATCGCTCAGTTTCAAAGAGTTGGAGCATGTTCTAATCGAAAAAGTCGATCAACTTTTTCGGAACATGCTCTAGTCTTGGAACATAGGGGTTGGGTCGAACGCGGCCACTGATTCGCCGGCGGTCGAACGGCGCAGAGCAGCCTTCGCCTGAATGCTCGATCGGGCTTCGGGGCTTGGCGGCGTCGCGGTTGGCCAAAGGAGCGCCCCCGGGGCTTTATGCGCTAGACAGGGCGGCCGAAGTCGTTGTCTTAGTTATGTAAAACTGGAGCGGGCGAAGGGAATCGAACCCTCGTATGCAGCTTGGGAAGCTGCCGTTCTACCATTGAACTACGCCCGCCTGCGCGGCCATGCGCCGCCGTGAACTCAAAACGCCACGCGCGGAGAGAAAGCTTAGCTTGCCGCGCCGCGCATTTCAACGGGTCCGTTACGCGGCGAAAAATAGGCGCCCCACTCAATTCAGCACGCAGGTCTTGACCCACCAGGCCGGATGCGCGCGCAGAATCGCTTTTTTCGCCCGAGCGGCGGTGCGGCAATCCTTGAAAAGCGCAAAACATGTCGCTCCCGAGCCCGACATGCGGGCGAGGCGGCAGCCGGGCGCGGCGGACAGAATGGCCAGCACATCGCCTATGATGGGGGCGAGCCGACAGGCCGCGGCCTCCATGTCATTGCGCCCCTTGCGCAGGGCCGCGATCAAGCCTTCGGCCGGCATCACAGCGGAAACGGTTGGATGCGCGCCAAATCCTGTCTCGGCGCCTGGCGCTATGTTCATCGTCGCGAAGACGCTTTTGGTTTCGAGCGGCTCGCCCGGATTGACGATCAGTCCGATCAGCGGCGGAAAGGCGAGCAGGGGGCCGAGATCCTCGCCGACGCCCCGCATCATCCGCGCGCGCCTCGCGAGGCATACCGGAACGTCGGCCCCGGTTTCTCGCGCGGCCTCGCTCAGGCCCATGTCCATGAGCGAAATGCCGTTGGCGCGGGCGAGGAGGCGAAGAGCCGCCGCGGCGTCAGACGATCCGCCGCCGATTCCGGCCGCCACCGGCAAGCGCTTGACGAGATGGAAGGCGCCGAGCTTCGCGTCGGCGTAATGCTTGGCGAAATTGCGCGCCGCGCGCAGGACGAGATTATCGTCGAGAGCGCCGGAGGCGGGCGCCGTAGGACCTTCGATCGACAGGGCCAAGGGCTCCCCTGCGACCAGGGAGAGAGCGTCGCCGCTGCGCGAAAAAGCGACCAGGCTTTCGAGCATGTGCCAGCCATCGGCGCGGCGGCCGAGAACATGCAAGGTCAGATTGATTTTCGCGGGGGCGCGTTCGGTGAGGACGTGAGGCAAGGCGGGACGCTGCAAAAGTCCGTTTGAAAATGCGGCGACAAAGTCTCCGCGGCAGTCCGAGCGCGTCGCGCGGGCTTATGAAAATGCTGCAAGCCTTCGCATTACAGCATTTGTTAGACCGATTTGGCGTCTTTCGCTGGAATATGCGTCAACCGCCGTTGCGTTTCGGATCAGCCTCGGCGGCGGCCGGATTTTCCTCTTCGTCAAGGCCCTGGTCGATCTTGCGGAGGATCTTGACCTTGTCCTCCGGCTCGGGATCGAGATCGCGCGCATGGTTCCATTGAAAATGCGCTTCGAGCTTGCGCCCAACCCGCCAATAGGCGTCGCCAAGATGATCGTTGATCACCGGATCGGACGCCTTGAGGTCGATCGCGCGTTCGAGCTCCTTCACCGCTTCGTCGTAGCGGCCGAGCTTGTAATTGGCCCAGCCGAGACTATCGACGATATAGCCATCGGTCGGGTGCAACTCGACGGCCCGATGCAGCATGGCGAAGGCTTCGTCGAGGTTGAGGCCTTTATCGACCCAGCTATAGCCGAGATAATTCAGGACCAGCGGCTGATCAGGAAACAATTTGAGCGCCTCTTTGAAGTCAGCCTCGGCCTGCGGCCATTTCTTCTCGCGCTCGTAGGAAATCCCACGGAAATAATAGAGCGGCCAATTTGGCTTCTCGGACTTTGACGGCTGGCTCAAGGCGCGCGAATAGGTCTCGATCGCCTCGGCATATTGCTTATGCGCGCGCTGAAGATTGCCGAGCGCCGATAGGGCGTCTTCATCCTTCGGATGCTCATCGACGATGCGCTTCAAGTAATTGGCGGCCTCTTCGGGCCGGCCCAATGTTTCGAGGATCAGTCCGGTTTGAATATCCGCGGTCGTGCGCAAAGGGTCGTTCTCGCGCACCAAGGCATAGACGTCGATCGCCTGCTCGTTCTGCTTGATGCGCTCGTAAATATCGCCCAGCGTGATGACGGCGAGACCATTTTGCGGCGCGAGGTAAAGCGAGAGACGCAGATAGATCATCGCGGCGAGCTCGTCGCCTTGCCGGCCGCCGGCCGCGCCGAGGCCATAGAGCACCTCAGCCGCCCCCTGCTCGGGGTCCTTGACGAGAGGATCGAGCGCCTTGCCGGCCTTCAAGTCCGCCTGCGCCGCGGCGATGATCGGATGATTGGGGAGGATCTGGTCGAAGGCTTCGTAGGCCTTAATCGCCTCGTCGCGACGGCCGCTGCGGGCGAGGAAGCGGGCATAGGCGTCGACGAGACGCAAAGTATTCTTGTCGGCCTCATAGGCCGCCTTCATCCGCCTTGTCGCTTCGGCCGTGTTATTGGCGATCATGGCGATGAGGCCGGCGTGATAGTCGCGGAACACCGCGAAATTCTCGTCGCGGAGCCGGTCGACGAGCTCGATGGCGCGGCGTGAATTGCCCTCGCCTTCATAGCTCCAGGCGGTGAGCAGGGTGGCGGTAATGTCGCGCTGCTGTCCAGCGCCGCCTTTGGCGAAATGCGCCCGCGCGGCGGCGAATTTCTTCGCCTTGATCGCTTCGACGCCGAGGGCGAGATGAGCGAGGCTGTTGTCAGGTTCGCGGGCGATCAGCCGATTGGCCAATCCGAAGGCTTCCGGCATGTTGCCGTTCGAGACGGCGGCGACGAAAGCGCGCTCGATCAGGCGCGGATTGCGCGGATCGAACCGCAGCGCCTCGCGAAAAAAGGTCGCCGCCGCCATCGTGTCGCGCTCGGCGCCCGCCACGAGAGCCGCGAGATAATTTCCGGCAGGGCTTTCCCCGACCTCGAAGGGCGCGGCTATGGCCAAATTCTCTCGCGCCCGCGCTTGCGCCCCCGTGAGCGCTGCAGGAAGAAGCAAGGCGGCGAGACCGGACAAGGCTAATCCGCGCAAGCGGGGGCGGCGCCGACCGCGATCCTTACTGGAGAACTTGGACTCGAGCGACATGCGACCGCTTTCTGTGCGAGAGCCGATTTTCCCCTTCGCCAGGGGGGCGTCAATTGCGTGATTTCTTAAGGCCCCAAGATGGCCGTTTTGCGTCGATCGGGCAAGTCATCGATCAGGCAAGTTTTGGAAGCTCACGCCAGGAGCCTGGGACTCGATGCGAGGCTTGGACGCCGCCGACATTGTCGAATTTGAGCTTCGAGGGCGGTTGCAGCTTTAGGGAAAGCCCCCATGCGCGAAGACGTCCGTCAACTCTGGCCTGGGTGTAGCTTATAAAAAATATGATGCCCGATCACGTCCATTTTTTCAAGTCTCCTGGCCCATCGCGGGCGGACGTAATTGGCGTGGTAATGGGTCGCGCCGCCGACATCGGAAACATAGGTTTTGCCGGCGGTGACCTCCTCGGCGATCCTGACTGCGGTGCGCCACGACTCGGGATCGGTGACGCGCAGCGATTTGCCCTCGCAGGCGAAGGAGAACTGGCAGGCGTTGTAGTGTTGCCGATTTTGATAGACGACGCCGCAAATCGTCGGCGGATAAAGGCCGCTCGAGACTCGGTTCAGGACCACTTGCGCGACGGCCGCTTGCCCTTCCTCGGGTTCGCTGCGGGCCTCGAAATAAATGGCCTCAGCTAGGCAGCGTCTTTCTCGCTCGGCTTTGTCCTGATCGATGAGAGCGGCGAAATTGGGCCGCGACCCCCCCTGTGGAACAAGGCTGACGCCGGGCGTCCGCGGGACGCCCGCCACGGCCGCGACCTCGATCGGCGTCGAATCCGCCGGGGATGGCGTCGTCGATCCGAGCGCGATCGCGCGGCGAACCGCGGGCGTCGCGCCTTGCAAAAGCCGTTCGTTGATCGCCGCCGGCCGCATCGTCATGGTCGCGCCGTCCTGTCGCGGCGAGGCGCTGGCGCTGGAATGGGCGGTCGTCGGGCTTTCGCCATCCGGCCAGGGCTCGAAGGCGGCGACGCTGTCAGGGTCCCCCGCTTCGTCGTCCAGGATTGCAAAGCTGCCGGTCGGCAGGGCTTCGTCATGGGTGAAGATCAGATCATGCGCGCGCAAATTGGCGAGGCCGCCGGAATGCCGCAATCGCGTATCGAAAGTCGGCCGCAGGCCGACGAATGGATCGCCTTTGCGGCTGCGGTCCAGGCTCGGAAATCTCTGCGCATTGCGCTTCAGATCCGCGCGCGGCTCAATCTCGTCAGGCAGGCGCTTGAATTCGTCGGCGTCGCCGAGCGTCAGGCTGGCCTCTCGCAAAATCTGCCGCGCGTCGCCCGCGAGCCGGCCGAAATCGCCGCTTGGCGCGCTGGCCTGTGCGGGAACCAGCACCGACGGCGCCGTCGCGGCGCGCAAGGACAAGGGCGCAAGGGAGGCGCCGATCGACGCTTCCTGGCCGGCGTCCGCGGTGATCGACACGGCAAGCGCAATGCCTAGCCACCATGGCGCGACCGCGCTCATCGCCCAACCGATCCGCGAACCACCCATACCCGTCTCACGCTCATCCGCGGGGCCGCGAACGCCTTGGCCTGAAACCGCGGAAGCAATCGCTCGCTCTTGTTATTGTCGCGTAAGCTTGAGAACAGATTACCAGGGACGCCTTCTTGCGCGTCCCACAATGGGGCAGGCCGAACGACGCAGGTCGTCGCAGCGGACGGCGACGTGAGGCGAATATGATTCGCCCCGAAGCCGCGCTTTTCCCGCCTTCAATATGCGCGGTTGACGCAGAAATCGACCACGTCGCTCAAGGCGAATTTCCACGGCGAAGGAGGAAACAGCTCCAAGGCGTCGCGCGCCATGGCGCCGTAATGGCGGGCGCGCTCGATCGTATCCTCGAGCGCGCGATGCTTGTGCATCATCGCGATGGCGGCTTCGAGGTCGCCCTCGGCGATTTCGCCATTCTCCAAGGTGCGCCGCCAGAACTCGCGCTGCTTTTGCGTTCCGCGCCGGAACGAGAGAACGACGGGAAGGGTGATCTTGCCTTCGCGGAAATCATCGCCGACATTCTTGCCGAGCTTGGCCGAGGTGCCGCCATAGTCGAGCGCATCGTCGATGAGCTGAAAAGCGATCCCGAGATTGAGGCCATATCCGCGGCAGGCGGCGGCCTCGGGCTTGGGCCTCTGCCCGAGGAGCGCTCCGACCTCGGACGCGGCGCCGAACAGGGCGGCCGTCTTGGCGCGAATCACGGCGAGGTAATCATCCTCGCTCGTCTCTGTATCCTTGGCGGCGGAGAGCTGCATGACCTCGCCCTCGGCGATGACCGCGGCGGCGGTGGAAAGGACGTCGAGGCAGGGAAGCGAGCCGACCTCCACCATCATCTTGAAGGCCTGGCCGAGAAGGAAATCGCCGACGAGCACGCTCGCCTCATTCCCCCACAGCATCCTCGCGGCGAGCTTGCCCCGGCGCATGTCGCTCTCGTCCACGACGTCATCATGGAGGAGGGTCGCGGTGTGCATGAACTCCACGGAGGCCGCGAGCTTGATATGGCCCGCGCCCGCATAGCCGCAAAGTCCCGCGGTCGCCAAGGTCAGCATCGGCCGCAGGCGCTTGCCGCCCGACGATATGAGATGATTGGCGACTTCGGGTATCATCGACACGTCGGACGCGGCGCGCGACAGAATCGTCTGGTTGACGCGCTCCATGTCCGCGGCCACGAGGGCGAGAAGCCCTTCGATGCCTGGCTCCTGCGTCTTTTCTTCTAAAGGGATGACAACGCCCAAGATGGAAATCTCCGAATACCGGCGCGCCCTTATTAGGGCCCTGCTTCGCGCTTCGCAACTCACGGATGCGATCCGGCGGTTCCGCTGGGCGTTTCAGTTCTCCGGCGAGGCGGCGGAGCCGGCTTCCGGAGGCGGTTTGATCGAACTTCTTCGCACCAACGACCTTGTGCTGATTTCTCGGATCGAAGCAATCCTCTTCGAGACCGGAATCGCCATCTTTGTCGCCGACCAGCATATGAGCGCGGTGGAAGGGTCGCTGGGCTTCCTGCCGCGCCGCGTGCTGGTCGACGCCGACGATGCGATCAGCGCGCGCGCCGCCCTCACCGAGGCGGGGCTCGCCGAGGAACTGGGCGATGGCTGAGAGTCGAGACGACGGCGCGCCCGCAGGCGCGGATGCGTTTCTCGGCGGTCGGCTCATGCTTCGTCAGAATGCGGGCGGCCATCGCGCCGGAACCGACGCCCTGCTTCTCGCCGCGGCGGCGCGATTGACTTTTCTGGTCTCGCCCTCGACGTCGGCGGGGGTCGGCGCGGCGGGACTAGCCCTCGCCGTCGCGCGTCCCCATGCGAGGATCGGCCTTGTCGAGATTGATCCCGGCGCGGCGGCCCTGGCGCGCGACAATATAGCCCTCAATGGGCTTTCGGATCGCGGCATGGTCTTTGAGGCCGATGTATTATCGCCACGGAGCCGGCGCGGCGCGGGTTTGCTCGATGAGGGCGCGGGCCTCGTCATCACCAACCCGCCCTTTGCCGATCCAAGCCGGGCGCGGCTCTCCCCCGATCCGGCCAAACGCCGCGCGCACGCCATGCAGATGGGAGGAACGGCGGCCCTCGTCGCCTGGCTCGCGGCCTCGTTGGCTCTGGTCGAGCCCGGCGGATCATTCATTCTGATCCATCGGCCTGACGCTTTGCCAGCCATTTTCGAAGGTTTGGCCGGACGCGCCGGCGCGATCACAATTCTTCCGATTCATCCCCGCGCGGAAACAGCGGCGATCCGCATTCTCGTGCGCGCCAGGAAAGGAAGCCGCGCCCCGGTTTCCATAGCGTCGGGGCTCGTTCTCCATGATGAGCGAGGGTTCACCAATGCCGCTGAGGCCATCCATCGCGGCGCGGCGACGATCAATTGGTGACTAGGCGGAGCGTCCTTTCGATGGAAACTGCTTATAGATGTTCCCGCCACAGGGCCGCGGCCTTAGCGGTGATAATGATGATGATAATAGCGGTGATGGGAATGATAGTGACGATGGACATGGCCGTAATGCGCTGTTTCGGGCCGCGCTTCCACGCCGATGGCGTCCCGCGCCGCTTGCCCCGCCGCGAGGCCGGTGGCCGGCGCCGCTTGGCCTAGGCTCGCAAAGCCAAGGGTGGAGGCCAAGATCGCTCCGGCGACGAGTCCGAGTTTTGCTTGTATGCGCATTTCTTCCTCCATTGACGTTTACGAGATCGACGGACGCAAGGATCGCAAGGCGTCATTTGCCCGGGATCGTTGCGGAGCAGGCTCGCGATATAAATCGGTTGATCAGTCAAATAGAGCGCTGCAAAGTTTTCCCTGCAGCGCTCTAGGATGCATCGTCGCCGTCAGACAGGTCACATTGCCTTAGCCAAGACGATTCCCAACGTCAGCGTCCCGCGTCCAAAAGGAAGCTCGACCCGGTTTCTTCACTGCGACACGACTTTGAGGCGTCGAAATAATTGCATTCTACCAATAATACCGGCGCCACGGATGCCAGTAATAGCGGTGATAATAGTGGTAGCGATGCCAGCGGTGATAATAGGGATGATAGTAGTGGTAACGATGCCAGCGATGCCAGCGATGCCACCTATGCCAACGGCGCCAATAGGTCTTTTCGACGGGGAAAGCGCCAATCGCGGGCTTTTCTAGGGTCAGTACGGCGGGGGCGGCAAGCGAGACGCCTGCTGTCGGAGCCGCTTGGGCCAGGCCGGCGCCGCCGATGATCGCGCCAAAAGCGGCGCAAACCGCAAGAACCAATATCCTTACAAGTTTCATTTCTCCCTCCTCCGGGGCAATGAAAAACTACTATAGAAGCGTGCATCCAAATGATTTGGAGCGCAACGCCAAACTGGCAAGTGCGCTCAGCGACTTGAGTTGTCCTTAACAGAGGAGCCTGCGTTCCGCGTGGCGGCGCCCGCATGATTTCTCGCGAGGCCGGCGCATTTTTCAACCTCGAATATCCGCGCCTTGCCGATCGGAGTGGAATTACCTCGACGCATATTGTAGAGGGCGTGACTGGTTGTTTTGGCCGCCTGCCGCGCGCCGACCGAGGCGCGGTCATCTGCGAAGGTCTATTGTCGAATATCCGCCTACCGGCGAAGCGGGGTTACATACGGCTTATGAGTGAAATCGCGCGCGAGGCGGATGAAACGGCTGCGGGGACGCTCGACCCCGCGCGCTCCTTCCAAGGTCTTATATTGACCCTGCAGAGATTTTGGGCCGCGCAAGGCTGCGTCATCCTGCAGCCTTATGATATGGAAGTCGGCGCCGGCACGTTTCATCCCGCGACCGTCTTGCGCGCGCTCGGTCCGCGTCCGTGGAGGGCCGCCTATGTCCAGGCCTCGCGCCGGCCGAAGGATGGCCGCTATGGCGAAAACCCCAACCGGCTGCAGCACTACTATCAATTCCAAGTGATCGTGAAGCCTTCGCCACAAGATCTACAGGCGCTTTACCTCGCCTCGCTCGCAGCGATCGGGATCGATCTGCATCTGCATGACATCCGCTTCGTCGAGGACGATTGGGAAAGCCCGACGCTCGGCGCCTGGGGGCTTGGATGGGAATGCTGGTGCGACGGCATGGAGGTCTCGCAATTCACCTATTTTCAGCAGGTCGCTGGAATCGAATGCGCGCCTGTCTCGGGCGAACTGACCTATGGCCTCGAGCGCCTAGCCATGTATGTGCAAGGCGTCGAAAGCATCTACGACCTCAATTTCAACGGCCGCGAGGGAGCGGAGAAGATTTCCTACGCCGACGTCTTCAAACAGGCGGAGGAGGAATATTCGCGCTACAATTTCGAAGCCGCGAATGTTGACGCCTTGTTTCAGCATTTCAAGGACGCCGAAGCCGAGTGCAGGGCGCTGCTGGCCCAGGGCGACAAGGGCGCGCGCCATTTGATGGTCCTGCCCGCTTACGACCAGTGCCTCAAATGTTCGCATATATTCAATCTGCTTGACGCGCGCGGGGTTATCTCGGTGACCGAGCGGCAAAGCTATATTTTGCGGGTGCGCGAGCTCGCCAAGGCTTGCGGCGCCGCCTGGCTCAAAACCGAGGCGGGCGGCGCCTGAGACTCTGTTGATTGTCGCGGCGATCTCGGGAGTTGCGTCAAGTCCTAGCGATGACCGCCGCCATGCCCGCCTCCCCCGCCGCCATGGAAACCGCCCCCGCCAAATCCGCCATGGAAGCCTCCGCCGCCAAAACCCCCGTGGAAGCCGCCGCCGCCGAATCCGCCACCCATGCCTCCGAACCTGCCGAAGCCGACGCTGCGTCCGGTGTGGAAGCCGCCGCCGTAACCCGCGAAGCGGTGGCCGCCGCGCCAATAGCCGTAATGACGGAAGCGGCCGCCATAGCCGCCATAGCCGTAGGAATAGGGCCAGCCATAACCATAGTCATAGCAGGACCCGTAATAATAGGAGTCGCACCATCCCCCTGTCCCCGCCCATAACGGAAACGAAAGCAAGCCGAGGGCTGTGCCGGCTATCGCCGCGCCAGGGTTCCAGCCATAATACCGGTGATAACGCCAGTGACGGCCGTAATGGCGATAATGACGGTAATGACTCCAATGGCGGTAATGGCCCCAATGATGATAGTGGCCGTACCGATAGTAGACCGGCTCCGCCTGCATTTGCGGCGGCGCGACGACGCCGGACGTCGCCACGCTCATCGGACCCGCCGAGGCTGTCGTCGTCACTGCGAGCAATGCGGCGCCCGCGAGCGCCGAAACCCTTGCAATATCCATGGCTTTTCCTCCATTCATGCCGGACAAACGCCGCCGCGGTCGCCTCGTTCCAGCCAGATCTGGAATTCGACCGAGCGCTCGCTCGGGCGATCCATCGAGCGCATTTCGCCTTCGATTTGCCGGCGGCCATGATTTCGGGTGACAGAACCGGGCCGCGACCTCGCCGGGAGCCATTCCTTCTTGCGAAAGCTCCGTCTATAGAAGACGGCGCTTGCTTGCCCTTCCGCGGCATTCGAGCCTCCGTGCTGAAACGAGACCATGCCCGACCTCCTTCTCGAACTTTTCTCCGAGGAAATTCCCGCCCGCATGCAGGCGCAGGCCGCCGATGATTTGAAAGGCCTCGTCGCCGAAGCCTTGCGCGAGCGCGGCCTTGGCTATGAGGGCGCGGCGAGCTTCGCGACCCCCCGCCGCCTTGCTCTCCACATCGCCGGGCTGCCTGCGCGCCAGCCCGACGTGCGGGAGGAAAAGAAGGGGCCGCGCGTCGGCGCGCCGGAGGCCGCGGTTCAGGGTTTCTTGAAAAGCGTCGGCCTCGCCTCGCTCGCGGAAGCCAAAATCGAGCGAGATCCCAAGAAAGGCGAGTTCTACCTCGCGGTGATCGAACGGCCAGGGCAAGCGGCCATCGACGTTCTGGCCGAGATTCTGCCTGCCGTCATCAAGCGCTTTCCCTGGCCGAAGTCGATGCGCTGGGGGGCGGCCTCAACCCGCGCGGACGCCTTGCGCTGGGTGCGCCCGCTCCACGCGATCCTCGCCACTTTCGGGCCGGAGACGGAGGAGACGGACGTGGTCGAGTTCTCAGTCGATGGCGTGGCCTCGGGCAATTTCACGTTCGGCCACAGGTTCATGGCGCCCGATAGAATCAAGATCCGGCGCTTCGACGATTATGTTCCAGCGCTCGAAAAAGCCAAGGTCGTGCTCGATGCGGCGCGGCGGCGCGACATCATCCATTTTGACGCGCGCGACCTCGCCTTGGCGCAAGGGCTCGAGCTTGTTGAGGACGACGCCCTCTTGCGCGAGGTGGCGGGCCTCGTCGAATGGCCAGTCGCGCTGATGGGCGAATTCGACGCGGGCTTTCTCGACATTCCGCCGGAAGTCATCCGCGCGACGATCCGCGCCAATCAGAAATGTTTCGTGCTGAAGGACCCTTCGACCGGACGCCTCGCCAATAAATTCGTGCTCGTCGCGAATATAGAGGCGAGCGATGGCGGCGCGGCGATCGCCGCAGGCAATGGGCGGGTGGTTCGGGCGAGACTCGCCGACGCGAAGTTCTTCTGGGAGACCGACCTTCGGATCAGGCTCGAAGACAGGCTTCCCAAGCTCGATCACGTGGTCTTTCACGAAAAGCTAGGCGGGCAGGGCGAGCGCGTCAGAAGGCTTGTGCTTCTCGCAAGCGACGTCGCGTCCTCTATTGGCGCGAATGTGACCCTCGCCGCCCGAGCGGCGCTTCTCGCCAAGGCGGATCTGACCTCCGAAATGGTTGGCGAATTCCCCGAATTGCAGGGGCTGATGGGGCGCTATTATGCGCTGGCGCAGGGTGAGCCCGAAAGCGTCGCGCAGGCGATCGAGGATCATTACAAGCCGCAAGGTCCGAATGATCGCATCCCCGCCGACCCTGTGGCGGTCAGCGCGGCGCTGGCCGACAAGCTCGACACGCTCGTAGGCTTCTGGGCGATCGACGAAAAACCGACCGGCAGCAAGGACCCTTTCGCCTTGCGCCGCGCGGCGCTCGGAATTATCGCGCTCATTCTTGAAAACGGGCTTCGGCTTCCGCTCCGCGCCATCCTCGCGGCGGCTTTCGCGCATCACGTTGAAGTGAGCGAAGCCGTGCCGACATTCATCCTGCAAGGCGTTAGGGATGACGAAGCCTCGGATGAAGCGGAACTTGCCGCGCTTGTGCAGGGCGGCCGGTGGGCCTGGGAATTCGCTTCTGAACCGGGCAAGAGCATTTTCGCGGCGCTCCATCGCTACATCGAAGCGCGTTTCTCCGGCGAGGCCGAGCCGCGCGAGGAAGACGCGCGGTTCGACGATCTGTTCGCGCTCCTGAAACCCTATGAGCGCCTTCGCGAGAAATCCCTCGCGGTGCGCGGCGAGGCCGAGCCCGAGATCGTGGCGGAGCTCGAGACGGAATTTGCCCGCGAGCGCGACGCCTTTCTTGCCGCGCGCAGAGAATTATTCGAACAATTGCTGGGCTTTTTCGCCGATCGTCTAAAGGTTTTTTTGCGCGAGCGCGGCGAGCGGCATGATCTTATCGACGCGGTTTTTGCTTTGCCCGAGCAAGATGATCTTTTCCTGATCGTGCGCCGGGTCGAAGCTCTGGGCAAATTCCTCGACACGGACGAAGGCAAGAACCTCCTCGTCGGCTATCGCCGCGCCGCCAATATTTTGCGCGCCGAAGAGAAGAAGGCGAGTCCGGAGGAAGTCGCCTCCTTTGCGGCGGACTATGCGCTGGATGCTCTCGTGGAGCCGGAAGAAAAGGCGCTCGCCGCCGCTTTAGAGCCGGCCGCGAGGGAGGCCAGGGCCTGCGTCGCGCGCGAGGATTTCGAGGCCGCCATGGGGGCGCTCGCGAGGCTCAGGGCTCCGGTCGACGCGTTTTTCGATAAAGTGACGGTGAACGCGGCGGACCCGGTCCTGCGGCTGAACCGGCTGCGCCTTCTCAATGAATTGCGCCGCTCGGTGCATGAAGTCGCCGATTTCTCCAAGATCGCAGGATGATTCTGCCGCCCAGCCTGCGAAGGGCCGGATTTCTCTATATGGCTCCTTAAGATCGACCCCTCATCCGCCCCATCGATCCTTTATGCGTCTTTCGCCATCCTTTCACCGTTGGCCGTCTGTCGCGGCCGAACGGAGAAAGCCATGAAATCGCGATTGAGAACGCGGACGCCGCGGGGATGGGGCCGCCCCGATCTCATCTATGCGGGCGTGGCCGCCCTGATCATTTGCGTCGGCTTGATCGCGCGCGGAGCCGGTCTTCTGCCGCAATAAAGGAGAAACACTTGGATTATTCTAGAAGAGAAAATGACCACGGAGACAATGATTCCGCCGCTATAAAGGAGCCTCCCAGTTTGACCGTCGGGCGCGATGGCGACAACCGCTGGGTCGTGGTCGAGGCCCATGGTCTTTGCGGAGGCATTTTCACAAATGAGGCGGCGGCCATGCGCTTCGCGCGAGAAGAGAGCCGCGGTCATCCCGGCGCGGTGCGCGTCGCGCCTTACATTCTGGCTTTGAACATGGATGCGCTTTCGCGGCGGCCCGCGCCGGCGCGGCCCTGAAGCTCACCCGATCTCGATCAAAAGCGGCTCCAATCCCGCGATCGTAGCCTCGATCTTATCGCCCTTCACGACAGGCCCCACGCCCGCGGGCGTGCCGGTGAAGATGAGATCGCCGGGCATAACTTCCACGAGCTGGGAAAGATAATGCACGATCTGGGGAACGCCCCAGATCATGTCGCCGAGATCGGCGTTCTGGCGCAGCTCGCCATTCACCTTGCATTGGATTTTGCCCTTGGCGACGACGCCCGTGTACATTTCGGGTGTAATTGAGGAGCATGGCGCGGAGAAGTCGAAGGACTTCGCCATCTCCCATGGCCGGCCCCGCTTCTTCGCCTCGTTCTGAACGTCGCGCTTGGTCATGTCGAGACCGACGGCATAGCCGAAAATCATGTCATTGACCTTTTCGGGCGCAATATTCTTGCCGCCCATATTCATCGCGACCACCAGCTCGACTTCATGATGCAGATCGCTGGTGCCCGGCGGATAGGGCATGATTTCGCCGTTCTGGAGAATGGCGTCGGCCGGCTTCATGAAGAAGAAGGGCTGATCGGTCTCGGGGTTTCCGCCCATCTCCTTCGTGTGGTCCTTGTAATTCTGGCCGACGCAATAGATGCGCCGGACCGGGAAGGGCCTGGTCGACATCGACATGAGCGAGACGATCGGCGGCTCGGCGAAGGCGTAGTCACCCATGGGCTCGGACCTCGGTTGGGGAAACTTCAGGGAAGGCGCTGCGGTTCACGGCGGCGAAGCAAGCCGCTTGCCAAGCTTGGCGCCCGCGAGACTCACTCGACGTCGAGCGGCTCCGTTCCGCTCGGGCGGCCGTCCGGGCCCAAAGTGATCTTTTCGATCCTCTGCTCGGCGTTCCTAAGCAGATTTTCACAATGCGCCTTCAATGCCTGGCCGCGCGCATAGATCGCAATCGATTCCTCAAGCGCGACAGAGCCCTTTTCGAGCTGATCGACGATCTGTTCGAGTTCGGCGAGCGCGCGTTCGAAAGGCAGCGCGGCGACGTCTTCATTTTGCTCGGGCGGCGCGGTCTTGCTCATGGGTGAACCGTTCGATGTCCTTGATCCGAATCCGTTTCGCAGTTGGCCGAAGCCTATGCGGCGCGCGAAGGGATGATCCTATATCATGTCGGCGCGGTCCTGCGCGCAAAGATGAACTTTTGATAGACGAGGCCTATGCCAAGGAGAGCAAGGCCTAGGCCGATGAAGGAGAGCGCCCGCAACGCCCCTTCGAGGCTGGAAAGATCGAACAGAAATACCTTGAGAACGGTTGCGACGATGAGCGCGGCCGAGGCGATTCGCGCCTTGACCGACCCTTGCCAGAGTCCGTAACCGAGCGCGACGAGGCCGAATATGAGCCAGAGGGCGGAATAGCTGTAGAGCTCCGAATCGCTCGCGGGTCTGAAACTGGCGGAGCCGTCATCCGCGAAAAAGCTTATGTCGGGTCCTTGAAAGATGCGCCTTATCTCCAGATTGGCGAGAACGAAAATCAAGCTGAAGGCCGCGAGTTCAGCGCAGTTCCGATACCAATTGGGTCTCACGCCTTGGGCGGCCCTCGCGAGAACGGCGGCCAGGACGGCCGGGACGCCATAGGCGAGCGGCATCACATTGAAGACCGCTCCCCCTTCCACGGCCTCGCCGCTGAAAACCGGATTTTTGAACAGCAGAAGCCCGAAAAAGGCGAAGCCAAAGGAGAGGACGCCAAAGCCGAGCGAGGCGAAGCGCAGGACGATATTCGTCCGCGTCGCGTCGAACCGGGTCAGGACAATCGAAAAGCCGAAGGCGGCGGTTGCGAAAAGCCCCTGTTCAACCAAGCCGGAGCCGCGCGCGTAGGGATCGCCGCCATTGATCCAGTGACGAATTTCGAAAAAGACGAGAAAGGCTGAAAAAAGGATCGACAAGGCCTGCGCCGCAAGGGCCGGCGCATCGACGGCCTTTCGTCTGAGCAATTGCCCAGCGAGACTAAACGCCAGCGCGGGAACGCCATAGCCCCAAAGGAGCCAGTTGAAGATAGGGGTCGCGCCAAGATTCCCGCTCACGATGCGCGGCTCCCACGCGAGCCTTGCGGCGACGACGAGGCCGAGGCCTGCGACGCACCAGCGCAAAGCTTGTATGTCGAGGCGTCGGTCGACGAAGGCGGCGCTCAAGGCCGCCAAAGCCAAGGCGATCGTGAGCACGCCTCGATCGAGCGCGAAGACGAGGCCTAGCGCAAGAGCCGCGAGCGCCGCCGAAGCATAGGCGCCGAGGCTGAGGCGGAGAACCTCAAAGGGTTCGGATTCGAGGCGGTTCGAAACGAGCGTGGCGACGAACGTGAAGACCAGGGCAAGTCCCCCGGCATAGGCTGCGAAGGGCCAATTGAGATCGCCATGCGACAGTCGCAAATAGGCGATTCCAAGCGCCGCGAGCGGCGTCAGAGATGCCGCGCCGGCGTAAAGCGCGGCGATGCGGCCGGGCAGCTTTGGCCCACGCAAGAGACGAGCGCCCGCAAGCGCCGCCGCGCCAAAAGAGGTCGCTAAGGCGAAAACGGAGAAGCCGCCAACCTCTCGTGGCTTTGGCCAGATTAAGAAAAGGTCGGACGGATCTGGGAGAGCTTCTCCGGCCTCTTCCGGCCAGATCGCCATGACCGCGACGACCGTGGCGCCTGCAACAAGGGTCAGGCCTGCGGCGGGCGCGGCGAGGCAGCCTGAGGCCGCCAGGATCGCAACGCTCGCGCTCGCGGCTATCCCCCAGGCGAGGCCGAAATGTCCGGCGTCCGTGCTGTCGCTCAGCGCCATCAGCATGAGGACGCCGAAGGCCGAAAGAACGTAGACGGGCAGCCGGTCTATTCTGGCGTCTTGGTCGGCGACCGACGCATTCCGGTCGATTGCGAAGAGCAGCGCCGCCATGAATGTCTGAGCGACGGTAAAGACAAGCGTCGCATGGAAAATCGGCTGATCCTGGCTCGCGCCTTGAACGAGGAGGGCGAGGCCCCAAAGCAGGCCGCCGATAGCCGTGGTCACGGCGAGCCAAAGCCAGAATTTCACCCGCGCCAAGCCGTAGGAGCAGGCGGTCACGATCGTCACATAGATGACGAGCGGCCAGACGCTCGGCTCGGACGAATCGACCAGAAGCGGCGCCGTGAGCGCGCCGACGAGGCCAAGCCCGGCAAGCGCGGGACCGTGCAAGGCGGCGGCCGCCATGCAGGCGAGGCCCGTCGCGCCCAGAGCGATGAAGGCGAAGGCTGGACCGATAAATCCGTAAAGGGCATGCGCGGCATAAATCGAGCCGAAGGCCGACACCGTGCCTGCGGCGGTCAGGACAGCCGGAATCTGCGAAAGCGCGGTCTCCTTGCGGCGCAGATATTCGCCCGCGATCGCCAGAGCCGCCGCAAAGAGCAGGCCCGCCGCTATCCGGGCCGCCGCGCCGAACCACCCCTGGTCGATCGAATAACGCACGAGAAGAAGCGCCCCGAGCGCGAGGGCGACGCCGCCGACCCAAACCGTCCATTGCGCCCCGAGCGCTTCCTCCAAGGAACGCGATGGTCTTATTCGCGGCGGCTCCGCCGGCGCGGGAGGCGGTTCGGCATCTGACGCCGCGAGACCTTCGGCCGAAGCAGCGGCCTCGGCGGATTGGCCTAAGGGCAAAGTGATCTCGGGTTCGGCGCGAGGCGGAGGCTCGGCGGGCGCAGGAGCGAGCGGAGCGCTCGTCCTCGTTTCGCCGAGTTGGGCGTCCAAGTTTTCCACGTCTCGACGGGGAACCGGGGGCGGCTGCGCGCCTAGGCGCAATTGCGCCCGAAGATCCGAAATCTGACCCTGCAGCTCTAAAATGCGCCGTTCAGCGAAGGCGAGGCGCTTGTGCAGGTCGCCCGCCCGAAAAAACCCGATCGGGCCAAGCAGCAAGGCGGCTATAAACAGGCCGAAGGCCGACAGAGCCAGGAGACCATAAAGCGTTTCAGCCATAAAGATCTCGCCGCGCTGGCCAGTCCGCGCTGGCGATTCGGCTATTATGCGAAGTCTTCGCCGGGCATCAAGCCGCGCGGCCGCGCCCTGGCGATGATCACTGTGGATCGATCTGATTTCAGCGCAAATCCAGCGCGAAGGGGACGCCTTCATCGCACTCGTAGCCGCGACCGATCTGCCGGACCGCGTCGGCCATTCGCCCGCCGCGCCCGAGCATGGCGTCGGCGACGGCGACAAGCCGGGCATTGGGCGTCGCCGTCGGCGATTTTTGCCGAATCGCTTGCGCGATCTCGCGCTCGTCGCTTTCGGGGCTCAGGGCGCAGGCGGTGATAAAGGCGGCCGCGGTCGAGCGGCTGATCCCCGCCCAGCAATGGATCAGCAGCGGGTCCGCCCGATCCCATTCCCGCACGAAAGCGAGCAATTCGCTGACATGGCTATCGGAGGGGAGAATATGGCCTTCGACCTCCTCGATAATGTCGGAAACGGCGACATGAAGATGCCGCTCTGGGGCGATTTCAGGCGGTCGTGTGACCTCGGTTTCCCAATTGATCAGGGTGACGAGAGTCCGCGCCCCGGTCGAGCGGAGCGTCTCCGGAACTTTCGCGAGCGAGCAGACATGGATGTTCGACATCAACCAACCCCTCGATGCGTGACGCCTCGGCGGATTGCAGCGTCAGGATGATGAGCCGTGCGGACCGGATTGCGGCCGCATCCGAGCCAAAGGCGGAACGGCGTCATTTCGCCATTCGATTCGCATTGGCGTTGAGCCGCTTCATATTCGCCTTTCATGACAAATTGGATGGCGTCCGGCCGGGTTTCCGCCGCTATTTTTGACCAGCTTTGCCGCTCAAACGCTCAAGCTCGGCCAAGAAACGGTCGGCGGCGAGCGTCGGCGCCCAAGGCTCCCAAGCGGTCCCCTGGTAGATCTCGCGCAAAGGATCCGCCGCCAGAGGCTCGTAAGGGATGCCTAAAGTATAGCGGACCTCCTTCTTCGTCCATCCGACGACATGGACGGCCTCGGAGGCGGCGGCGACGCGATCGGCTCTCTTATGCGCCTTCCAATCCTCGGGCGACCAAGGCGCTAGTCCATAGCGCAAGGCGACGGCGTTTTCCAATTTCATTGTGAGAGCGCGGAAGGCTTCGCCGAGGAAAGGCTTCACGACCGAAATGCAATCGAAGCCGAGCAGGCCTTCATCGGCGTCATGCAGCAATTCCCGAAGCTCCGCCTTGGCGTCCTTGACAGCGGGGAGCCAAAGCCGGCGCAAGGCCAGAACCAGGAGCGAATGCTGCGCAACTGAGAGCGGCAGAGCCCAGGCTGAATGTCCGCCCCAGCGATAGGTGCGGGCGAGGCCGATCGCCAGATCGCTGTCTTCCCAATCGAAGGGCGTCGGATCAAGGAGATCGAGCCGCTTGCCGGAGAAAAGCCGAACCCAGGCCCGCTGTTCGCTCATATGGGCTTTGCGGCCGAAAACCTGCGCGGCTGATCGCGCAAGGCGCGCGCCGCGCCTGCGGTCCGCCCGCTGCAGGACAAAATCTCTGGAGCCATTTCGGATTTCTAGCGCATTTCCGCGCGCGGAGAAACCTGGCTTTGGCGATGCGCTCCTGGCGCGCCTTTAGGCACCGTCCGCAAACCTTACTATGTTCAACGAATATATAGCGAATGCGCCGCGAGCGGCACAGCGATTGCTTAAGGATATGGCGACTGGCGCGGCCGGATGCGATTCCGCCTGGGCGCCCCGCCGGCTTTGAAGCAGATCATTCGGATTGGAGAGACTTTAGAGATGAACCTTCAGATCGATCGATCCCATATCGAAGCCATGGTCGCCGAGTTCCCGAATCTCGCGCCGCTGAAGGAGCAGCTGCGCTTCGGCAATCGGGTCGAGGTGCCTTTCCATCAATTGTCGACTTCCGAACTATCGTTCCTGCATGGCCTCTACGAGAAGGCCGGTCCGGATTTCCAGACCAAGGCGGCGCATCTCTCGACGCTGCAAAAGGCGCTTTCGAGCGGCGGGGAACGCTTCGCCGCCGAGGATCTCGAAAATGTCGTGCCCGCCATCGCCCGCTATCTTGCGCAAGACGGAATAAGGGGCTGGCTCTTCACCGCCAATGTCACCAATCGACCGTTGCCTTATGTCCTGACGAGGCTCGACTTCACCCCTCCCGCCGAGGACTCGGCCGGCAAGATCTTTCTTGAATTGAAGGCCAATGTGAAGGGCTCGGTCACAACCCAGGTCCTGCGCATCGCTTCGACCGACATCATCGGCAGAACGGTCGGCGAGATCCTCGCCTCAAAAGGTTTCTTGAAGGAGACGCCCGAGCTCATCGCCGAATATGACAGAACGGTCGAGATCTATTTCGATTGGCGCTCGCAATATGGCGCCCAATTCTCCGCCCAGGGCACCGGCTTTTACGCCGACGATCCGAATTCGACGCATCGCGATACGGATTGGACGCGCAAGGATGTGGTGGTCCTCTCGACCAGCGGCGGACCGGCGCGCCTCGTCAATGACGAGGGGATCCTGACCGCGCGCACGCTGACCATGGATGCGACGGGCGACGTTCTCGGCCAATATCTGAAGAAGGCCAAGAAAAGCGATCGCTATAACGCTGAGGACGAGGTCGAGGAGTCGCAAAAGGAGATTCCGAAGGGTCTCTTCACGCAATTGCCCGTTCACGCCTATATCCTGATGTTCCATCTCGATCTGCACCATTATATCTGGGTGCATGTGGATGACATGCAGCTCTACGAATACCAGCCGCATTTGAAGGACAAGCTGGTTCTGCCGCAGGAGCAGACCGACCTCATCGACATTCTGACGGCGGAAATGGATGTCCTCATGGACGATATCGTCGCCGGCAAGTCCGGCGGCACGACAGTTCTCTGCGCCGGGCCCGCAGGCGTCGGCAAGACGCTGACCGCGGAAGTCTATTCCGAGATCATCCGGCGGCCGCTCTATCGGGTTCATTCTGGCCAGCTCGGGCTGAATGTCGCCCAGATGGAGCAGGCGTTGAAGGACGTGCTGACGCGGGCGCAGCGCTGGGGCGCGGTCATGCTGATCGACGAGGCCGACGTCTATATCAAGAAGCGCGACGACAATATCGCGACCAACGCCGTCGTCGGCGTCTTCCTTCGCGTTCTCGAATATTTCAACGGTCTCTTGTTCATGACCACCAACAGGGTGGACGACATCGACGAAGCCATCGTGTCGCGTTGCATCGCCATGATCAAGTTCAACCCGCCGACGCCCGAGGCGCGGCGGCGGATCTGGGAAGTGATGACGCAGCAGTTCCAGCTGCCGGTCGCGGAAAAGTTGAAGGATGACCTCGTTCACATGTTCCCGGCTGCGACCGGCCGCGACATCAAGGGGCTGACCAAGCTCACCGCCAAATTCTGCAACCAGAAGAGCGTGGCTCCGACGGCGGAGGTGTTCGTCCGTTGCTCCGTCTTCCGCGGCCTTGATCTGGCGCCGGAATTTTCTGCGAACTTGGCGGAGGCGGCAGAGTAAAGCTCGCATGAAGTTAAGCTACCGCCAACGGGGGAGTCGCCTTGCCGCTGAGGCGCTCCGCGCCGTCACGGCTGGTGGGGCGGCAGCAGTAATGGTTCTTTGAGCTTCACAATCTGCTTGACGCCCTCGCCATCAACAATTTCGACGCTCGCCAACAGCCCGTCCGCATCCTCGACGTAGATGTCGCGAGGCTTTTGGATCATATGGTCCAGGCCCTGGAGAGCCACCTCGACAATGTCGTCCTTCGGGTCATAGACTAGGCCGATCAAGGGCAGCCATTCGGTTTGCGCTTGATTTCCGAGAGCGAGCGACGACGCTTCGATTTCCGCCTGGTAGCCAGTGAGCGTTTTTGAAAGATGGTCGAGATATGGACGCCAAACCGCCTTATCGAGCTTTCTGACCGTCATGATAGCCTCCGTGGTTAGGTTCTGGATCGCTTGTCGCCGGCTCTCGACCCGTCGCGCCCCATGCAGAGCGACGCTTCCGCGGGCGCCTGGATGGAAAGCTTGAACAGGTAACGCGCATGTCAGCCGAATGTCGCCTGGTTCGGCAAGCTAGTTTCTTAAGCTGAACCCTTACCTTGTTTCCGTGATGACAGAGGCGCGACGGCGTGATCGAGGTTGGCGCAGGCCTCATGCCGCCAGCAGCTCACGAGATGGTCGTTCACCATGCCGGTCGCCTGGCAGAAGGCGTAGACAATGGTTGGACCGCAGAAATTGAAGCCCTTTTGCTTCAAGTCCTTGGCGATCTTGGCCGAGAGCGGGGTCTGCGCCGGAATCTTGCTCGCTTCGCGATAGGCGTTTTGGATGGTCTGGCCGTCGAAGAAATTCCAAAGGTAATTCGAAAAACCCTCGCCTTCTTGAATTTTGAGCCATGCGCGGGCGGAGCGCACCGCGCTTTCGATCTTGGCGCGGTTGCGGATGATGCCGGCGTTCTGCATCAAGGCCTCGACCTTCGCGGACTCATAGCGCGCGATCTTTTCGGGATCGAATTGGTCGAAGGCGGCGCGAAAACCTTCGCGCCTTCGCAGGATGGCGATCCAGGATAGCCCGGCCTGAAAGCCGTCGAGGATCAGCTTCTCATAAAGCGCCCGGTCATCCCGCTCGGGCACGCCCCATTCCTCGTCGTGATAGGCGATATAGAGGGGATCGGCGCCGGGCCAATGGCAGCGGGCCTTGCCGTCGTGAGGGGTGGGAGCGATCTGTGTCATCACGTCTTCGATTTACGACGAAGGCGAACCATCGTACAATTCAACAGGTTTTGCTTTCGCAAATTTTTTGCGGCGAAGGCGACGAAAATTACGCAGGCGCTGCAATCAGGCGGCGAGCAGCGGCCAGACGCCGCATGTTGAAACTAGGATTTGGTCCGGACGTCATTCCAAGCTCGGAGCCATTATATTGCATAGCTGGTGATTACGTGGCGCGGCTCCAACGTGAAGGCGCGCAAAAACGATCCGCCAACGCGGGACGAGATAAGTTCGGGGAGGTTTCAAAATGAACGAATTGGCGCTCGGAGCGGCGAGCATAGCTGTTCCATATCTCGCAACATATTTGCAGGAAGCCCTGAAAGGGGGCGCAAAGAAGCTCGGCGAGGAAGGGGCGGGGGCGACCATCAAGCTTCTCGGCTGGCTCCGTGACAAGCTGACCGGCCGCGCCAAAGAGGCGCTTGACGATCTGGAGAAAGATCCGTCATCGGCCGACAACCAGGCGGATTTGCGCAAGCAGCTCGCGAAGTTTCTCGACGAAAATCCCGGATTGCTTGCGGACCTTCAGGCGCTCATTCCAGCAAAGCCCGATGCGGGCGTCAGCGCCACGCAAACCGTCGGCGACAATTCCAAGGCGGCTCAGGCGGTGGGAGACCAAAACTCCATATCCATAACGTGAGGTTCGCATCGCTTTCTCGCGCATAGCCGCACCTGGCCATTAGGCGCGAGCGGGCCAGGGGAGGGGGAAGTGCCGGTTCAAAGCCTTGGCGAAAGCGCAATCGGCGTTCAGATCGACGGCGACAATAATACCGTCACGGTCTATGCCGGATCAGCCAAGCTTACGCTCGATCAGCGCCATTTGCGCAAGCTGCATGATGCGCCGCGCAAGGAGATCGACCTTCTGCTCACCGATCTCCGGGCGACGGAATTCGTCGGTCGCGCGGCGGATTTGGACGCGCTGACAAGCTGGTTGAACGAGCCCTTGCCGATTTCGGTGCGCTGCCTGACGGGCGCAGCCGGAACCGGCAAGACGCGCCTGGCGATCGAATTATGCGAACGTGCGAACGCCAAGGAGTGGATCGCCGGTTTCGCGCGCGAAGATGAACTTCGCCGCTTCTATGCGGCGCAGAATCTCGCGGAATGGAAATGGGCGAAGCCGACTTTGGCTGTCGTGGACAACGCCGCCGCATCGAGCCGCATTTTGCGGGATTGGTTGGAGGTTCTGGCGCGGCGCATCCCAGGCGAGGGCGCGCCGCCCCTTCGGATCCTGCTGTTGGAGCGATATGCAGATCCCGCCTCGGCCGGATGGTGGGTGGATCTCATGCGTCCGGGCGACCTTTCAGGCCGCAATCCGAGCGATTTGACCTCGCCGCAGAGCCCAGTGGAGTTGGCCGGCCTGGTGGGTATTCAAGACCGTCACGACTTGCTGTCCGAAGTGATGCGCATCGCCGCAAAACTTCGGAACATAGAGCCTGCGCCAAAACCGCCGCCGCTCGGTTCGGATCCCGCCTTCGATCAGCGGCTCGCCGACGATACGATTGACAATGAGCCGCTCTATCTCGTCATGGCCGGCGTCGTCAGCGTCGTCGAAGGCGCGTCTTTCGCCATCGCCCGCAGTCGCGACGAGCTGGCGCGGCGCATCGCCTATGCAGAATCGAAGCGCGTCGAACGCATAGCCTCGAATCGCGGCGTAGAGGCGCGCTTTGCGACGCATTTGGTCGGCTGCGTGACGATTCAGGGCGGCGCCGACCTCGCGCAGGCGAAGCAGATCGTCGAGGCGGAGCGGTCGGCCGGCGGCTATGGGAACGGCTCGGTCCCTGCAAAGGAGATTGTGGCCATGCTCGCCGACATCTTGCCGCGGTCGGCCGGCTCGCAAGGCGTCGCCCCGATTCGCCCCGATCTCATCGGCGAGGCTTTCCTCCTTGTAGAGATTCCCGGCTCGTCGGACACGATGGAGGAGCAACTCGCGATCGTGGAGCGCGCGCGGCTGCGGGCGGGCGACGCGGTGCGGGAAACCTTGATCCGCGCGAAGCAGGATTTCGCCCATGGCGATCCTACGCATGTAAGCTCAGTCTGGCTCGCCCATGTCGCGGATCAGGAGACGAAAGAGTTTCAAGCCAGATTGAGTTCGGGCGAGATGACGCCGGACCAGGGCGTCCAAACCATATGGGAAATCGGCGTCTCCATGGGGCATTGGCTGGCCTTGACTGGATTCATCTTGCCTTTCATCGACAAACTATCCTCCGCGGCGCTCGGAGCCTTCGCCGCGCAGCGCGCGGTCGCCTCGATCGAAACCGGCAATTACGAATATGGCTTGGAGTTCGCCGAAGAGATTTTGCGGCGTCCGGCTTTCCCCGCATGGTGGCGTCCGGAGCTTTTCAATGCGCTCGGACGCTGCCTTTTCCATCTTGGCCGTTACCCGCAAGCGGCCGAGGCCTATCGTTCGGGCATCGATGCGGGCGGACCCAACCATCCTCTCGTTGCGCAGCTCTACACGAACCTAGGCAACGCCTTTCTCGGCGACCATCACAACAATCAAAGAAACATTCCGGCGGCGATCGAGGCGCTGGAAAAAGCCGTGCAGCTTGCGGATGACCCCCGTCTGCGGGTAGAGGCTCGAGCCTCATTGTCTACGGTGCTCATCGACAGTGGGAACCTGCCTCGCGCGGAAACAGTGCTTAATGAAGCCTGGTCCTTCGCTCAGGACAAGCGCAAGGTCGAGAACAAGGCGCGGATGATGGTGATGCGAAACCTTGGAATCGTGCACCTTTTACAAAATGAGGTACAGCTCGCCATCAAGGAATTGGACGCCGCCGTCGACTATGGGACTGCGCATTTCGGTCCCTGCCACCCGGAAATGCTGAGCCTCTATGATTGTATTTTTCCGCTCCTCGCCATGGCGTTGAAGCCGGCCGAGCTGATGGAGCGCATGCTGCGCGCGCTGCAGACGGCGCAAAGGATTTGCGGCGTCCCAAGCCCAGCGCTCCAAAAATACGTAGAGATTGCGGATTTCGTGACCAATATTGCGGTCGCGCGCAGCGGCGTGCAAGCGCAGGTCTCGAAGATGCAGGCCTTGATCAAAGATCAAGCGGGACGACCCGTTTGGGACGACGCCACGATCGCCGGGATCGTGGCGCTCTTCGGCGAGCAAAAGGGGCTCGCTCCATCCTGAAGCGCGAGTCGGCGGGGGACGGATCGGCTCAGAGCCGCTTCTCGACGCCTGCGGCGGTTGCGATGAATTCGGGCGGCACCGTCACGTCCACGGCCGCCTCGCCGGCCTTTACCGCCGCGCCCGCCGCCTTGGCGTCGTCAAGTTTGTCGAGCCGCAGGGAGGCCAGCCCTTCCGAACCGGCGATCGAGCCGACTTGGCCGATGGCGATTTCGCCGGCCATGATCTGCGCGCCAGGCTCCGGCGTCGGGCCATTGAAATGAACCTTCACGATGCGCTTGCGCGCCGAATTGCGGAAATGAACGCGAGCGACGACCTCCTGGCCGACATAGCAGCCTTTCTTGAAATCGACGCCATGCAGGTAATCTAAGTTGACGTCGTGGATGAAAGTGTCGCCATAGGTGAAATCGACGCCGCCTTTCGGCACGCCTTGCGCCACGCGATGCGCCTCATAGGCGGCCTCATTCGCGGTTCCGAGACCGCTGAGGCTCGCACGCGGCCCAATGACGCGGAGCCCCATGTCCGGGGCGCGCATGTCGCGCGTGACGACGCCTTCGATCCCGGCCGGCGCATCGCCGCCCCAAATCGCGGCGACGCCAAGCACATCGGACCGATCCGCGATCGTGATCTTGGCCCGCATCTTGTGGAAGGTCACGCGCTTTGCGAGGTCAGCGGTTTGCTCGCGCGGGCAGTCGAAATAATAGCCGGCCTCCGCCCCCTCGGGCAGAGGAACGACGAAGAAATCGAAGATCAGCTTGCCCTGCGGCGTCAGAAGGCCGGAATAGCGGCTTTCCCCGGCAGGGATGTTCAGCACGCTATTGGTGATGAGCTTGTGCAGGAACGCCGTCGCATCCGCTCCCGCCACCTCAATGACGCCGCGATCGCTGAGAAAGACGCTGTTTGCCATCCGGAGTCCTCGACTTTTCGCCCGACCGACCTGTATTAATCCGCCCGTCTCCGGGCGCAAGACTCTTCTCTCAAGCAATGGATGGGCCAATGCCGCGAAGTTTTGATCTCGTCCTGAAAGGCGGCGTCGTGGTCGATCACAATGGCGAGAGCGCTCGCGACATTGGGATAATCGGCGAGAAAATCGCCGAAATCGGCGATCTTTCCCGCGCAAGCGCAGGCGAGGCGATCGACGCCTCGGGCCTCACGATCCTGCCCGGCGTCATCGATACGCAAGTGCATTTCCGCGAGCCAGGCCTCACCCACAAGGAAGATCTGGAGACCGGCTCGCGCGCGGCCGTTCTCGGCGGCGTCACGGCGGTTTTTGAAATGCCGAACACAAACCCGCTGACCACGAACGCCGAGGCGCTCGCCGACAAAGTCGCGCGGGCGACAAACCGAATGCACTGCGATTTCGCCTTCTGGGTCGGCGGCACGACTGAGAATCCGCGCGACATTCCTGAGATCGAACGCCTTCCGGGCGCGGCGGGAATCAAGGTTTTCATGGGCTCCTCGACCGGCTCTCTCCTCGTCGAGGAGGATGCAGGCGTCGCCGCAATCCTCGCAAAGACGCGCAGGCGGGCGGCCTTCCATTGCGAGGATGAATTTCGCCTAAACGAGCGCAAGGCTTTGCGCGTCGCCAATGATCCCTCCTCGCATCCGGTCTGGCGCGACGAGATCGCGGCGTTGAAATCGACCGAGCGCCTTCTGCGCATCGCGCGGGAGCAGCGCGCGCTGGTCCATGTTCTTCATGTCTCGACCGCGGAAGAGATTAATTTTCTTTCAGCCCACAAGGATATCGCGAGCGTTGAGGTCACCAGCCATCATCTGACCTTCAGCGCCGAGGATTATGCGCGGCTCGGGACCAAATTGCAGATGAACCCGCCGATCCGCGACGCCCGTCATCGCGACCGGCTCTGGTATGGAGTCGCGCAAAGCATAGCCGATATTCTGGGCTCGGATCACGCCCCGCATACGCTCGAAGAGAAAGCCAAGCCCTATCCGCAAAGCCCGTCCGGCATGACCGGCGTGCAGACGCTGGTTCCGGTCATGCTCGATCATGTGAACGCGGGGCGGCTGACGCTCGCGCGCTTTGTCGATCTGACAAGCGCAGGGCCGGCGCGGCTCTTCGGCATAGTCGGCAAGGGGCGGATCGCGGTCGGCTATGACGCCGATCTGACCATTGTCGACATGAAGCGGCGCAAGACGATCGAGAATAGCTGGATCGCCTCGCGCTGCGGCTGGACGCCTTATGATGGGAAAGAGATTGTCGGCTGGCCGGTTGGCGCGCTCATTCGCGGCAGGCGCGTCATGTGGGAAGGCGAGCTTGCAACTTCGGGTCAGGGCCAACCGGTGCGCTTCGGCCAAGCCTTGTAGGGATTGTAGAATGTAGAGCGCGTGTAGAGCGTGGGGACAACGGTTCGCGCAAAAAATGTATCTTTCATGGGCTCGCGCCGCATTCGCGCAAACCGCCCCCACCCTCCACCGCCGATGGCTCCAGCTTGCCGCGATGCGCGCTCGGTGTGGATTTTGATTTTGAAGCCTCATTGAAATCGGAATGGAACCGATGGCCTCCGGTCGCGATTTCGCATGGTGACTCCAACGGGGAGCAAGACCATGCCTCCATGTTTCTTCTTTTTCTGTATGATGATCGCGCCGACGCCGGGCATCGTTCCCGATGGAGCGGGCGGATATGTGCCAATCACCAACAGCCGAGTCCTGCCGGATGGCTCGCTCAGGCCCTATTATCCGCCAATTGACGGCCCATATTTCGGCGAGGCGACGGAGATCCTGATTGACCCGCCGGTCGAGCCCTTGCCAGACTATTGGGTTGAGCCGGTTGTCCCGCCCGTCATGCGACGCTGAGCGTTTCTCGGCGGTGGTGGCCGCGGCTTACAGCGTCTTCAAGAATCCGGCGAAGCGCATCAGTCCCTCGGGCCAGGGGCCATGGCCGCTTTCGCTGTTGATATGGCCGGAAAGGCCGGCGTCGACCAACTCCGCGCCCAAGGCGAATGCAAGGGCCTCGCTCTCGTCGTAAGGCGCGAAAGGGTCGTCGCGGCTGGCGATCACGATGGCCGGGAAGGGGAGCCGCTCAATCTCATGAGCGGCGAAGGCGGGATCGACCGTATCGAGGCCGGCTAGAACCTTGGCGGAAGGCGGCGCGACGAGAAAGGCGCCTTTCACCTTTTCTCCAAGCAATGGCGCCGCATGGGCGACCGCCAGCGCGCCGAGACTGTGGGCGACAAGGATCGCCGGCCGCGCCGCGCGCTTCGTCTCTTCGACGATGCGGTTGCGCCAGGCTTCGAGCTCCGGCCTGTTCCAGTTGGCTTGCGCGACGAGGCGCGCCGTCGGCAGCTTGGCCTCCCAGCGGCTCTGCCAATGATCAGGTCCCGAACCGCCGAGCCCGGGTATGACGAGGATTTCTGCCTCGGACGTGCGCATGGCGTAAGGCCTCGCGGCTCAGGCCGGGACCGGCGCCGCCAGCGGCTTGCGCTGCGCCAGATCGCGCGCGAGCGCCTCGACAAAAGTGTCGTAGAGCCTGGCCTCGACCGCCTCGAACTCTTTCGACCGCGTCGGAAAGCCAGGGTCGCCGGCCTGGAGCCAGGCTTCGACCTCGGCGAGATGCCTAATTTCCTCGGCGAGAAGGCCGTCGAGCTTGCGGGCGATTTCCGAAGCCCCGAGCGCTTGCTTATAGACGCCGTAAACATCGAGCGCGCGGCGCTCGATGAGCCAGGTCACATAGCAATAGACGAGCTTGGCGCGCTCCGCCTCTGGCAGAGCGGAGAAGGCCTCGTCGCAGGCGCCGTCGAGCTCCTGAAAATAGGCCTCGGCCTCCTCGCCGCAGAGCATAGTTTCGGGCGCGTAGGAATCGAAGCTGAGACCGCCCAGCTTGACCGCGAGCTTCTTGAGGCCGAGCGCATGCCGGCCCTCCTCGAGGGCGTGGTTCAAGACTGCGGCGGACAGGGCCTCGGCCCTTTGGCTCTTCACGATCTTGCGAAAGCCGACATATTCCAGGAACGAAAAAGTATTCAGCCATTTTGCATGAAGGATCGGGTCCGCGACGATGGCGGCAATCGAATTCCCAATGCGATCTTGTGCGTGCATATAAGGTCTCTTTCCGTGCTGCGCTCAAGAGCGCCTTGATTTTTAAGCGTTATCTCGAATACGCGTCATCGTGATTTCAACATGATGATGAACGCGAGGACGCCAAGAAACCACCAGATAATCGGGAGGACGGCTAGCTGATCGTGGTCCATGGCTCAATCCTCTTGCGGGCGCCTTTGGAGCAGGAGGATCAACTTAACGCATCAGCTCTTTCCCCGCTAACGGGATCTGTTCATAGCCTCAGCCGAACACGCGCTTGAAGATGACATCCACATTCTTCAAGTGATAGCCGAGGTCGAAAAGCTCTTCGAGCTCTTCGCCGGTCAAGGCCTTGCTCACGTCCTTGTCGTTTTTCAAAAGCGTCAGGAAATCGCCTTCGCCGCGCCAGACCGGCATGGCGTTGCGCTGGACGAAAGCGTAGGCGTCCTCGCGGCTGACGCCTTTCTGGGTCAGGGCGAGCAGCACCCGCTGCGAATGAATGAGGCCGCCGAGCCGGTCCAGATTTTTCTCCATATTGGCCGGATAGATAATGAGCTTGTCGATCACATTGGCGAGGCGGGCGAGCGCGAAATCCAGCGTGATCGTGGCGTCAGGTCCGATCATCCGCTCG